>CALLFA010000048.1 GCA_937997635.1 uncultured Saprospiraceae bacterium | reverse complement strand
TAACATCTATAGCATCTACTTTACTACATATATAATTAGTTAACATTAATGTCCATATGTTAACTTATAATATATTTAAGTAAATATATGTTTCATAGTATTTACTTAATTGACATTTTTGTAAAGATTATCAAGTCCCATAGGGACTAAATATTGGGAGCCATTCCACACATACAAATCATTGTGCCGTAGGTACAAAACGTGATCTTACCACATAGTCATGTACCCACATCCCGTACCTAACGGCACGGCAAATACAACCAATTAATTATACTACCCATATATTGTCCCTACGGGACACAATTACATCCCACATTGTGCACTGAGATAAGGTCTAAGCAGAGACTCTGTTGAGTGAGTCAAAGGTTTTTATTAAGTCGGTAGTATCTTTAGCTAAATGAAAATCATCAATATGAAGCTTAAATTACTATTTGTAATTATAATCTCTTCGTTATTAGGTTGTAGCACTCTTAATACAGTACTTAAGGAAAAGGAAAAAGGAAAAGGGAAAAGAGTTGTTTATAACATTCAATTTGAAGATGCCTGGCTACTCTCAAAAAGCTCGTTTCGGTGGGGAGGTTGTGATGCAATTGAAGAGCATAAAATAGACGGTTATATGTTAACGAGTAAAGGAAAAGACATGATTACGTCAGGCTCTGTAATGGGTGCATGGATTGAATCTATATCATCCGATAAAATGGCTGTAACTGTTATTTCAAAACGAAGAAATTCTTTAGATCTATTTACAGGCATGACTGAAAATAAATATCACAAATATTTCAAAACCGGAATGAATATTCTAAATAATGGAAAAGAGTTACCGCTGGTTGCCGCTGAAATTTCTGAATAGCTTACAACTAAGAAGCACAAGAAGTACAAAGGAGTTAATTCTGACCAATAGGCCCTAGCTCTATTCCCTCTGAATAAGCCATCTTGATGTTATTTTTACCTAGTGCTTTTTTGATGGCCAACTGGCAGTCATAAAATACTTGCCAATAATCTTCAGGTTTTGAGTGCACAAATAAACCAACCTTGATGTTGTGGCTATCAAATGCTTCAATACCTACAGACGGTGCAGGATCAGACAACACATTACTGATGGACTGGATTTCAGACAGAATTGCTGATTCAACTTTATCAAATTGTTCTTCGTAAGGAATGGCAAAAAACATATCAGCTCTAATAGTGCCATTTGTACTGTGATTGATAATTGTATCTGAAGTTATCTTACTGTTAGGAATAATGACATTTTGATTAGTGACTGTCTTTATGTGCGTGTTAAATATTTGGATGGTTTGTACCCAACCTTTGTCGCCAGTGACTTCTATTAAATCACCCACCTTGAATGGACGAAACAACAGAATGAGTACGCCTGAAGCAAAATTTCCAAGGCTGCCTTGCAAAGCCATGCCGATAGCAAAGCCAGCCGCCGCTAATATTGCGACAAATGATGTTGTCTTGATACCCACCATTTCTGCCACACTGAATAACAATAAGACTTTCAAAATAACAGAAAGCATAGAGGTCAAGAAAGGTGCAAGGCTCTCATCAAAGTTTGAACTTGCTAACTTATTACCGACAAATTTGACAATTTTACCAATGATGTAAAAACCAATAACTAACATCAAAATTGCACTCAATAGTTTTGGTGCAAATTCTATAGCAAGATCAATGTACACTTCTAGTTTCTCTAACATGTTATACGTTTTGTGGCTGCAAAAATATAAGACTGCGCCCACTATATTTTTTACTTAAGATTTATTTAACCAGCTTCTGGCGTCAGGTGTTTTTTTGATACATCACGACCTAATTCGAACCGCAATCCATTGAAATTTACTCTTGATTCTTGCCCTTGTACTTGAGTCTTGCCCTTGAACCTTGCACTTGTACTTAAATCTTGCACTTGAATCTTGCACTTGATTCTTGCACTTGATTCTTACAATCCTAATCCTCAAAAACAATGGACACACCTTCCGTAACCGGATGCGCTTGACAAGCGAGAATAAAGCCACTTGCTACCTCATCATCATCTAAGGCATAACAGGCATCCATCTCTACTTTGCCAGATGTCACCTTTGCTACGCAAGTCGAACAAGCGCCACTTGTACATGAAAATGGAGCATCTTTCTTGAGCTCGAGCAAGACATCTAAAATTGTCTTTGATGGAGGAACATCAATGACGAATTCTTCACCCTTTAATGTGACGGTGACTGATCCAACTCCTGCACCGGCAACTGCTGGTACAGCTCCAGTCTTACTATCGGATTTTTCATCTGGTGAACCAAAGTATTCGACTTTGATTTTGTCTTTTTGAATGCCTTGTCCTAGCAATGCCGCCTGCACCACATCCATCATGATTGTTGGTCCGCAAATCATATAGACTTGATCATCTCCCTTAGTTGGTTGCTCTTGAAGGAATTTTGCAATGTTTTCTGCATTTGGTAGACCTTTCCATCCCGTCCAATTTGTTTTTGCCTTTGAGAAAAAGCCAGACTTCGTCTTTATAGGGTCACTCAATATATGCGTCACTGATAGTTGGTCTGTGTACATATTTTCCAAACGATCTAGCTCTTTTTTGAAAATGATGCTGTTTTCATCATTGTTGCCATAGTACAAATTGACAGTACTTTTAGGCTCTTCTTCCAATATTGTTTTAATCAAGGACATCATTGGCGTGATGCCACTGCCACCTGCAAATAAATAGTAATCTTTTATGGCACCATGCGACAGATCTAATGTGAATGTTCCTAAAGGCACCATGACTTCTATGTCTTGTCCCACAGCCAGGTTGTCATTCATGTGATTAGAAATCACACCATTTTTTACTCGTTTGGATGTAACACCAAGCTTTTGTTCTCCAGGAGCAGTGAAAATGGAATATGCACGTCTGTAATCTTCTCCATTCTTATCAAACTTAAGTGTCAAATATTGTCCAGCTTTAAATTGATATTGATCGGTCAGTTGATCAGGCACATCAAAGATGACAGAGATGCTATCTTCTGTTTCTTTGACTAAATCCTTAATTTTTAATGTATGAAAATCCGTACTCATCTTTGTCTATATTTCAATAAAGAACAAAAGTATGATTGTTTTGATTAGATAAAAATTCAAAGAAGGAAAAGAATGCTAATTAGATGACTTGATATATAAGGTAAAAGCCAAAACAAAGCAGTCCTACGCCAGCTATTTGGCTAAACCGCTGGATGTATTTATTGCCGTCAGTGATTTTGCCGTCGTCGTTTGAGGTTAATTTGGATCGGATTGTCTTAGCCAATATGACTTTTAAAGCATCTGAAGCAATGATCATAAACATGATGGAGCCAAGAAAAATAGTCGCCTCAGTGTTGTTTATTTTTCGTCCGATGATGTATGTAGAGATAGTTGTCAACCAAAAAAGGAAGGTGAATGGATTGATGGTGTTGACCAAGAAACCCTTTAGCCAAAAACCAAAGTAATCTTTGTACTCGTGCTTTCGCTCATTTAAATCTAATTCTACTCGTTTGAACAAAGACCCTAAACCAAAAAGGATCATCACAATTCCACCAGCTAAACCCAACCAAAACTGAAAAGAATCACTTTCAATCGTCGCGCTCAATTTCTTGATGAACATAAAGGTGATAAAAAGGATGAGAAAGTCGCTAATCCAGACTCCTGTACCAACAGTCATTCCTGCTCTTCCTCCTTTTTCTACAGCTGTTTGTGTCAAGGCGATGAATATCGGTCCCAATGACACCGATAGAAACAACCCCAATCCTAAGCCTTCTATAATAAACTGCATGAGAAATTACTTGCTGACAAGGTAAGGAAGTAAAGTTGATTGAGGTGATATATACCAGAATGAAAATAGTTTGACTGTTTCTTACTTGATCTTTTATCTGTTCTCATTGTTGAAAATACTCGTGAATACCTGCATTCACTGCGTTTTTCGTCTTGACAACAGACAACACTTCTGCCTAATAAATCAGTCAAATCATCCACCTTTTGGTATATTTTGCATCTCGACGAGAGAGAGGACTATTGATTGAATTTTAAATCCAATTCTTTCAGAGAAATCGTTACAAAGCATTTTCTTCCAGAAGGACCTGTATAAGGCATTTCACAGCCAAAAAGCTGGTCAATCAATCCCTGCATTTCATCAGCAACAAGGCTTGTTCCGCGCTTTACGGCCTCACTTCTTGCCATCGCTCGACAAAGCTTATGATCTATTGAGTTAGAATTAGAAATATCCTCCATATAGTGATTCAAAAATTGCATGATGAGCTGTTCTGGATTCATCTGAGAATCTAAGTGGGCAGGTATGCCACGGATGATAAAGGTTTGTTGACCAAATTCACTAATGTCAAAACCAATGTGATGCAATTGGGTGATCATAGATTTTAGCGATTCTCCTTGTCGAATATCCAATTCTATTGAAATCGGAAACAGAAGTTGTTGTGTGGATGATTGACTTGTTTTGATCGAGTCGAGTAGACGTTCATAAATGATCCGCTCGTGAGCAGCCTGTTGATCTATGATCACTAAACCACTTTTTATTTGTGACACAATGAATCGTTTGTCCAACTGCAAAGGAGCTTTCACTTGGACTTCGTGCTCCAGACTTCCCTCCTGATCAGTATTATTGATTTTGCTGGAAATAATGACAGAATCTTGTTGTTCTATTTTAGGTTGACTCATCAATTCTTCAAACTCATTATTCCAGGCGTTAATCTCTGATTTGGATGCTCGTTCACCTGCGTTATGAGGAATTGGAGAACCAAACGTTTGCTTAGATGCTCTTCCACTTTGGAAGTTTGGTTGAGCCAAATTGTGATTCACATTATTGTCAAAATCTAAGACTGGCGTTATACTATACTTACCTAAAGCATGTCTGACAGAGACTTTGATGTAATTGTAAATTAACCGTTCATTCTCAAACTTGACCTCTTGTTTTGTCGGATGCACATTGATGTCTACGTCTTCTGGTTTAATGTCTATAAAGAGAACAAAGAATGGGTAGGCCTTTTCAGGCAAGAGTTGCTCAAATGCAAACCGGACAGCATGCGCTAAATACGGACTTTTGATGAATCTGTTGTTGACAAAAAAGAACTGGTTGCCTTTGGATTTTTTAGCATATTCTGGTTTGCCAATGAAGCCGTGCACTTGTAAGATATCAGTCGTTTCTTCTACTGGGATCAATTTGTCATTGATTGTTTTATTGAATAAGCCCACAATTCGCTGTCTCAAAGAAGCTATCTCTAATTGGTATAAGTTATTGTCATTATGGAAACAGGAAAAGCCAATTTCTGGATGAGCTAAAGATACTTTGACAAATTCATCTAAAATGTGTCTCAATTCGACAGGATCAGATTTTAGAAATTTGCGACGTGCAGGCACATTAAAAAACAATTGTTTGACACTAAAATTTGAGCCTACAGGGATGGAACAAGGTTCTTGCTTGACCACTTCAGAATTTTCAATTTTTAGAAGTACTCCTAGTTCAGCATTTGTATTTCGCGTTTTCAATTCCACTTTGGCTACAGCAGCAATTGAAGCAAGTGCTTCTCCTCTAAACCCTTTTGTATGAATGTTGAATAAATCTTCTGTTTTTCGAATTTTACTTGTTGCATGACGTTCAAATGCCATTCGAGCATCAGTTTCTGTCATGCCAGAACCATCATCAATGACCTGTATCAAAGTTTTACCAGAATCTTTAATGATTAATTTGATGCTTTTTGCACCAGCATCTACAGCATTTTCAAGCAATTCTTTAACCACAGAAGATGGCCTTTGAATCACTTCTCCTGCTGCGATCTGGTTCGCTAATGCATCTGGCAATAATTGGATGATATCGGGCATTAAGAAGTTCTATTCAAATGACTCAAAAAATGAGGGCATATACTCTAGTAAAAAATAAAGTGTTAATAAGACTAATGCCATCATGACAATCATGACGACACGATTTGATTTTCGGAGAGAACGCTTGTAGGCATCACTATCATAACTCTTGCCAATTGGCTTTTTAAAACTTCCTCTGATTCTTTGTTTGATGGCTTCTGCGTCTACCTCTTCTGTTTCTCCTGCTTTTTTGCGATACGGCGCCATTCTACGATCGAGATCATCCTTATCAGGGTCATAATACCTTGGTGTGTATTCAAAACTCCGATGTTTCGTTCGTTTTCCAAATCCGAATAAAGCCATACCCAAATGTAAAACATACTTATTAAGTAAGTCAATGCTTTCTTGAATAGAATTCCACCAGTTTTCAACAAAAATCACAAAGTGGCAACGAAACAGCCTTTTGAGAGCAAATTCTTCGTTAATGATTGCTTAAAACACCGTTTTTATAGCTTGATTTGACAGAAATGAAGTTATTTGTAGTATGAGAAGTGCGATTGTTTTCCTATTTGTAAGTCTCTGGTTCAATCCTTTAAGTAGCCAAGAAGACTTTCGTTTTGAAGATGATGTGTATTTGAATTATATTAAAAGTGTAAAGTTTCACCATTCTGGGCTTCCCACCTCCATGCCTTTAATTGATCTAGGCTCCTCCGGCAGACTGGTACTAAGCTTTGATGATTTGGAAGGCGGAGATAAAGATTTTACTTATGAGATTATCCATTGTGATCGGAATTGGAATCGTAGCGATTTAGATGAGTATGACTTTATAAATGGATTCAATAATGAAGAAATAGATGATATTTCTTACTCGAGGAGTACCGACATCAACTATACAAATTACAGACTTAACTTACCCAATGATGATATTGAATGGACCTTATCTGGGAATTATTTATTAGTCGTATATGAAGATGAATACGATAAAGTCCCTGCCTTGACGAGACGATTCATGGTTGTAGAACCTTTGGTTACAGTGTTAGGACAAGTGCAAGATTCAAGAAATGTAAGTCAGTCTAAAACACACCATTCTCTGGAAATTTCGATTAACAACAAAGACTTCAGGATTTCAAATGCAATGAGTGAAATAGAAGTTTTTTTATTGCAAAATCACCGGTGGGATACAGCAATGAAAGGCGTTAAGCCTCGATTTGTACGAGGAGATAATATCGAGTTTGGCATATCCAGCAGAATTGAATTTCCAGCAGGAAAGGAATTTAGAATAGTTGATTTGCGGAGTTCTCGATACAGAGGGGAAGGTGTACATAGTTTGGAAAATAGAAATGGGTTAACGGAAGCATTGGTACAACTTGATCAAAATCGATATTGGCAAAATTATCAGGACTATGATGACATCAATGGCCAATATGTGTTAGAAAATGCAGATAGAGGAGGAGCCATGGGCTCAGAATATATGCGGGTCTATTTTAATATTGAGGTAGCGGCACCTTTGTTAGAAAATCAAGATATATACATTATTGGTGGCTTCAATGATTGGCAATTGACAGAAGACAATAAGTTGGAATTTGATTCCTACAGAAATATCTATTCTGTCAATTTTTTACTCCGTCAAGGCTTTTACGATTATGCATATGCTGTCAAAAAAGGGGATGAAGTTGATTATTCATTGTTAGAAGGAAATTGGTTTCAGACAAGAAACGAGTATACCGTATTAACCTATTATTCTGAATTTGGCTCTCGATTTGATCGCCTGATTGGGGTAGGCAATTTGGCCTCGAACAGATTTTAGCCATATAATGAATCTTGAAATAAAGATGCTAAAGAAACATCAGTGTAAATAAGCCATTCAAAATCTTCACTCTCTTGCAACTAAATTTGGCATTTCTTCGTCTATTACATTGTATAACCAACGGATTTGAGAATGAGCTATTAAGGTTAGATTCAAGTGCGCTGGGTATAAGTCGACGTCTTTAATCGAATTCTAAGTTCAATTCATAGATAAAAAGCAAAAGCTTAGTTGACTTTCTTTAACATTGCAATGGAAAAACACATACGAATGCGAAATTTTGTAACTGCTCTCTTAGTCATTGTCTCATTTGCTGGAAACGCGCAAGAAGTTTGGGATTTAGAAAAATGCATCACTTATGCGTGGACGAATTCACTACGCTTAATACAGTCGCAACAAACAGAGCAATTTGCAGCTATCGATCAAAAGCAAGCACAACATGCTAAATATCCAAGTCTTTCTGGCTCAGCTGGATTAGGCTTAAATTTTGGTCGCTCCCTTGATCCTACGACGGATGCATTTACGACTAGCACATTCTTTTCCAATACCTTTAGCTTAAATGCAGGAGTCCCCATTTTTAATGGGTTTCAAATTAAGAATAGCTTGAAACAGGCTGGGTTTAATCTTGATGCTGCTAAAAAGGATACAGAGCAACTTAAGCGAGATATCGCACTAGATGTGGCAAGCGCTTACCTGACGGCATTGTTCGCAAAAGAAAGACTTAGTACTGCTCAGTTTGCACTTGATCTTAGCAATGACCAATTAGATCAAATTGATAAATTGATTGAAGCTGGATCTAGACCAAGGAACGAACGACTAGACCTACTGGCACAAATCGCCACAAATGAACAAGCCTTAATTAATGGAGCTAATGATTACACAATTGCCATACTGAATCTGAAGCAATTGATGAATTATAATGTCGAGTCAGACATAGAATTGGTCGTTCCAGATGAAAATGCAGTTACTCTGTTTAGCGATCCAGATTTGTTGACTTTTAATGAAGTCTACAGACAAGCAGTGCTAAATCAACCAAATATAGAAGCTGGAAAAATCCGTTTGCTAGGTGCGGAGACGGGGATTGACATTGCCAAAGGAGGATTTTATCCAACGCTCGGCGCATTTGGTGGTTTACAGTCCAACTTTTCTAATCAAGGTCGTAAACTAGACGGGTTTGAAGAAGTAGTGAATGAGACACCAGTAATCTTTAATGGTATGGAAGCAATCATTGGTCTTCCAGGTGTTAATCCAATCTTATCAGATAACCCTTACTTCAATCAATTGAATGAAAATATAGCTTATGGATTTGGACTCAATTTGAATATACCTATCTACAATAGATATCAAACCAAAGCTGCGGTACAACGTGCCGAATTGAATTTGCAAGCCACTAAAACCCAAAACGAATTATTAGAACAACAATTAAGAAGATCAGTACAACAAGCTCTTGCAGATGCCCAAACCGCTAAAAAAGCCTTTGAAGCCTCTCAACAAAGCGTAGAAGCCCAACGAGCTGCCTTTGACAATGCAGAAAAACGATTCGAATTGGGTGCTATAAACACTTATGACTACATTTTGGCAAAAAATCAGCTTGATAATGCCTCCGTTAATGCAATCATTGCGAAATATGATTATATATTTCGAACTAAGATATTAGACTTCTATATTGGCAGACCATTAACTTTGTAGCACACAAAGAAAACATGACAAAACGTAAAAAGAAGTCAAGACGGTGGTTATTACTACTCTTGGCGGTGATTTTCCTTGCTCTTATAGCATTTGCAGTCTATAAGAACAATTCAAAACCTAAGGGTGAAGAAGTAACCACTGAGAAAGTGTCCATGCGCACCATCTATGAAACTGTCTCTGCAAGTGGGAGAATCTTTCCTGAAGTAGAGGTGAAAATCAGTTCAGATGTTTCTGGAGAAATAGTAGAATTGAGAGTTGAAGAAGGTGACTCCGTAGTCACAGGCCAAATATTAGCCAAAATTGACCCTGAAGCATACGTATCGTCAGTAGAGCGGGGTAGAGCCTCATTGGATAACATGAAGGCTCAAGTAGCGATATCCAATTCGCAGATGCAAAACAACATCGCACAAAAAGAACAAATTTTAGCAAACTTAGAAAATGCAAAACAAATCCACTCTCGCAACGAGCAGTTGAAGAAAGATGGTGTGATATCAGCTGTAGAATATGACCAGTCACTGTCCAATCTGAGGGCACTTGAAGCAAATCTCAAAGCAGCAGAAGCTGGAATTATGTCCTCGAAAGAGAGTATAAAAGCAGCAGAATTTCAAGTCAAGAGCTCTGAAGCCTCCCTGAAAGAATTAACGACGAATCTAAATCGAACAACCATAAAAGCACCACAAAGTGGAATCATCAGCAGCCTTTCTGTCGAAAAAGGAGAACGGGTTGTTGGTACCATTCAAATGACGGGGACAGAGATGATGAGGATAGCTAATCTTAATGCAATGGAAGTGCAAGTTGAGGTTAGTGAAAATGATATTTTAAAAGTGTCCACGCAGGATAGTGTGGAAATAGAGGTGGATGCCTATGTTGATAAAACATTCAAAGGTGTTGTCACAGAGATAGCAAATAGTGCAGCAAATACGACAGGTGTTGCCGCTTCTGCATCATTAAATACAGATCAAGTCACCAATTTTATTGTCAAAGCGAGAATTGATCCTGGTTCATACAGCTCAATGTCACGCTATCCATTCAGACCAGGAATGTCTGCGTCTGTAGATATTTTCACCAATAAAGCAGAAGACGTACTCAGTGTGCCTATTCAATCGGTAACCGTGAGGGAAAATGAGGACAAAGACATTGAAGAAGTTGTCTTTTTATTTGAGGCTGATACGGCCAGAATGGTTAAGGTAAAAACAGGAATACAAGACGACGACTACATACAAGTGCTCGAGGGGTTAAACGATGGCCTTGAGATCGTCTCAGGTCCGTACACAGCAGTGTCAAAGATTATCGAAGAAGGATCAGAATTGAGATATAAAGAAGAGGACGATGACAAAAAAGATAAGTCTTAGCCTTGTCTAAAGCAATAATCACTTTCGTCAAAAACCCTGTTCCAGGAACAGTTAAGACACGCTTAGCCAAGACGATTGGCAATGACCGAGCACTCGAGATTTATTTGCAATTGAGCGCATATACCAAACGAATAATAAAGGCAGTAGATGCAGATGTCGTTATATTTTATGCTGCCGATATTCAGGAAAATGATTTGTGGACAGATGACGATTTTATAAAAAAGCTACAGTATGGCGATGATTTGGGTGCACGTATGCAACATGCATTTGAAGGTCTACTTGCTGATTACGATAAAGTCTTGATTGTCGGAAGCGACTGCCCACAATTGACAGAAGATCATTTGAATGTAGCCTTTGATTCTTTAGACGAGACCGATATAGTTGTTGGGCCGACCTATGATGGCGGATATTATATGATTGGCATGAAAGAAGTGCACAGCTTTTTATTTCAAGATATTGCTTGGAGCACAGATGCAGTATTTTCAACAACACTAGAAAGAATATTTGCGAATAATCGAACAGTTACACAATTAGAAAAATTATCTGATGTTGATGTTGAGGATGATTTGAAGTATATTGACTGGTTGTAGTCATGGAATTCCAAACCATATATCTCGTCAATCTTTTGCTTAGTGCTTTTATGTGTGGTGTCATCTGGTTGGTTCAAATTCTTATTTATCCATCATTTAGATTAGCAGAGGATATTAAGCACCATCAATTTCATATGAAAGCAATTAGCTATGTGGTTTTGCCAGCAATGCTATTGGAATTGGCTGCCATTGTCTATTACTTTTGGCTTGTGCAAGATCAAATGATACTGTTGGCTTTAGTATTGCTTATTCTGATATGGCTGTCAACATTTTTGCTGCAAGTACCACAACATCGAGACATCCAGATAGAGCACTCTCATAAGTCGATAGAAAGACTTATTTTATCGAATTGGATACGTACAATTTTATGGTCCGCCAAAACTCTAGTACTTTTGTGGTATGGCATTGCCTAAGAGAACGTATATAGCACCACTAAAGCAACTTCTTCGAAATCCAATTGCGAAGAAAACCTTTTCTATAACGAGCGATGATCTGGCATTGATACTCTCAGGTGGAGGCGCAAGAGGTGCATATCAAATTGGTGTGTGGAAAGCGATGGAAGAAAAGTCACTCATGCCAAAAGTCAAACAAGTCTATGGTACATCTGTAGGAGCAATAAATGGAGCTGCAATTGTACAAGGAGATTTAGCTTTAGCAGAAAAACTATGGAGGCAATTAGATTACAGTAAAGTATTCAGTGACTTTGATACGATTGGTTCTTCTGCCGAATACAAACCCAGAGCGATATATCAAACCATTGTCAAGTTATTTAGAGAAAAAGGACTGAATGTCGAACCACTGAAAGAATTGTTGCATGAGTTTCTTGATGAAGATAGGATCAGAGAATCTCCAATTGAATTTGGTTTAGTTGTCTTTGAGCTAAATTCATTCAAAAAAAGATATGTACGCAAAGAAGATATACCTGAAGGAGAGTTAATCGATTACATTATTGGAAGTGCCACATTCCCAGTTTTCAAACCGCACTATGTGGACGGCAAGCGATTTATTGATGGAGGGCTTGTCGATAATAGACCATTTTCATTTTTAAAAAATCAGGATTCTATAGGTCAAGCGATTTGTATAGATTTGACAACTGCTAGGCATTTTTACATCAAAGATGCAGACCAAAAAGACATGCAAGTAAATTACCTTAAAGCATCTAAATTACTCGGCTCGCCTTTAGCATTTGATCTCAACCGTATCAATAAGAATATGGCACTTGGCTACAATGATTTTCATTTGTATTGTAAAGGGTAATGTTGTAAAAAGGACTAGTCTTCAATTAATTTTTTGTAGATAAACATATATTCTTTGAAAAGACAAATGATCAGTTCTATTCAACCCAATAAAATGAATAGTGACTATGCAGAAACCTTGTAAGCAACTTCTGGAGTTACGCTATATTTTCGATAGAAGGGTAAAAGTTCTTTATACTCAATTGTTTCCATTAAGTAATCCTCTTTTATTAAAGGCTCATCCTGATTTTCATCTGTAATCAATATTCTAATGGAATAGTTTCCTTCAGTGCCAAACTGACATAGTAGTATATATGTACATTCATTGGGGACACAATGAATACATTTTTCATTGGCTACTTGATACCAAGTGTGATTTTCAAGACCTTTCAATACCTCTAAAGATTCTTTGAGTGTCATCAGTTGTAATTATTTTCTTATTAAAGATAACAAAATAGTAACGATTATAATTCATCAATGTTGTCAATTAGATCAGAGACGGCACTCAACAAGGTGGTGCACTTCTGATTAATTCGGTCATCATTTAAACTTGTGGTTTCAATGTCATTGAGGAGATTTCTCAGAATGTTTCTTTGTCTCTGAACTTCTAATTGTTCTTTGCTAAAGTCCTTACAACATCCTTTTATCTTATTTAGTGAAAAAATTATTTCTCTCAGCATTTCTTCAATTTTTTCTTTGTTTTTATTGTTCTTTTTTCGCTCAGAAATAATATTATTTGCTTTAGGTTCAAGGTATTTCTTATGAACGTAGAAATATATTTGTTACGAATAATTAACATTCGACATGCCTTCCATTAAGTTAATGTTAGTAGATACGAAACTACGGCTTCACCTTCTTAATCTGCACAGCACCAATTCCTGCCTTCCAAAATTTTTCATTTAGTGTTGGCACTTCATTATTCAATATTGATGAGGCTTGGTTTCGCAAACTTGACCACTCCTTATCCAATTCTTTTTTTCGCTCTTTTACTGCCTCAGTCACTTTGACAATATCGCTTTCTGTTTGGTTAAGTAAAAAAAGGTAGTTGGCAGATAATTTATTTGGAAAATTCTCCACATCATCATAGGCTTTTGATTTACGCTGTACCATATCATCATCCCATTGTTTCATTTTTGCAATCAAGGCTTTTGATTCTTCCATCAGATTTTTATTCTCCGATTCGGATAGTTTCTTTGATGCTTCTGATAGATCTTTTCTCAATGTAGCCATGTCGTTTATAGAGACATGCATATTGTTTATGGTACTTTCCATTTCACTCATGATGGAATGATATTCCTCGTACTCTTGCATCGTCGTATCGTACAGTGGATGTGCAGATACAGTGACTTCAGATGTACTTGTTTTTCCTCCTTGTGAGACACTAATGGTATAGGTCCCTGGCATGACCTTATGTCCTCTGTAACTTCCTTCAATATACACACCAGGAACGCCTTCCATTATCGGATAACGCAAATCCCAGACTATTCTATTCAAGCCTCTGCTTTTACTCAAGGTAGGCTTTCCAGGAGGACCACCAGCCCATCTTGAAAATGTACTGTCTTTCTCAGAAGTATAGGTGCGAACAATTTGGCCTGTATCATCAGTAATGGTTAATTCCACTGGGTCTTTGGATGCTTTACTTGGCAAGTTGTAATAAATGACGGCACCGTTTGCTGGATTAACACCATTCATTGGATTTGTACCGTCGAATGACGCACTTGATGAATTGAGTTCACTGCCTCCTGTCACAAGCATCGTCTTTTCAGGTGCAAATACTTGTAATTCATCTGACTTCATCTCATCAATCTGTCTGATTAAATCCAGATCATCTAAAATCCAAAATGAGCGACCAGAAGTTGCTGCGACTAGATCATTATTTTTTACGGCTAAATCAGTGATCGGCGTTATAGGTAAATTTAGTTGTAAAGGATACCATTGTTGTCCATCGTTCCAAGAGACATATACGCCTGTTTCTGTACCAGCATATAACAATCCTTTTCTCACATCATCCTCTCTCACAACTCTTGTAAAAGCCCCTTTTGGAATGCCATTGGTAATGTTAGACCAGGTTTTTCCGTAGTCGCTTGTTTTATACAATGCAGGAGTATGATCATTAAATTTATATCGAGTAGTTGCGATATATGCTGTTGCTGGATCATGAGGGGAGACATCGATCGCATTGATGAGACATTCTTGCAGGCCTGCCGGTGTCACGTTGGTCCAATTCTCACAATTGTCAGTGGTCAGGTGTACAAGTCCATCGTCACTACCTACCCAAATGACACCTGCTTCATGTGGTGATTCGATGACGTAAGCAATGGTGCCATAATTTTCAGCACCAACAGCCTCATTTGTATATGGAACGCCACCTTTGCCTTGTTTCGATTTTTCATTTCTTGTCAGATCTGGTGAGGCTTCTGTCCATGAGAATCCCAGGTCTTTTGTTTTAAGTAAAAATTGAGCGCCGTGATAGTAGGTATTTTCTTCATGTTGAGACCAGATGATTGGTGCATTCCAGTTATATCTGTACTTCATGTCAGAAGCATCTCTGCCTAAGTATTGTATTGGTGCTGCCATAATATTTGTACTGGCTTCAGCTTTTGTGTCCAACACCTCAATTGTACCTAAGTAAGATCCACCTAATACATATCTTGGATCATCTGGATCAAAAGCAAGGAATGCACTTTCTCCTCCAGCAGAGTAGGTCCAGCTTCGTTGTGTTATTGCATAACCAAACTCTTGACTGGAGATTTTTACTGATGAATTGTCTTGTTGTCCAGCATAAATATTATAGGGATATTGATTATCAACACTGATTCGATAAAATTGAGCTGTAGGCATATTGTCTTGCCTGGACCAAGTCGAGCCTCTATTAAAACTAATAGCTGCTCCACCATCATTGGCTATACAAATGTTTTTTGGATTGGTCGGATGAATCCATAAATCATGAAAGTCGCCATGCGTACCTGTCAGCCTTTCCCAAGTCTTGCCACCATCTTTAGATCTCAATGCAGGCGCACTGAGTACATAGACCATATCCGGGTTGATAGGGTCGGCAAATACTTCGATGTAATACCACGCACGTTGTACTAAGCGATGATCTTTGCTGATTCTGGTCCAACTGCCTCCTGCATTGTCAGAAACAAATAAACCTCCTTTTTCTTCATTACTATCACTTTCGACCAAAGCATAGACTCTATCAGGTTCTGATCGACAAATAGAAACTGCCATTTTACCTAACTCTTCCGGTAAACCGCTTTCGATTTTTTTCCAATTCTCACCACCGTCTGTTGATTTGTACAAACCACTTCCAGGGCCGCCACTGATGACTTGCCAAGGCCTTCTGCCGTGTTCCCACATAGCAGCATATAATACTCTTGGGTTTGACATGTCCATATCAATATCTGCACAACCTGTTTCATCATTCACATAAAGAATGTTTTGCCAACTGGCACCACCATCTATAGTTTTGTACACACCGCGTTCTTTATTTGGGCCATACAAATTGCCTTGGACAGCAACATAAACAATATCCGGATTGCTTGGGTGAATTTTAATTTCTGCAATATGCTGCGTTGTTTCCAATCCGATGTGTTTCCATGTTTTACCAGCATCAGTTGATTTATACATACCGTCACCATGGGAAGTCATGACAGCTCTCGGTGCATGTTCGCCCATGCCACAATACACCACATTAGGATCGCTTTCTGCAACGGCAACAGCACCAACTGAGCCAGTTTTGAAAAAGCCATCTGAAATGTTTGTCCAAAATTGTCCAGCATCTTCCGTTTTCCAAAGGCCACCTCCTGTTGTACCCATATAATAGGTCAAAGGATCACCAATGACACCACATGAAGCAACGGATCTACCTCCTCTAAAGGGACCTATGTTTCTCCATTTCATAGGCGCAAGTATTGAATCGGTATCTACTTCTTGCGCGACTATTGGATTGTAATCGGTCGGAAATAGAAATAGAATAATAATGGAAAGAATAGCTAAGTTTTTCATAGTCACAGTAATTACAAATGACAATATAAGCAACTGTATTCTAAAGAAGGTGAATGCTGTTTAATTGAGTAAGTACAAATGGAAATTTAATTATCCAATGTCACCCAGCGAAAGCGAATCTTTTGATATTCATCTGTTTCATAGATAATCCCCAAGGTTTGGTTATTAATTCTGACCATATCGGAATAAGCCGAGGAACCATTGTGTATTTTGAACAATTGCTGCCAATGTTTTGCTTCATCATAGCTGGCCATGACGATTAAATCCAATCGCTTATCGACGTAAGATGGTGTTGAAAACAGGAGTACATGTTTGCCGTTCATTTTTGTAGAAACCCAACTAAGTACGGATGATTGTACAATAGGACTTGGAAACTTATCAGATTCAATCACAGCCTCCGTAAAACTAAGTCCACCATCTGCACTATAGGTTTCGCCTCTATTCTTTTCCAAAGAACCTCCATACTGGTCTCTTGTGTTGATGTAGATTCGCCCATCAGTTAATTCTGCTATCGTCGTTTCATTGGCTAGCACGTCGTCTTCAAGATTTTCATCCACAGCACCAATGTGCCAAGAGTCACCTTTATCGTCAGAGTACACAAGTGCCATGGTATAGACTTTATTTCCTTTGCCGATGCTGATGGCGACAGGTGCCACCAATCGTCCCTTATATTTGCCATATGCCAACTCGATGCCATGAACAGGTCCTATGGCGTGCCATCGCCAGTTTTTGCGTTTGACTTGTCTTGTAATTTCTTTTGGTATTTTCCAGGTTTTACCATTATCTGTAGAAGATGTCACGAAAGCCTTTCGTTCGTCCTGTAGGTCATAATCTTTGTTTAACACATCATGCTCACTCAAGCTGGTTGTATTGAACAACAAGACAATTTTATTTTCTGAAGAAATAAAAATAGGTGTCGGATTCTGAACCGCCATTGTGTCTTGATCAAATAAAATATGTAATGGTTCCCAAGTCCTTCCTTCGTCCAAAGAACGTCGATACACCAAATCAATATCACCGAAATCATTCGTAGAGTTTTTACGACCTTCTGCAAATGCAATTAGTGCCGATTCTGATTTAATCACAGCTGGAATTCTAAAGGAATAATAATCTTGTAGTCCGGAATAATACGGAATAGATGTGTTTGTCGATTCTAGAGAAAGGTCTCTAAATGCATGCTTTTCTGTCTGTGCATGTAGAAGTACGACGGAAAAACCAAAGATGATGGTTAAAAGTGAATTTTTCATGATTTGTCAAGATACTACAATCTGAAAAATGACGCATATAGCATTAAGTATGTACATATAATGTTCATACTCCTTTAAACGTATAACTTATGTGCTATAAGACCAAAATATGTTTAGGATGTCCAAGGAATGATCAACTATTCCGAATCGCTTCTATCAGTTTGTGTTTTGTTTGAAGCCCACTTGCTCTCCATTCTATTTTACCATCTTTAAATAAGATGATTGTGGGGACTCCTTTAATGTTGTATTGTTGAGCAATCTTTTGGTTTTTGTCGATATCAATTTTGATGATTCTTGCTTCATCATTTATTTCGTTTGCCACATCCTCTAAAATTGGTGTCTGCATTTTGCATGGGCCGCACCAAGTAGCAAAAAAATCAATAAGGACTGGTTTTTCTCCGTTGATGATAGTATTAAAATTACCTTTCAAAGTATTTATTTTAGTTGTTAGTATAGCAAGACTTCTATTTCAACACAATACTATAATTCTAAAATCAATTCTTTTAATATCACACTTAATTTTTGACCTCCTTGTCTTGCAACATGCAATAAAGTGTCTAAATCTTCATGTTCAATGTTGTCTGGGTCTTTAGCTAAATTTGAAACACACGATATAACACCAGTTTTTAAGCCGATCTGTGTCGCGACTATTACTTCAGGAACTGTTGACATCCCGACTAGATCAGCTCCGATCATTTTTAGATAAGCATATTCTGCTCGTGTTTCCAGACTTGGACCTTGGAGGCTGAGATAAATTCCTTCGTGCATGATGATCTTATTCTTTGATGCTATCTGTAGGACCTTCTCTCTAATTGATTTGTTGTATGCATCTAACATAACAGGAAATCTTGGGCCATAGCGGTCGTCATTCAGTCCGCGAAGAGGGTTGTCAGGCATCAGGTTTATGTGATCCTTAATCACAACCAAATCTGATAGTTCGTAAGCTTGATTAAGTCCACCAGAAATATTGGTCAACAGTAAAGAGTGTATGCCTAATCTAGCCAAAACTCGGATAGGCAAGGTCAATTCTTGCATACTATACCCTTCATAATAGTGGAATCTACCTTGGAGAATGACAAGTTGCTTTCCTTTATGCTCTGCAAAGACCAGCTGACCAGTATGGGTTTTAACGGTACTTTCTGGAAAATGTGGAATGTCTGAGTAAGGGATTGATTTCAATACATTTACATGGTTCACAAAGTCTGATAAGCCCGTACCAGTGACTAATCCTATGGTAGGTTTGTACTCATTTTGACTTAATATATATTCAACGGATTTTTCTACTCTATCAAATAAACTAGAATCTTCATGCATAACTATCTTAAAATTAGCGGATTATGTAAATAAAGTGGTTTAGGCTATTGCTTAAAATTACTTTAAAGATAAGTTCATTTACTTAATGAGTCATTATTGCTTGTTTATGCGTATCTTTGCAGGGATTTTGTGTGAAAGGGAGCTGATGGCTCCTTTTTTTATTCTCTAAAATTTAACGATGATTGAGCATAAATTGGCAGAGTTGTTGGAAGAGCGATTCACACAAGACGATCTTAATGATTGCTTTTTGGTAGAGATTAAAGAATCTCCATCGAATTCAAAACTTGAAGTATTTGTTGATTCTGATTCAACCTTAACACTCAAAAAATGTCAAATGATCTCCAGGTATTTGGAGAAAAACATTGAAGAGAATCGTTGGATGCCAGAGAAGTACTTAATCGAAGTATCTTCGCCTGGAGTAGGTAACCCTCTCGTTTTACGCAGGCAGTATGTTAAAAATATTGGCCGTAAAGTTGAAGTGAAAACTGTGGATGGTGATACCTATAAAGGAAAAATAACAGAAGTCTTGAATGATACATTAACACTTGTCAGAGAAGCATCAGGAAAAGGAAAGAAGAAAGTAGAGGAGAAAATTTATACAATAGCATTTGATAAAATAAAAACAGCAAAAATTAAAGTAAGCTTTTAATTAATCAGAAATGAACTTAGTCGAAACGTTTGCAGAATTTAATCAAGGTAAAAATATAGACAGGCCTACAATGGTACGTGTCTTGGAAGATGTGTTTAGAACGCTGATTCGTAAAAAATACGGGACAGATGATAATTTTGATGTCATTGTGAATGCTTCGAATGGTGATCTTGAAATTTGGAGGGTTAGAGAAATCGTGCCAGATGGTGAAGTTACTGATGACAGAAGCCAAGTGTCTGTATCAGAAGCAGTATCTATTGATGAGGATTATGAAATCGGAGAAGAGTGTTATGAAGAGTTAGAGCTTGCAGAGTTTGGAAGGCGCGCAGTCATGGCAGCGAGACAAACGTTGATATCCAGAATTAGTGAATTAGAGAAAGATGAAATTTATAAAAATTATACGACCAGAATTGGTGATATAGTGCTTGGTGAAGTACACCAAATACTGAAAAGAGAAATTCTTGTCATTGACGATATTTCAGGAAATGAATTGGTATTGCCAAGAAATGAAATGATAAAAGGTGATTTCTTCAAGAAAGGTGATATGATTAGAGGTGTCATCCGAAAGGTAGAATTGAAAAATAACAATCCAGTCGTCATCGTATCTCGTACAGATCCGCAATTCTTAGAAAAATTGATGGAACAAGAGGTGCCAGAAATTGAAGATGGCTTGATCACTGTGAAAAAGATTGTTCGCATACCTGGTGAAAGAGCTAAAGTAGCTGTTGAGTCCTACGACGATCGTATTGATCCAGTTGGCGCATGTGTTGGGATGAAAGGATCTAGAATTCACGGTATAGTCAGAGAATTAAAAAACGAAAACATTGATATTGTCAATTACACGAATAATAACGTGTTATTTATACAGCGATCATTGACACCAGCGAAAGTCACTAGTATCAAATTAGATGATGAATCAATGACAGCATCTGTTTTTCTAAAACCTGATCAAGTCTCATTGGCTATTGGGAAAGGTGGTTCTAATATTAAATTGGCTAGTAAGCTTACTGGTTACGAAATTGATGTGTACAGAGATACAGATGAAGAGATAGATGATGTTGATTTAGATGAATTCTCCGATGAAATCGAAGATTGGATTATTGATTCATTGAAAAATATTGGTTGCGATACAGCTAGAAGTGTGTTAGATTTAAGCAAAGAAGAATTGATCAGAAGAACTGATCTTGAAGATGAAACTATAGATGAAGTATTGAAGATTCTGCAGTCAGAATTTGAGGAGTAAACAATTAGAAAGATATTTGTCATTCATATATGTCGAAAAGACTTGTAAAAATTGCTAAAGAATTAAACGTTGCGACATCAACCATTGTCGAACATCTCACCGAAAAAGGGTTTGAGGTAGAAAATAAACCTACCGCAAAACTTAATGATGAGATGTACAACGAATTATTAAGAGAATTTAGCGACCACATTGAGGAAAAAGAAAGAGCTGACGCAGTTGTCATTGGCACATCAAGAGGTGTTGTCGATGATCACCCAAGTGTCAAGAAAGCTCCAGAGCCAAAACCAATAGAAGAAGTTGCTCCTCCAGTAGAAGCAGTACCTGAACCAGAGCCAGCTCCTGAACCTGAACCAGAGCCAACTCCAGAACCAGAACCAACTCCGGAACCTGTAGCTGAAGAAGTAGCTCCAGAAGCCGAAAAACCTGTAGAAGAAATAACTCGTGCAGAAACGCCAAAAGCTGGTGTAAAGGTTGTCGGTAAAATAGATCTTGAAAAAGATAAGCCTAAACCTGAAGCAAAAGCAAAACCAAAAAAGGAAAAAGCAAAACCAAAGAAAGAAGAACCCAAAAAAGAGCCTAAGGAAGCAGCTGCAGAAAAAGCATCGGATAAAGAAGTAGACACCAAACCAGCGAAGGCAGGTCCTCCGCCAGAAGAAATGATCAGAGCAAAAACGCCAACACTTCAAGGCTTGACGATCAAAGGGAAAATAGACGCTTCTAAATTAGTAGAAAAGAAGAAACCGAAAAAAGAAGATCAAAAGAAAGCTGGTTCCGCTCAAGATCAAAAAAGAAGAAAACGAAAGAGAAAGAAAATTACTGCTGAAACATACATGCGTGGTCAGCGTAATAGCCCAAATAACAAAGGCAAAAAGCCTTCTGGTAACGAAGTAAAAGAGGTTTCTCAAAAGGAGATCGAAGAAAAGATCAAGGCTACAATGGCCAGAATCACTGGAGGAGGCAAAAACAAAAGACAGAAGGTCAGAAGGGGTAGTCGTGAGGTTAAAAGAGAAAAGCAAGCGGCAAGGGAGACTGTCACAGAACCAGGTTCATTACAACTTACAGAATTCATTTCTGTATCTGAATTTGCTTCTTTGATGAATGTTTCGTCCACGCAGGTGATTACGACTTGTATGAATCTGGGTGTCATCGTTTCGATCAACCAGAGACTTGATGCAGAGATCATTGAATTGGTAGCCAGTGAGTACGATTTTGAGGTAGAGTTCATCAGTGCTGAAGACCAAGTTGAAGAAGAAGAAGAAATAGTTGATGACCCTAAAGACCTTATTCCGAGAGCACCGATTGTTACCGTAATGGGACACGTTGATCACGGTAAGACAAGTTTACTGGATTACATCAGAAAAGAAAATGTTGTCAGTGGAGAGGCCGGTGGTATCACTCAGCATATTGGTGCATACGAAGTCAATGTCGATGACAAAAAACTAACATTCCTAGATACACCAGGTCACGAAGCATTTACGGCGATGCGTGCCAGAGGAGCAAAAGTGACTGATGTTGTTGTCATTATTGTCGCAGCAGACGATGATATCATGCCTCAAACGAAAGAAGCAATTAGTCACGCCACAGCAGCAGGAGTACCTATCGTTTTTGCTATTAATAAAATTGATAAGCCAAACTCAAATCCAGATAGAATCAAAGAAGCTCTTTCATCGATGAATTTCCTTGTGGAAGAATGGGGAGGCAAATACCAATCTCAAGATATTTCTGCGAAGACAGGTCAGAATATAGACCTTCTTTTAGAAAAAATAATCCTTGAAGCGGAATTGCTTGAATTAAAGGCAAATCCGAATAGAGAAGCACATGGTACAGTAGTCGAAGCATCCTTAGATAAGGGAAGAGGATATGTCACAAAACTACTTGTTCAAAATGGTAGCCTTAACATAGGTGATGTCGTCGTGACAGGTAATAATTATGGAAAGGTCAAAGCCATGTTCAATGACCTTGGTAAGAAGAGCAAAGTAGCTGGTCCATCTACACCAGTATTAATGCTTGGACTGAATGGCGCACCTCAAGCGGGTGAGAAATTTAAAGTCGTCGAAACAGAGCAAGAAGCGAAATCCATTGCGGGTAAACGTCAGCAGATTTCAAGAGAGCAGACCAATAGAGCAAGCAAACGTATCAGTCTTGATGAGATTGGACGTCGATTGGCCCTTGGTACATTTAAAGAATTAAATCTTATTGTCAAAGGTGATGTTGATGGATCTGTAGAAGCTCTTTCTGATTCATTGATTAAATTATCTGTTGAGACAATTCAAATCAATGTCATACACAAAGCAGTCGGTCAAATAGTAGAATCCGATGTATTATTAGCCTCAGCGTCTGATGCCATTATAATCGGCTTCCAAGTAAGACCTTCTGGCGGAGCTAGAGTGCTTGCTGAAAAAGAAGGGGTCCAGATCAAATCATACTCTATCATATACCAAGCGATCGAAGAGATCAAATTGGCAATGGAAGGTATGCTTGAGCCAACTAAAGAAGAAAAAATCACAGCTCAAGTCGAAGTCAGAGAAGTCTATAAGATTAGTAAAGTCGGTACGATTGCAGGTTGTTACGTACAAGAAGGCTTAATTTCTAGAAATAGCTTCATCAGAGTCATTAGAGATGGTATAGTTATCTTCCCACAAAAAGAAGGCGTCAAAGGCGAACTAGCATCACTCAAGCGATTCAAGGATGATGCGAAGGAAGTCAAGTCTGGTCTAGAATGTGGATTGAATATCAAGAATTATAATGACATTCGAGTAGGTGACATCGTCGAAGGCTACACCATCGTAGAGGTAGCTCAAACTCTTGGCTAAACAGCAATCATTTCTACCCGGAGATAACTTAAAAGCGTTCCTTGACGAACGAGTAGATAAGTATAACTCACTCTCTTTTATTGAAAAAGATCCTATTTCGATCCCACATCGATTCAGTAAACAACAGGATATAGAAATATCTGGGTTTTGGATAGCCATGTTGTCTTGGGGTTTGCGCAAAACCATCATTAATAAAGGCAATGAATTGATTGAGTTGATGGACAATGCACCACACGACTTCATTATTAATCACAAAGAAAAAGACCGCAAAGCATTTCTTCATTTCAAACACCGGACATTCAACGATATTGACACCTTATACTTTTTAGAATTTTTACAACATCACTATAGTAAACATGACAGCTTAGAAGATTCTTTTTTGTTGTCAGATAAATATGAAGCAAAGTCTTCGTTGACTAACTTCCATGAGTATTTCTTCTCGTTGGAGACAGCACCAAAGCGAACAAGAAAACATGTCGCAAGCCCTGCGAAAAAGTCCACAGCCAAGCGACTGAATATGTTCTTGAGATGGATGGTTCGCAATAATTCGACTGGTGTTGATTTTGGAATATGGAAACGGATTCCCACATCCGAATTAATGATACCATTGGATGTACATGTGGACAAAGTAGCCAGGCACTTAGGTTTATTGAAAAGAAAACAAACAGATTGGCAAAGCGTAGAAGAATTGACCAATAGGCTGAAAGAGTTTGATCCTGATGATCCAGTGAAATATGATTTTGCCTTATTTGGTATAGGGATTTTGGAGAAGGATGAGTTGTTTAAGAAATTGTGAGCCAAAGGTTTTTTAACCTCTTGGCGGATTTAGCGGGTGTTCAAAAAGAGGTCAGTGACCTTTTGTTCACTAGACGTAAGGAGGCCTTTTTGCTCATTCCTACGATAAGTGAGCCAAAGGTTTTTTAACCTCTTGGCGTTATCGAAGAAGGTTTTTATCCTCTAGGCGTTTTCTGTAAAATTTCACAAAGAGGTCAGGAGACCGGTCAGAGACCTTTTGTTCACTTGTTATGCTAAGATGCGAGCCAAAGGTTTTTTAACCTCTTGGCGGTTTTTGGCAAGTTTCAATTACTCTGAACTGCCGACAATCTTATCTCCTTCACCAAACCATTTTTGGATTCAGAAAACAGATACAAACGATGTTTGCCCTCTACAGAAGACAAGGTACCCACTTGATAGTTGTCAGTATCTAAATTTCCATTGTGTCCCTTTGTATATGTGGTAGGTTGTATTTGTTGCAAATAACTACCCAAAGCTTTCAGAGCCTCACTTTTACGCAAGGTCGATGGCTTTGAATTAATGGTCAATTCCACAGAACTCGATAAGTTGGCGCTTACCTGATCCATATTTTGAGTCGTAATACCATTTATCGCATCTGTAAAGGACTGTGTATGACACAAAAGACCAATAAAGCAGAAACCCATGACAATGATTATCCGTTTCATATATCCATAAATGTATTGAAATCAATAAAAGTTCAACTGTTAAACGGGTGTGAAGCACATATTGGTGTAAATCCTTAAGAAATCATAGTGTTTATCGTGATAAGAAGCTCATATAAGCGATTAGTCTATGCACATTGATTACTTTTACGGGACTTTTTTACTGAAGAAGTTTCTACAAATAACATTGTCATAACAAATATGAAATCGAAAGTAGCTCTTGTCATTTTGGATGGTTGGGGTATTGGCTCCATTAAGGAATCTGATGCTATTCAAAACGCAAATACACCCTATGTTGATGGTTTGATGCAAAAATATCCATCTAGCCAATTGATCACTTACGGTGAGGAAGTTGGTTTGCCTGAAGGCCAAATGGGAAACTCTGAAGTAGGTCACCTCAATATAGGTGCAGGTCGTATCGTGTATCAAGATTTCACCAAAATAAATAAAGCCATAAAAGACGATACCTTTAAATCAAATGAAGAATTAGTCAGGCTAATGACCAAAGCCTCTGCTGAGAAAAAGACTGTTCATCTCATTGGTTTATTATCAGATGGAGGTGTTCATTCTCACATCAATCATGTAAAAGCCCTCGTTGATGTTTGCGAACATTATGACCTTCCTTCTGTGTGTATACATGCTTTCTTGGATGGTCGGGATACATCTCCTGACGGAGGTGAGGACTATGTGAGTGATCTCTTAGCATACACACAGGATAAAAAGGCTACCCTAGCTTCTATTGTCGGGAGATATTATGCCATGGATCGAGACAGCCGATGGGAACGAACAAAAATAGCGTATGATTTATTGACAAAAGGGGTTGCAGATGCTGTGACAAATGATCCAGTTGCTGCCATAAAAGAAAAGTATGGCGAAGGAATTACAGATGAATTTATGGTGCCAATGCTGGTAGATTCAGGATCAGAATCACCTACAACCATATCAGATGGAGATGTTGTCATTTGCTTTAATTTTCGGACAGATAGGCCTAGACAGATCACGGAGGTACTGACGCAGAAAGACATTCCCGAATACGGTATGACCAAGTTAGCTCTGGAATATTCTGGTATGACTAAGTATGATGATGCTTATGCAAATGTCGGTGTACTCTTCGATAAGGATAATTTGAAACAAACATTAGGCGAAGTATTATCAGCAGAAGGACGCACTCAGGTAAGAATTGCAGAAACAGAGAAATATCCTCACGTCACTTTCTTTTTTAATGGAGGAAGAGAAGAACCGTTTACAGGTGAAAGTCGAATAATGGTCCCATCCCCTAAAGTAGCAACGTATGACTTACAACCCGAGATGAGTGCGAAGGAAATAACAGATAAGTTGATTAAAGACATCGAAAGTAATGCACCGGATTTCATTTGCCTCAACTATGCCAACACAGATATGGTAGGTCATACGGGTGTTTTTGAAGCTGCAATTGAGGCAGCAGAAACAGTAGATGCTTGTTTATCCTCATTGGTCCCAGTGTGTATTGAAAATAACTACGATCTTATCATCATCGCAGATCATGGCAATTCAGATATCATGAAGAATCCAGATGGGAGCGTACATACAGCCCATACAACCAATCCAGTACCGTGTATTTTTGTAAATGAACATTCAGGATTAGAAAAGCTCTCTGATGGTAAATTGGCAGATTTGGCACCGACCATACTACACTTGATGGGTATTGCAATTCCAGCAGAGATGACTGGTAATGTTCTGGTAGACAAAGTTTCGTAAAAAAAGTAAGTATCAGCTACACATATAATCAAGCTTAATAATATTTTTGCACTCGAATAAATGAACTTATGACAAAGTATAATTTTTATGCAGGTCCTGCTATCCTGCCGAAAGAAGTAATGGCGGAAGCATCTCAAAGTGCTGTAGAGTTTGGAGGCACGGGATTATCTATCCTTGAGATGTCACACAGATCCAAAGAAGTAGCGGCAGTATTGGAAGAAGCAAAAGTATCGGTACATGAACTTTTGGGGACATCAGCAGATGAATACGATGTGTTGTTCCTTCAAGGAGGTGCAAGTTCACAGTTTTACATGACCGCTATGAATTTTCTTGGTGACGATGAATCTGCAGGATATGTGGATACAGGAGCATGGTCAACAAAGGCGTTTAAAGAAGCATCCAAATTTGGGAATGCTTCAATAATTGCAGACTCAAAGGATACCAATTATAACTATATACCAAAAGGCTTTGACATCGATGGAGCATCTAAATATGTGCACCTGACAAGTAACAACACAATTTTTGGTACTCAATTTCAAGCATTTCCAGATTCCAATGTGCCGTTTATCTGTGATATGTCTTCAGATATTTTTAGTAGAAAATTGGATATGTCCAAATTTGGGATGATCTATGCTGGTGCTCAGAAAAACCTTGGTCCAGCAGGCGTCACTCTTGCCATCTTAAATAAAGAGTTTGCTGCTAAGACAGCGCGTGAAGTACCGACAATGTTGGATTATCAAACGCACGTCAAAAAGGATTCGGCATTTAATACACCTCCAGTATTTCCTATTTACGTCAGTATGTTGACCATGAGATGGATCAAAAAACACGGTGGTGTAGCAGCTATGCAAGCGAAGAATGAGAAAAAGGCTGGTCTATTGTATGATGAAATTGATCGCAATACATTATTTTATGGAACAGCAGCAAAAGAAGATCGATCAATGATGAACGTTTGCTTCCTTTTGCATGATGAGGCATTGATGGATGGGTTTTTAAAAGCTTGTGCAGATGCCAATTGTATCGGCGTGAAAGGTCATCGATCTGTCGGAGGTTTCAGAGCTTCCATGTATAATGCTATGCCTGAAGAAGGAGTACAAACCTTAATAGATGTCATGAAAGAATTCGAAAACGTAAATGCCTAAGGCCGGAAGGCTCATACTCAAGATAGAGGGAAAAGACATTCCTCTTGACGTGTACAAAGAACGAAGAAGTTCTATTCGAATTTCCATTGGAAAGAAAAGTTTGATCTTAAGAGTGCCTTTAGTAATTACAAAGGCACTCTTAATCGAACATGTAGAATGGGCAAAAGAGTGGGTGCGAAAACAGCTTATCAAGAATCCAAACGTTTTAGACCACTACTACTTAGCCGGATATGAGGACGGTGACTTAGTCCATATAGCAGAGAAATCTTATGTTCTCAGACTGAAAGAAGAAGTTAGAAAAACCAATTCTGGTAAATTAGTTGGAGATGATATCCTTTTGATTAAGTTGAATACAGAAATGTCAGCGGATGGCAAACAACAGGTTATAACGAAATTAATAAGACGATTAATTGCTTTAGATCAGACACCAGCAGTCGCTGAAAGAATACTCGAATTAAACGACAAGTACTTTCAAAAACCGATCAAGCAAGTCAAATTAAAGTACAACACAAGCAATTGGGGCAGCTGCTCTTCCAGTTCGAACATCAATATTTCTACACGTCTCTTATGTGCGCCCAAAGAAGTGCAAGATTATGTTTTCATCCACGAATTGGCACATTTAGAAGAACTCAATCATTCACCAAGATTTTGGAAATTAGTCAGAGATGTGATGCCTGATTATAAGCAAAAAGAAAAGTGGTTGAAGGAGAATAGTCATCTGTGTAAAATTTGATCCCGTGGCTGTAGGCGTCTCGCCTCAGCCTTAGCCTAACACGTCTCGCCCCAGCCTTAGCTTACTTAACACGTCTCGCCTCAGCCTTAACCTACCACGTCCCGCCTCAGCCTAAGCCTACCACGTCCCGCTTCAGCCTAAGCCTAACACGTCTCGCCATAGCCTTACACGTTTCAGCTTTTTCGTAAAAAAAAGCAGAATACCACTAAAGGCATCCTGCTTAAAAAACCATATTATCTATTTCTTTATTACTTCGCTATAACAACTTCAATTCTTCTATTCTGAGCTCTTCCTTCTGCAGTACCATTATCGGCAACTGGGTTTGCAGCTCCAAAACCTGTCGATGTAATTCTGTCATTAGCGATACCTGCATCTATCAATTTCTGTACAACTGCATCAGCTCTTCGTTGAGATAACGCTTGATTTGAATCTGGATTTCCTTGGCTATCGGTAAAGCCTTCGATGTTCACTTTAACATCTGTGTATGCGTTTAAGATTGCTGCTAAGTTGTCAACTTCTACTTGTGATGCGGCATCAATAACAGCCGAACCAGAGGCAAAATTCAAATTATTGAATCTAAATCTACTGTCTCCTTTGGCACCTCCTTTAATGAAGTTCATCATTTGATCACCCACAGATCCTACTGCAAATGTAATGCTGTTAAGTGCGTTCAATGCTGTGTCATTAACAGCACCTAGAACATTTTCTGTTTTTTCTTTAACCACTTCTGCTACTTTCTCCACTGGTGTAGTTACTGTGCTTGCAATACGGTCTGGTGCACCGCTACATGCAGTACGTGAGAGTATAAACCAAATAAGTGCAAGGATTGCTAAAAGAGGAAGCAGCCATTTCCAGAAGCTAATCCCTGAAGAGGAAGATGCGTCAACGATAGGGGCAATTTCTTCTTTAACTGCCATTTTCTTTTCTGTGACCTTCGGCTCTTTAATAACTTTTTCTTTCTTGACTTTTACTGGTTTCTCTTCGACAACCTTCTCTTTCTTCACCCAGCCAAATGCGGACAACTCACTCTTTTCAATAAAATCATTGGGTAATACTGATTCTATGGATGATTTTTGACCTTCTAAAAATGACTTTAGACCGTTGATGTCCAGGTTGTTTTCTTTGACATGTTTTGATAATGAATCTAAAATCAAAGGGGCATTAATCCTCATCAATTTGGATGAAGTCAACTTTGTGACGCCACTTTCTGCAGCCACACTATTTGTAGCTTCTCTTAATTTACCCGGATAGATACTAGGTAAGAAGTGATTTCCTCTATTGACAAGGCCATTGACAGTTTGAGGGCTTCGGGTAAAAATATTTTCAATGTCATACTCTCTACCATCATGAGATTTAACAGCTTTATATAAATCCTTAGCACCTTTTTCGTAAGAGACTTTCTGGATCATGCCTGCTAGAATTGCAGCAAAAGAACCACCTACAGCCTTTCCTGTATTGGTTTGCTCTTCATCAAAAAAATCTGCTGTGTGGACCGCAAGACTGTTTCCGTATTTCGTTTTTAATGTTTCAAATAGGTTCATTAGTATATATTATGAGTTTAGATTCGTTTGTAATCATTCTTTAGACGTTGAATTCGCCGAATGGGACATATTCCAACTGACTAAATATGATTAAAATTTAACATTACGTTTTGTCTTCTTGGCATATCTCATTTTTCAGATGGTTGAGAAGGTATTTCATTGCTTTTTCAATCTGAGAAAATTCAATTTTTTGTTTGCCTATATAGATAAACATGACAACAAGAGTCTTGCCTTCGGTTTTGAGATGTTGTAATGGTAGTAGTGGTTTATTGAGTCTGTATGCTTCACGGATCAAACGTTTGATGTGGTTCCTGTCTACCGCTTTTTTAAAATTTCGTTTTGGGACACTAGCAGCGAATTTATGTGTGCTACCACGATTGTCAATCAACTGGTATTTTACAGTGAAAGGATGTTTGAAAAGGCTTCTACCTTCTTGAAATAAAGAAGTAGTTAATTGATTACTCTTTATTCTCTCTTGTTTGCTGAGTGAAAATCTTGCCATAGTTTTATCATGGCATTTTATGAGCCTGTTTGAATTACTTAGCTCCGCGCTCGTCAGAGACAGATAGCTTTAGCCTACCTTTGGCTCTTCTTCTTGCGAGAACTTTACGGCCGTTTTTAGAGGCCATACGAGATCTAAACCCGTGTTTGTTTGATCTTTTTCGTCTTGAAGGTTGATATGTGCGTTTCATAGTCTCTCTTATTTAGTACTACCTAAAAGGGGCGCAAATGTACGGTATCTGTTTAATTTTTCCTATTGAATCGAGGACTAATTGTTTTAGCTATTCATTGTTACTAAAAACTCCTCATTGTTTTGAGTGCCATTGATCTGTGATCTCAAGAAATTCATGGCCTCATCTGGCTTCATATCCGCAAGATGCTTTCTCAGCACATGCATTCTAGATAATATTCCTTCATTTAACAACAAGTCTTCTCGTCTCGTACTAGATTTAGTTAGATCAATAGCAGGGTAGATTCGCTTGTTGGACAGTGATCTGTCTAATTGAAGTTCCATGTTACCTGTACCCTTGAATTCCTCAAAGATGACATCATCCATCTTAGATCCAGTTTCTGTAAGAGCGGTTGCCAAAATGGTTAACGAACCTCCATCTTCAATGTTTCTCGCTGCTCCAAAGAATTTCTTAGGCTTTTGTAGCGCATTTGCTTCTACACCACCAGAAAGTACTTTTCCGCTTGACGGCGCAACAGTATTATACGCTCTTGCAAGTCTAGTTATAGAATCGAGTAGAATACAGACATCATGTCCACATTCGACCAATCGTTTTGCTTTTTCTATGACAATGTTTGCGACTCTAACGTGATTATCAGCAGGCTCATCAAACGTAGATGCGATAACCTCAGCCTTTACACTTCTCTTCATATCTGTCACCTCTTCTGGCCTCTCATCGATTAACAACACAAGTAAGTAAGTTTCTGGGTGATTGGTTGCGATCGCATTGGCAACATCCTTCAATAAGAAAGTCTTACCTGTTTTTGGCTGTGCCACAATCAAACCTCTTTGTCCTTTTCCAATAGGAGAAAACAGGTCAATCATACGATTACCAATATCCTTACCAAGAGGATGTGTCGCCAAGCTAAATTTCTCATTTGGAAAGACTGGCTCTAAGTATTTGAATGGAACTCTATTTCTTATTTGAGAAGGCTCCAAACCATTTATTTTGGATACTCGTAAGAGTGCAAAATACTTCTCTCCATCTTTTGGCGGTCTTACTGCACCTTGTACGGTATCTCCAGTTTTAAGTCCAAATAGCTTTATTTGAGAAGGAGAGACATAGATGTCATCTGGAGAAGTTAGATAATTGTAATCAGATGATCTTAAGAAACCGAAGCCATCTGGCATCATTTCTAAAATTCCTGATCCTTCTATGATACCGTCTAAATCAATGTTGAATGAACTTTTACGTTCCTCTTTTCGCTGATTATGACGTTGATTTCTATTGTTGTCGTGTCTTTGATTTCTGTCTGATTTACCGCCTTCTTGACTCGATTTACCATTAGCATTAGATTCTTTTGCCTCAGAACCTTGTTGTTTTTGCTGCCTAGCTTGTCTTTCTGGTTTTTTCGCTTCTTCTTTAGCTTCTTCAGCAACTGGTTCTTCGACTTTAGCGTCTTCTACAACCTCCTCCTCTTTAGGTTCAGCTTTCACTTCTTCGGCTTTTTCAGTAACGACTCTTTTTCTTTTTGGTTTGGGCTTTGGTTTAGCTTTTTCCGCTTTTTTGGGTTCTGCTTTTTTAACAGCTCCATTAGATTTGGATTCGTCTTTACCGCCAATAGCTTGTTCATCCAAGATTTTGTAAACGAGTTCTTGTTTGCTAAGTCTTTTGTAGGATTTAAGGCCAAGTTGTTCTGCTATATCCCTAAGTTCTGGAACAAGCATATCATTTAATTGAAGAATATCGTACATGATAAGTGTTTAGGAAAGTATTCTGGTATTGTGTTAATAAATAGTATTAATATGTTAAGCAAGGGAAAACTTTCAGAAATGAAAGCTTTATGGATGTGCTTTGATGGCGCAATATTATGTTATTTTATTGAATTTTAAAAGTATATTTTTGCAAAAAATAGTTAAATGCTTAGGACGCAATTTATTAGAGAAAACAGAGAAGAGGTAGTCAGGTCTTTAAAAATCAGGAATTGGACAGATGATCAGCTCTCATTAATCGATCAGGTATTGTCTACAGATGATTCGAGAAAACAATCTCAAACTGCCCTTGATGAGCTATTAGCAGGCATTAATTCTCGTTCTAAACAAATAGGCGAGTTGTATAAGTCTGGTAAAGCTGAGGAGGCAAATCAACTCAAAACCGAAGTTTCGGAGATCAAAGAGAAAAGCCAACAGCTTACTGACCAAATGAATCAGGCTATAGCTCATCTTGAGGAACTGTTGTTACAATTGCCAAATATCGTACACCCGACAGTTCCTGCTGGTAAAGGAGAGGAGGATAATGAGGTATATAAACCGTGTGAATCTAATCTAGATAAGCCCGAAGGCGTAGATCTAGCTCATTGGGACCTTGCAGAGAAATACGATATTCTCGATATGGCAGCAGGCGCAAAGATTGCTGGTTCAGGATTTCCGGTCTTTAAAGGTAAAGGCGCCAGACTTCAGCGAGCCCTGATCAGTTATTTACTAGATCAAGTCACGGATCAAGGGTATCTTGAGATTATACCGCCGCTGCTGGTAAATGAAGATACGGCTCGTGCCACTGGACAACTACCTGACAAGGAAGGTCAAATGTACCATGCGACTGCAGATAATCTGTATTTAATACCGACAGCTGAAGTGCCAATTACGAACTTATACAGAGATGTTATTGTAAAAGACGAGGACTTTCCCATCAAAATGACTGGCTATACACCTTGTTTTAGACGTGAGGCTGGTTCTTATGGTGCAGATGTTAAAGGACTCAATCGTGTGCATCAGTTTGACAAGGTAGAGATTGTACAAATTACTCATCCTGACAAATCATATGATACGCTCAACAAAATGGTTTCGATGGTTTCTGGATTGTTAGAAAATCTGGAACTCCCATACCGAATTCTACGTTTATGTGGTGGAGACGTTAGTTTTACTTCAGCGCTAACTTTTGACTTGGAAGTGTTTTCACTTGCGCAGCAAAGATGGCTCGAAGTCAGCTCCGTATCCAACTTTGAAACGTTCCAGACAAATAGGCTAAAGTGCAGATTTAAGGACGAAAATGGTAAAATGAGATTGGCGCATTCACTCAATGGAAGTGCATTTGGTCTTGCCAGAGTAATGGCCGCTATTCTCGAAAACAATCAATCAAGTGACGGAATACGGATTCCTAAAGTCTTAATACCGTACACTAGATTTGATATCATAAATTAAATATTAACTCTTAAAATATATTCATCATGATAGGAATGGGATACATGGTAATTGTTGGAATTGTGACTCTCGTTGGGTGGCTAATCAGCAGTAGACTAAAGTCGAAATTCAAATATTACAGCCAGATGGGAAACAGCAGTGGAAAGTCAGGTGCAGAAATCGCTGTCGATATGCTTTCTCATTATGGAATAAGTGACGTAAAGGTTGTACAAGGACAAGGTTCTTTAACTGATCATTACAATCCAAAAACGAAAACAATCGCATTGTCGCCTGAAGTATATCAAGGTAGACACGTAGCAGCAGCAGCAGTATCGGCACACGAATGTGGACATGCTGTGCAACATGCAGAAGCTTACTCCATGTTGCAAACAAGATCTGCTTTAGTGCCAGTTGTTCAATTTTCAACAAAAGCACAGCAGTTTCTGTTTTATGGGATGATGTTTGGGATGTTTGCAGGTGGTGGAGCTTTAGGTAATATGTTGATGCTCGCGCTGGTAGCAACCTTCGGAGCAACTGCATTATTCTCATTAGTAACCTTACCTGTTGAGTTTGATGCAAGTAGAAGAGCGCTCAATTGGCTGGACGATACAGGAACGACCCACGGTGCAGAATACGACGGCGCAAAAGATGCGTTATGGTGGGCAGCAATGACCTATGTCGCATCTGCTTTAGGTGCATTAGTCATGTTCTTGTACTTTTTGATGAGAATGTTAGGTTCTCAAGACTAGAAAAAACAAGTAGAAATAGTAATTTAGGGCTTTGTACGATGTGCGAAGCCCTAAGTTTATTGAATCAATTTTAAACGAAACAATATGGAAATTAGCATTGATAATTTGTCTGCAGCCGGAAAACAACTGATGCAGAAGTCTTTAGATCACTTGCAAGAGGAGTTGTTGAAGATACGCGCAGGTAAAGCAAGCCCCAATATGTTGAGTGGAATCAAAGTTGACTATTACGGTACGCCGACACCACTAGCACAAGTTGCAAATGTCAGTACACCTGATTCAAAAACAATTGCTATTCAGCCTTGGGAAAAATCGTTATTGGGCGATATTGAACAAGCCATTTTTGCTGCTAATTTGGGTCTTACGCCAATGAATGATGGCGAATTTGTCAGAATAGTCATTCCACCATTAACAGAAGAAAGACGTAAAGATTTGGTAAAACAAGCCAAGTCAGCTGTTGAAGATTCTAAAATCGGACTGAGAAACGCTAGACAAAAATTGATGGATGTCATTAAGAAGGAAGTGAAAGATGGCTATCCAGAAGATGCTGGTAAAACAAGAGAAGGAGAAGTAGATGCCATGGTCAAAAGTTTTTCTGGTCAGATAGAGGAAATATTCTCAGCCAAAGAGAAAGACATCTTAACGGTTTAAGCGCTCGCTAGTTACGATCGTTTTATTGGTATTACTGACAAGCTTGAGAGTGGTGCCATCAAAACTAGCATAAGAATCATAGGTCAACCAATCACCAAGATTGATGTATTCACTATCATGTACTGGTAACCTCAATAAGACATGCCGGTGTCCCATCAGGTAGTAGTCAATGTCATGTTGTGTGGAATACTCATTACAGAATGCCAAAAGCCTATCACTTCGACCATCAAATGAGTCGTCACCATGCGTTTTTCTGCTGAGATCACTAAAGAATTTCATTATGGAAAATCCTAATCTAGAAGGCAAAATGCTGTATAATGACATCGAAACTTTGCTGGTAAATAGCTTTTTCAATAGTTTATAGCCAATGTCTCCTTTACCTACGCCGTCACCGTGAGCCAAATAAAAACGTTTACCTAGAATTGTTTTTTCTATTGGCTGCTTGATGATTTGGATGTCGAAGTTGTCTGTCAAGAATGACCCAAGCCAAAGGTCGTGATTGCCGCAAAATTGATAAACAGGGATGTGTTTATCTTGATACTTTTTCAGCACAGAAAAGAATGTTGGATAATTAGGATGTTCGCCATTTCGAAATTCAAACCAATAATCAAAAATATCGCCTAGTAAGTACAATTCAGTAGCATCGTCCAAGCACTCAGTAAGAAATGCAACGATACGTTTTTCTCGTTCTGTAGAAGAGTCATGCGGCAGGTCAAGCCCTAAATGTACATCTGAAAGAAAATATACCATCAAAAATTTAGCTCGGTTGCAAAAGATTTTGTTTGATGATTGTGGCCATAGGTATATTTGAAAGTTTGGCTTCTACCCATGCTGGGAAATTCAAATATAAGAATGGTCTGATTTCGAATGGATCATCTTTTAGGCGGAGTAGCTCAGCTTGCAATATGCTTAAATGCTTCTGGTGATCACTGACGGGCAGACTGATGACTTTCTTAAAGAACAATAAGACACTTTCTTGTACGGCATTTTTCTCTTGGTAATTGTCGTAAAATCGTTTGACGCGTTTATATACGTAATCCATGATATCATAGTTCTCTAAGTCGTAATGCGCCATGAGAAAGAGTAAACGACTATACCCTTGCAAATCAGCCCTTAGGTTTTCGATATGTTGATTGGTTATCTTATTCAAATATTGGATCGTCATATCTGGCTGGTTATTCCCAAAGTACATCCACGCTATTTTGAAGTAAAAGACAAGTATTCTGTGGTCATCAAGTTTTGGTCGATAGCGATTTATTCGTTTTATCGTCCTCGGCAATACTTTCACGCCTTCCTTAAATTCTCCAGTTAAGAAATATCTATTTAGTCTCCCGTGATGCACATACATAAATGAAATGATCTTCGAGTTATCATTAAACCGATTGTAGTTTTTCTTTCTAAATGCTTCTATCTCTTCCAAATGTGTCAAGTACTTGGAATGATTTCCTGCACTATACATTGCTACATTGTACACTGAAGTAAGCATGTAATGATAACCTCTCATAAACAAATCAGGATCACGATCAATCCCTTGCGGAAAATCTTTAGAGGCGTTTACCCATTTGACGGCCGCTTCATAACATCTACTGAAATCCAATTGAATGTAATACAACCACACATAAGATTGGTATAAATATGATTTTGAAATAAAACCCAGAGAATCCTCGTCGAATTCGGGCAAGTGGTTATAGAAATATTCTTCAACTCGTTGAAAGCCTTGTTGATCTTTGACGTGCCCATATTTAATGTATTCTCCATGAATCATCAGTCGCAGATTGGATAGTTTGATCATGACAGACACCTGGTCAATGTTTTGATCTGCAAGCGCAGTCAGTTCGTTGTTGGCAAAAGCTCCAGTCCGCGTAATGTGTCTTGCCTCAATCAATTTTCTAAATTCAATCAAGGTCAATAACATGATGTCGTATCCATTTTTCCTTGCGAGATCTTGTGCCTTCTTGACAATCTTCAAGCTTTGTAAGTAGAGACCTTTACCATATAGAATTTTGGCAAAGTCATAATATTCACGCACCTGAATAGATGAATTCTTCTTGATGTGAATCATCCGTAAGCTAGTCATGATTTGAGTATAGAGATGTCTTTTAAGGTTGGACAGTTGTGACTTTTCAATGTCTGCGATGCCGTTCAATATGATCTTATCATTGAGTATTTTCTGTTTGTCAATAAACTCAAACAGTTGAATAAATTTCAATTCATCAGAGCTACTGATGCGCTTTGCATAAATGGTAAAATTGCGCTTTTCAGATTTTGTAAGAGATTTAATCAGCTTAAAAAGCTGATCAGTTTGACTGATAGGCATAACAAAATAAATAATATAAAATATTGATAATCACATTATTATAAAGATACACTTTGCATTTGTGAATAACAATTTCCTGCCTTTTTAGTTTCCGATGTACCTAAGAGTGGGCTTAACATTGCAAAAGCAATTAAACTAAGACGAAAAAATGAAAAAAATTGAAGCAATCATTCGTACATCCAAATTGGAAGATGTTACCGAAGGCTTAGAAGCAATTGGTGTCAAGTTCTTCACCTTTTTTGAGGTAAAAGGACATGGCAGCGAAAAACCTTCAGAAATCACTTATCGGGGAGTGCCATATGATTCTGGTTACATACCAAGAACAAAAATTGAGCTTGTTGTAGAAGACTCTAAATTCCAACAAGTTGTATCTGTTGTGTCCGAAAACGCCCGAACAGGGAAAATTGGTGACGGTAAAATAATAGTGACTGATGTCGAAGGCTTTTATAGAGTTCGAACAGGTGAAACAGGACAAGACGCTTTATAAAACCTTTTAATTAAAAAAGAAAACAGAAATTATCATGCAAAATAATTCTATAACCGATGCAATGGCAATTGCTGCAGAAGCTCAAAAAGCAGCAGAGTTTGCGCAATTTACGGTTAATAATTTATGGATATTAGTCGCAGCGGCTATGGTGTTTATGATGCACTTAGGCTTTGCTACGCTTGAGGCAGGCTTTGTGCAAAGAAAGAATGTGGTCAATATTTTATTTAAAAATTCGATGATTATTGCGATAGGCTTATTAACCTATTGTTTATGTGGTTTTAATCTGATGTACCCAGGTTTTGCAGAAGACAGTAGTGGGTTTTTTGCCTTTGCTGGATTTGGTCTTACGCCTCCAGAAAACGGGATGACCGCTGAATATGCTGACTATACCTATTGGTCAGATTTTATATTCCAAGCCATGTTTGCTGCAACTGGTGCGACAATTGTATCGGGAGCAGTGGCAGAAAGAATTAAATTAATTCCATTTTTGATTTTTGCGACAATTTTCGTTGCAATATCCTATCCGTTAACTGGCTCATGGAAATGGGGTGGTGGATGGTTAGATGCTATGGGTTTTTATGACTTTGCTGGTTCTACCATTGTACACTCTGTAGGAGGTTGGGCAGCTTTAGCAGGTATAATCTTATTGGGCCCTAGAGCAGGAAAATATACCAAAAAAGGCATAAGACCTATCCAAGGACATAGTATGCCTCTTGCAGCAATAGGTGTATTCTTACTCTTCTTTGGATGGTTTGGATTTAATGGAGGTTCTGTATTGAGTGCAGATCCAGAACTCGTATCTCTGGTATTTACAACAACTGCTCTTGCAGCTGCCGGAGGTGCCGTAGGTGCATTTTTCACCAGTTTTGTGATGTTTAAAAATTATGACTTATCCATGGTATTGAATGGTATCCTTGGCGGTCTAGTTGGAATCACAGCAGGCGCAGATATCATGAGCATTACGGATTCTATCATTATTGGTATCATAGCTGGAATCATTATTCCAATATCAGTGACAATGTTTGATAAACTCAAATTGGACGATCCAGTTGGGGCTACATCAGTTCACCTGATGTGTGGTATATGGGGAACATTAGCCGTAGCCATATTTGGTGATTGTGATGGTTGTGGCACATTCGGTGCTCAGATTACAGGTATCGTAGCTATGGGAGCTTTCAGTTTCTTATTTGCTTTCATCGTATTCTTCATATTGAAAGTGACATTAGGAATTAGAGTAGATGAAGATGAAGAAGAGAAAGGCTTAGATATCAGCGAACACGAAATGGCTGCCTACGCGTAGTTGATCAATTAATTAGACACATTCAGAATAAAAAACAGCTCACCAATTTTTTAAAGCTGGCGAGCTGTTTTTATAAAATCTTTGAAATTTCAATCTCAAAGCTTATAGTTTTTTCATGTAACTGAGAACAATATAGACAGATTTTGGAATTCAGCAAAAATTCAAAACTCAAATTAAATTAAAAAAGATGAAAACATTCATAACATATTTTACAATAGGGTTCTTTTTACTTACCATGATTAATCCTGGCTTTGCTCAGGAAGTAGTAGAAGAAATGGAGGCAAAAGAAGCACCTACATTTTCGTTATCTGGTTCTGTGGATGCTTATTTCCGCAACAATCTAGGAGGTGACTTTGATTCGGCGCCTGTTACATCATTTGCAAATTTACCTGGTTTCTCACTAGGCATGGTTAATCTTGTGGCAGCACATGAAGGAGAAAAAGCCGGTTTTACTGCTGATTTAGTGTTTGGTCCAAGAGGGGCAGATGCTGTATTTGCTTCACCGCTTTATGAAGCAGTAAAAGGAGGTATCGGTGGAAGTTCTCAAATTGTTAATCAATTATTTGCTTATTGGAATGTCTCTGATAATGTAACATTGACAATGGGTAATTTTAATACATTCCTCGGCTATGAGGTTATATCTCCTACTGGAAATTTTAACTATAGTACAAGTTATGCGTTTAGTTATGGACCATTTTCTCATACTGGTTTGAAAGCAGATTTCTCTTTTGATGGAGGAATAAGCTTAATGCTAGGGGTCTTTAACCCAACAGATATCACAGAATTTAACGTGACAAACGATTATACCTTAGGTGCTCAGTTAGGTTATGAATTCGGAAACGGCGGTGCTTGGTTGAATTTTATTTACGATGGAGCTAATGATTTTACACAAATAGACTTAACAGGAGGATGGGATTTGACAGATGCACTATACTTTGGAGTCAACGCGACTACTGCTTCTGATTCATTTGGAGGAGCAACAGCCTATTTACAGTTTGCAACGTCAGATAATTTTAAAATCGGTGGTAGAGTAGAATACTTCAATGATGTGACAGGAGGTATTCTTGGAATCCCGGAAGAAATTGATGGTGGCAGTGTACTAGACTTTACCATTTCAGCAAATTATACAGTTGGGTCACTGACAATCATACCAGAATTCAGAATTGATGCAGCTTCTGAGGACGTGTTTTTAGATGGTACGGATCTAAGTAGTTCTTTGACATCATTTGTCTTGGCGGCGGTATACGGATTCTAAACATATAAGAACATTATCCGTTAGATATATTAGTTAGTTAATTAGTTAGTAGTTAGAAAGAAAGAGCCTGATTTTCCTAAAATCAGGCTCTTCTGTTTTATATAGCTTTATAGTGTCTCTGCTAATTGCTTTTTTTATATCTGAGGGATACGCAATATCTGACCAGGATAAATTTTATCGGGGTGTTCCAACATTGGCTTATTTGCTTCAAAGATTGCAGGGTACTTCATTGGATCTCCGTAGACATCTTTGGCAATTTTTGAAAGCGTGTCTCCGCTCTTAACTTCATGAAACACCGACTCTGGTTCTGGATTGGTTACCGCAATATCGTCTGCGACAGATCCGATTCCTTCCACATTTCCCAATGCAAGAATGATCTTCTCTCTATCAGCATTTGTCTCCGTAGATCCAGATACAATCACCTGCTCTGCAAGTTCTATATTTAGACCATGTACAGGTATGCCAAGTCTACCCACTTCTGCTTTTAAAGCATCAATTTTAGAGAGTTCGACAGGAGCAACTTCTTCTTTTTTCTTGCCAAATAATTTTTGACCTGCTCCTTTAATGAATGAAAATAATCCCATTTGTTTTTTTCGTTTAATTATTATGAAATGATTGCTCAATTAAACCAATACAATAATCCCCTAAATATTTGAAATAACCTAATGGCTTAGGTCCATTTGCGCACTAATTTGAAACGTGCTATTATTGGATGGTTTTTTGCTAGTATTTATTCAATGAAAATTCCCATTCTTAAAATAAACATCATACCAATTGAGATACCATTGAACAATCCATTCAATATTTCAGTCGGATCTATTTCAAAAGCTCAGAATACGGTTGTCCTTATTCACTCTCATGATGGGCTCTTTGGAACTGGTGAGTGTGGCAGATTGAGAAGCATACAAGCTGAAACTCCTCAAAGTGTTGTGGAAGTTGGAAAATATCTTGCACCACATTTAATCGGTAAAGATGCTGCGCACATTGGTTCATGCATTACTTTATTGGATAGCTTGTTTATCGGGCATAGTTCCATTAAATGTGCGTTCGATATGGCCTTACATGATTTGATATGCAAATATCATGAATTGTCCCTGAATGCCTATTTAGGTGGAGCAATTGAAGATAAAGAGGTGTATACTGATATGACTGTTGGTTTGGGAAATGTATCTGAGATGGTCGAAGAAGCTGTGAGATATACAACTCAGGGATTTCGAACATTAAAGTTGAAATTGGGAGACGCAGCGAAGGACTTGGATCGCGTTAGAGAAGTAAGATTGGCAATAGGTGCTGATGTATCCTTGCGTATTGATGCAAACCAAGGATGGAATGCTGTAGAGGCAAAACAATTACTGCGACAGTTTGAACAATACGATATTCAATATTGTGAAGCACCCATAGATGCGAGAAATCTGTCTGGGCTCAAACAAATAACTGCACATAGTCCGATACCCATCATGGCAGACGAGTCTATTTTTGACCACAAAGACGCATATCACCTTCTCAGTAATCAAGTGGTGGATTACATCAACATTAAACTGACAAAGTCTGGAGGCATTCATCACGCAATGAAAATTGCATCGATTGCAGAAGCTGCGGGTGTAAAGTGTCAAGTCGGTTGTTTTGCAGAGACCAGGGTTGGGATATCTGCACTTGCACATTTTGTATCTGTCTGGGACTGCATACATTATTTCGATATGGATTCACCGTTGATGCATACAGAGAATCCAGTACATGGCGGCATAACATATACGAGTGAATGGAAGGTAAGGATCCCAGAAGGCTTTGGTCACGGTGCGCATTTTGAAGAAAAATTTCTATCACAATTTCCCAGTTTCATTTTTGAATAAAATCAATATTCGATAAGAACAAACAGTAGTATCCATCGTATCTGCATAAGATTGGTTTAATAATTGCAGTGCTCTACATTAAATAATTCAACATATGAATTTTCAATCGAATTACAGTGGGCAGACTGATGCGTGGAATCTATTTTACTTTAGAGCTAAACCCATCATTTATAAAATGTATGGAGGCAATTCCAAGGCATCTATTGAGAAAATTGAACGAGCATTTTTAAAAGTATCCATTGAGAATCCTGATATAAATCCAGCGCATTATGATAGTTTGATGACCAGAATCATCGATTTATTGGAGATCAATTCAAGTTTTTCTATGGATAAGCCTGCTGAATATCTTATGGACGACTATTACAACCCAAATTAAAAACAGAATTGCTCATACTAGCGTTATCTATACATCTAAATTTGTAAAGCATGAATATAGTCTTTCGCTTATTTTATATCGCTGTCGTATGTTTATTGGTTTCCTGTGGTGTTGAAGACCCTTCTGAAAGTGGGTTGTCTGTAGATGAAATAGCTGCAAAAAATGAACGTGAGATTACTCAATGGGCAATCAATAATCCAAATGTAGATCTGATCAGGACTCCTTCAGGTCTGGCATATGCCATTTTTGAAGAAGGCAATGGTGTATTTCCAACATTAGACGATATCGTCACAATAGATTTCGATCTATTTCTAGGAGACGGCACTGCATTTACTAGTACGGGTTTAGCAGGCGAACCGATAGAATTTCCACTAAACTCATTTGTGCCAGGTCTTATAGAAGGGCTTCAATTATTGTCTCCGGGTGGTGCTGGTGTATTTTTAATCCCTTCTGACATAGGATTTACGGATCATCCAGATGGTATTGAAGATGATGATTTATTAATTTATATCGTTGATTTCATCGACATCAATGGTCAGTTTCAAGGTCAAGCAGAGAATATGGACATTGAAGCTTATTTAGCCGATAATAATCTTGTGCCGGATACAATTACAGATTCTGGATTGAGAATGATCTTTTTAGAAGACGGTAATGGGACCACATTCCCTACAGAATTCAGCAATGTTCAAGTCGATTACCATGGTACTTTATTGGACGGAACCATATTTGATACAACTCGTGACGGTGCACCATTGACTATTGGTCTGGATATGGTGATCGATGGATGGAGAGAAGGCATACCACTGATGTCGGAAGGCAGCTCTGCCATAATGGTTATCCCTTCTGCAATTGCGTATGGTAGAAATTCGCCGATTGCCATTATACCTCCCAATAGTCCATTGGTGTTTGAAGTATCACTGTTGAGTGTCTTCTAAATAAAATAGAGAGTCTTCTTATTCTCTTTTGACCAATTTGCCACTAAGTTGGCCTTCATTTCCATTAAGAGAAAACAGGTAAATGCCATTTTGCCAAGAGCTAGCGTCAATGGATAATTGTTGAATGTCACCAGTCATTAGAACAGACTGGCTCAATATTTTTTGACCAGATAAATTCATGACAGACAATTGGTAATTCCCTGATAACCCATTAGAATCAAACTGAATGGATACCTGAGAATCGAATGGATTTGGCGTAATTTGGATGTTTTGCTGTTCGTTAAGTACCTCTGGTATGGATGATGTCATATCAGAAACAGTAAGTCGATACTCACCTAGAATATTGGTAAAGATGCTAGGCAATTCTATATCAATACAACCATTCAATGCTGGATTTTGAATGCAGGCATTGATACCAAAAAACAATAAATAATCTCCAGGTACAACTTCAGATGTAGGTGTTCCAACCAAGCTAATGCAACCCACTGGTTGAGTTCCACTTGGTTTTATCCATCCTTCTGGGTTGACTACCAATTGTAGCCCTTCTGGCAATCCATCCACTTCCTCGTCATTAAAAAGTACTCTAAGTGAGTCAGGATTGATTAAAATAGAATCACCAATTGTCATTGATTGAGTTGCAGGATCCAAAAACGTATCTGGAAATGATATCGTAAATGTCATCTCAAATGGAACGTCGATAAATGCAGTATCTGTAATTCCAGTGCCCCCATCCTCAGGTAGTATGACACCAAAAGGCAATGGGAAAATGGCAACTCTGTCGATCGGAATAAGCGTGTCTGGTTCACATTGACTGAAAGCTTGTATGGAAAGGAAAAGTGAAAAGAGTAGACTTAAATAACGGAACATCTTTTTTTCTTTAAAGATAAAACCTCTCAGGCTGAATCAGAAGACTTCTTATCGAATATATTCAATATGATACCAGATCGTTCGCCTTTATCTTGGAAAATACTGGTATATATTCTTCTTAATTCTTCTCTTCCAAAATATCCTTGAATTCTTCAGCCATGGTTTCCAAACTTTTGCCTAATTTTTCAAGCGTGCCTTTGAGTTCATCTTTGAAGTCTTCATCGAAAATATCCTTCATTTTCTCTTGAAATTCGTCGTCAAAGACATTGTCGAGGTCTTCTCCAAATTCACTAAATGTAGATTCAAGGTCATCTCCAAATGCATTGGATAAGCCTTCAACAATACCTGATCCATTCTCTGTCAAACCTGAGAAGAGTTCTTTTAAATTGTCAAAGTCTTCTTTACCGTCCGTTTTCATTCTTTCGGCTAGATATTCTGAACTGCCAATCCAAAACTCTTTCTTTTCCTCCTTTGACATTGATTCTTCTACATTTTTGTAACATTCGTTGACAAGTTTTTCAAATTCCTCATTTCTACTGTCCCACTCTTCATCTGAATAGTCTTCCGAATTTTTGAGTGTTTCCTCTATAAATGCCTTGTGTTCTTTTATGAACAAGTCTTTATTTTGGCAAGGATCAAGTGCTGAACAAGAGATTGCCAAAATGGAGATGCTTAATATGATGTATTTCATGTTTGGTTTTTATTACAATGTAAGGAACATTCGAACGGTGCTTGGCATTCCTTAAAATCGTGTTTATCGACGAATGTAAATACAAATTCTACGAGTAACGGTAGCTATTGTACGGTTACCCAAATATTGCTTTTGATTGTCTTTAGGCATTTCATTTTATACAAAAGATCATAATTTTCAGCAAATAGTAAGATGAATCCTTACTTTTGCACACTAAATTGGCTCAAAATCAAGACGTTTCTAAATCAGATAATCCACGATAAACTACCCAAGCACATCGCTGTTATCATGGATGGTAATGGTCGTTGGGCAAAGGAAAAAAACAGACCGCGAGTTTTTGGCCATAAAAATGGAGTTACAGCTGTAAGAGAAGTTACAGAAGCATGTGCAGAATTAGGGGTTTCTTATCTAACCTTATATGCATTTTCACAAGAAAACTGGAACAGGCCCAAATTTGAAGTCAATGCACTAATGAGTCTTTTGGTAGAGACTTTGAGTAAAGAGGTTCGGACTTTAAATAAGAACAACATCAGACTAGAAGCTATTGGTGAGTTAGATAAGCTACCTCAAAAAACGCATTTGGCCTTGAAAAAAGGCATAATAGATACCCAATCCAATGATCGAATGACCTTGGTATTGGCATTAAACTATTCATCACGGAAAGAAATAATACAGGCATCAAAAGATGTTGTGAGAGATATAAAAGCAGGTCATTTAACAGAGGACCAGTTGGATGAAGACGTATTTTCTACATATTTAGAAACCAAAAAGTATCCAGATCCTGAATTGTTGATACGCACGAGTGGAGAGCAAAGAATCAGCAATTATTTGTTGTGGCAAATAGCTTATGCCGAATTGTACTTCACAAAGGTCTTTTGGCCTGATTTCAGGAAAGAAAACTTATACGAAGCGATTGTAGATTTTCAAAGTCGAGAACGAAGATTCGGCAAAATCAGTGAGCAACTCGTATAAAGTTGAATATTAAAGCTAAAAACGAGGTTAAAGCTTCGTTAAATTATTTAACGGGCGCAGCTATAAAGTTATGTTTGCGTTTTCGAATCAGCTTGATTCCTAAAGAATAAAAACATGCAAGTACCTTCAAGGTTTACATTTTCTTTATTTCTACTCATTTCGGTCTCTTTGAGCGTATATGGTCAAGAAGAAACAGCACAACAAGAAGCTGTGCAAGAAAAGACACAGCAGGATAGCCTTAAATCATTTTTAGATTATTCTATTGAACCTAGAGAGTACGAAATAGGTGCCGTAGAAGTAGAAGGGGCTGGTTCTAGAGATAAAAATGCCATTAAATCCATTGCCAAGCTACGAGAAGGTAAGAAAATTACACTTCCCAGTGAGTCTATCGCCTTAGGTCTAAAAGCTCTTTATCGGTTGGGATTGTTTAAAAATGTCGAAATCATACAAGACAGCATTGTCGGTGATGTTGTGTTTCTTAGGATTAAGCTTTATGAGAGTCCTGCGATGTCCACATACATATTCAAAGGAGTTAAGAAAACAAAATATGAAGATCTTTCTGAAATTGTAGACGGCATCATCACCCGTGGAAGTGTCATCACCATAAATAAGAAGGAGCTTGCAAAAACCAAATTGGAAGAACATTATATAGAAAAAGGATTCCTAGATGCAGAGGTTAAAATCAAGGAAATTGCAGATGCTACAAGACCAAATGCAGTCAGATTGGAATTTGACATAGACAGAAAAGAGCGTATAAAGATCAAAGACATTGCATTTTCGGGGAATGAATTTGTGACAGACAAGAAGTTGCGCAAACTCATGAAAGGGACTAAGAAAAAAGGGACAATCTTTAAAAAGTCAAAGTACATAGCTGATGACTTTGACGATGATAAGAAAAATGTGATTGCTCATTATAACAAGCTTGGTTTTCGAGATGCAACCATACTAAACGACTCAATATGGAGAACCGATGAGGGGTATTTGAAGATGTCTTTGGATATTGAAGAAGGTCAGCAATATGTCTATAGAAATATTGTTTGGAAGGGGAATACAATTTATTCTGACGAACAATTAGCTACTGTACTCGGCTTGAATAAAGGTGAAGTCTACAATGAAGAACTACTCCAAAAAAGACTCAGCTTCAGTCAAGATGATGGTAGAGATATTTCATCACTATACTTGGATCAAGGATATTTGTTTTTTGATGTACAACCAGTCGAAGTTGCCATTTTCGAGGATTCTATTGATATAGAAATGAGAATTTCTGAAGGTGCTCAAGCATCTATCGATAATGTAGAGATTAGAGGTAATGACCGAACTAATGAACACGTCATCAGAAGAGAATTAAGAACAAAACCAGGTGAGAAATTTAGTAGATCTGACATCATCAGATCGCAACGTCAATTGATCAACTTAGGTTATTTTAATCCTGAAAGCCTCGATATACAAACACCGGTAAACCCACAAAGGGGCACAGTGGATATCGTATACACAGTAGAAGAAACGCCTTCTGATCAGCTGGAATTATCAGCAGGTTATGGCGGATTTAGTGGATTGATTGGCACACTAGGGGTTACATTTAATAACTTCTCTATCCAAAACATAAAAGATCGGAGTACTTGGAATCCATTGCCACAAGGTGATGGCCAACGTGTCTCTGTCAGATTACAATCCAATAGTCGATTCTTCAGATCGTTTAATGCGTCCTTTACAGAACCATGGCTCGGTGGAGAAAAACCAAGAAGTTTTACTGCTGGTATTGCAAATTCTGTATTCGATCAAACGTCATTTAATCAAGGTAAATTAAACATAACAAGATTTTTTGTTGGACTTGGTTCTCAGATAAAGTGGCCAGATGACTTTTTTGTCTCTAACACAGTGGTGAATATTGAGACAATTGCACTTGATAATTTCAACGCTGGATTAGTCGTCAATGATGGTAAATTTAGAAATTTCAACATCAATCAAACGTTTAGTAGACGGAGCGTTGATAATCAATTATATCCACGAAGAGGTTCAGGAGTATCCTTATCCATTCAGTTAACACCTCCATATTCGTTATTTAGAAAAGATAATTTCTGGATTTTAACAGAAGACGAACGAAGAGAAGTAGTATTCCAAGAAAATTTAGGAAGAGGGGTCAGAAATCAATTAACTGACGGAGATTTAGGTGATCCAAATAGTGAAGCGTCATTCATCAATAGTATAGAGGAATCCAGAAGATTTAATTTCTTAGAATACCATAAATGGAGATTTGATACAGAATGGTATTTCAATTTTACGGACAAACTTGTCATGGCGGCACGTTCTAAAATGGGGTTCCTAGGTTCTTACAACAATAACTTGGGTATTGTACCATTTGAGCGGTTTATATATGGAGGAGATGGTTTGTCAAATCAAAATAGTGGCATCACTGGTGCGACCATCATATCAGCAAGAGGCTATGAAACGAATGAGTTTATAGAAGGAAATGGAACATCAGTCAGTAACAATAACTTCTCTTTAGGTGGTGGTACAATTTTCAACAAATTTACGGTTGAATTGAGATACCCGTTGAGTCTGAATCCGACGTCAACGATCTATGCCTTAGCGTTCTTAGAAGGGGGAAATGTGTGGAATGATTTCAGACAATACAACCCATTTGATCTGCAACGTGCAGTCGGTGGTGGTGTTCGCGTATTCTTACCAATGTTTGGATTGTTAGGGTTTGACTATGGCATTGGATTAGACAAAGATCCAAATGCACCAAGTTTTGGAGGCTTCGGAAAGTTCAGTATCATTCTTGGTTTTGAGCCTGATTAATCAAAATCTCCTTATTTTCAATTAACATTAAATTCTCATATGAGCCAGAATGTTGGCTTCATGTACTAATCTTTCGTTAAAATGTATGTAAAAGGATTCAATAAGTATACATTTGCGTCTCTATAATAAATGACTAAATCATGAAATTGACAAAGACACTAAACGTACTTATTTTGTTTGTAGCTCTTAGCGCTACTTCTCTGACAGCACAGAAATATGGATACTTAAATTCTGCTCAATTATTGACAGAACTTTCTGAAATCAAAGCTGCAGATTCTGAAATTGCTGCCTACCAAAAACAATTGATTTCTAAAGGAGAAGCAATGGTAAAAACTTTTGAGACCAAATATCAGAAGTATGCACAAGAAGCACAGAGCGGAGAGTTTTCTCCAGTTCAAGTACAAGAGAAAGAAGCTGACTTAGCAGCTGAGCAGCAAAAAATTCAACAATATGAAGTTGAAGTTCAGGGCCAAATTGCTAAAAAAAGAGAAGAGCTATATCAGCCAATCCTTGACAAAGTAAAAAACATTGTTGATGCTCTTGGTAAGGAAAAAGGATATACCATGATATTTGATACAAGTACTGGTGCATTGCTTTTTGCCGATGAAGGAGAAGATTTAATGGCTGAAGTTAAGAGTCGATTAGGCATGTAAAAAGCCTTTTTAAGATATATATAAGCCTACCAAAGAAATTTGGTGGGCTTTTTTTTATGCTTGGGAGGAGGATACAAGACGCCAAGAGGTTAAAAACCTTTGGCTCACACTCGTGAAATAAGCCAAAGGCTTACAGGTCTGACCTCTTTTTTTGTCATATACCAGCCAAGACGCCAAGAGGTTAAAAACCTTTGGCTCACGCTCGTGGAATAAGCCAAAGGCTTACAGGTCTGACCTTTGGGTCTTCGACTACTTGAAGTTTTATTTATTACAGTTATTATTTTGACCGACTAACAGTATGCTAATTAGCATTTAAACTTTCCATAATTTCTTTTTTCTTAGGTATGTCTAAAGAAGAGCAGCTTTTGACGTATTGAGATAAAATTTCGGTGTTAGAGAGACAGACTTTAATGAATCTACCACTTGATAAAGAAGTTATACCATCATTTTCAATATTTGAAATAGTGTTTTTACTGAATCCTAATATTATACTTAAAGCTGATGCTGGAATTTTATGTTTAGCACGAAATTCAATAATTTCGGTAGGTGCAATTGAACCTTTAGCAACCATGTAAGCAGTTTTTAAAGCTTTCATGTTTCGATCAACTTGATCTTTAGTATAATGTTCTACAGTTTTATTTTTATTAATCATGCCTGTTTCTTCATCAACTTCATAATCAAGATAATAAACTTCAGTGTAGTTAAATGTTACACCTTTATACTCTTTGGCAACATTTCTTTGTAGTTCGTCAGTTGTCTTATTATTTCTTGTTAATACTTTTTTATTAGACATAACATTTAATTTTTGAATGGCTGCCCCATTGGGTGCATAGGAGCATGATTTGAAAATATAAGAATCTGTAAACCGTTCGTTTCTAAACCATATTTCAAATAAATTCCAACATTATCAATTCCTATTTCTGTGTAAAAAGCACATACATCAAAGTCTGCTTTCCCTGAAGGATCGATACCTCTATAGTAATTTTCAGGCGTTAAGTTGACAATAGCATTTTCTATATCATCAATACCTAAGTTATAGCTTAAGCTTAAAACAGCAAGTTCGGCTTGAGCTTTATTTGTAAAAGTTATGGTAACACCTTCAGATATTCTTTCTTTAGTTTCATCTAAGAATGCTTGAATTATTTCAACATTTGATTCCGTATAAGGTAGTGTTGTCATCATTTAATACGAGTTCAGAAACAAACATATAATAATTTAACAAGAATTCCCAATCATTGGGAAAGGTCTGTAAAATATTAGTTACAGCAAAATGGGTATAACAGGCATTTGACTCTGAAGTCTGCTCTCAAGACGCTCGCTCTCGTATAATGATAGGCGAACAGAAGGTCTAAGCCAAAGGCTTACAGGTCTGATCTCTTTGTGTATGTCACCTACTCGTCATCCTCATGAAATGCACAATACTATCATGGTCAATCACCCCAACCAATTCTTCCTCAGAATTTCCGACACCCACGATACTCAATCCAAGTTCATTCATTTTGTGCCGAGCTTCGTAGATGGACATATCAGGTGTGAACACATGAAATTTAGTTGAGGTAAATGTGGATACTGGCTCATGAGTCCGCTTATCTTGTATAGCGTCTCTTATGAATAGATTGTGTAGGATGCCAATCAGTTTGCCTTCAAGATCAGCGACTAGAAAATTATTCTCTTGCTGCTGCAAAGACAGATTTACGGCTTTCTCCATTTTGTCATGGAGGTAAAGAGTTGTGTATTCACTGCGTTTGATGTCGTCTATTTTGGTCGAATGCAACCGATCTTCTAGTATGACTTGTTTGTTTTCGGTATTTGCCATAAAGAATATGAAGCCTCCAATAACGACAAGGACATAGTGGGAAATGTATAGACCATAAAACATAAAGCCTACTGCAAACATTTTACCTATGATGGAAGCTATTTTGGTCGATTTTGTTTTCCCTAATTTCATGCTCAGGAGTGCTCTGAGAATTCTGCCTCCATCCATTGGAAAAGCAGGAATGAGATTGAAGAAAAATAAGACCACATTTATAAAAAAGACAGCCACTACAAATTTCGGGAAGCTATCAATTTGATCAGACTGCTCATTGAAGATGAAATGTTCCATTCCCGCAAAGGAAGCAATTCCAATAAAACATAAAATAGCGATAACCACATTGACCATTGGTCCGGCTATTGCTACTAATAATTCTTCCTTTGGCTTTACAGGTAATCGCTCTAATCTAGCCACTCCACCAATTGGTGAAATGATGATGTCACGTGTGTGAACATTGAATAGTCTTGCTGTCAACGCATGCCCATATTCGTGTAAAACAACACAAAAGAAAAGAGTCAAAAATGTAAGGATGAAAAAGATTTGTTCTAAGGTCGTTTTATGACTTTCAACCCCAATGTAAATGATGAAAAGGAACAGAAGTCCAAAGGTCCAATGCACCTTCACAGGAATGCCTGCATATCGACCTAATGTAAAGGATCTATCCAACATGCGATTACGTACTGGCCGCTAGTAGTGGTTCGTGCAATTGACCTTTCAATATATTTCTCGCAATCACGAGGCGTTGAATCTCAGATGTGCCTTCATAAATCTGCGTAATCTTGGCGTCTCTCATAAGTCGTTCGACATGATATTCTTTCACAAATCCATAGCCTCCATGTACTTGAACAGCTTCAACGGAATGCTTCATTGCTGCCTCGGCTGCATATAACTTTGCCATAGCTGCGGCATTGGCATAGGGCTTTCCTTGATCCTTTAACCAGGCTGCACGGTGTACCAACAATCTAGAAGCTTCCAAGTCTGTCGCCATATTAGCAAGCTTGTTGGATACTGATTGATGTTGAGAAATCGGCTTACCAAATGCTTCTCTTTCTTTAGAATAAGCGACAGCTAATTCATAGGCACCTGCGTGTATGCCCAACGCTTGAGCGGCAATACCAATACGCCCACCATCGAGCGTTTTCATCGCAAACTTAAAGCCAAAGCCATCTTCGTGGATTCTGTTTTCTTTAGGGACTTTGACATCTGAATACATGATAGAATGTGTGTCCGAAGATCGAATGCCCAATTTATCTTCTTTAGCGCCAATGCTCACACCATCCCAATGGCTTTCTACAATTAAGGTATTGATGCCACGATGTCCTTTCTCTGCATCTGTCTGTGCCATCACCAAGTGTACGTTGGATTTACCTCCATTGGTAATCCAATTTTTTGTACCGTTCAAGAGATAGTGATCTCCCATGTCCACGGCAGTTGTTCGTTGACTAGTCGCATCACTGCCAGCTTCTGGCTCAGACAAACAGAAAGCACCAAGCCACTCACCGGTCGCCAATTTTGTTAGGTATTTTTGTTTTTGTTGCTCATTACCATACTCTTCAAGCCCCCAACAAACAAGCGAATTATTTACGGACATGACAACTGAGCAAGAATTGTCAATCTTGGATAATTCTTCCATGGCGAGGACATATGAAATAGTATCCATGCCGCCGCCACCATAATCAGGAGAGACCATCATGCCAAGGAAACCCATCTCTGCCATCTGTTTTATCTCATCAGTTGGGTATTCCATCGTCGTGTCTCTCTCAATGACGCCATTTTTCAGAACGTTTTGAGCAAAATCTCGCGCTGCTTCCTTTACTGCTAGTTGCTCCTCTGTGTAATACAAATTCATGAAGTCTGTTTATAGGTTATCGCCTCGCAATGATCGGTATTTTTTACGGGCCTCTATAGCAAAGACGCTATTTGAGTAATCGAGGAAGAGTTTCTCATACAGTTCTTGAGCCTTGTCAATATCTCCTATTTCCATTTCGTACATCTCTGCCAATTCGAAGATGGAGTTATCACACCGGATTTCTTCATTGTGATTTTCGATGACAGTCATATACATTTCGACAGCTTTATCGTAATCCTTTTGCTTGCGATATAAAATAGCTTTCTGATAATAAATATCATCCACCAATGAATGATCAGGAAAGGCTGTGGCTAGAGAATCAAGCTTATTGAATGCTTGCGCATATTTATTTTGACGTGTCATCAACTCAGCCTCTGCATACATAGAGATAGCCACATCCGAAGTGTCTAAAGCAAGATTGTCCATGATGAAGACTGATTTATCAATGGCATCGTTAGAGATCAATTTAGAAGTAGATGCTTTGAGTACATCAAATTGTTTTTGTGCCCATTGAAAATCGCCATTGTAATAGGATAGGAGAGCATTGCGGTATCTCGCTTTCTCGCCTAAATAGTCTTCTTTGAAATCTTTATCGACTTGTGAGTAAAGCAATGTAGCCTCCCATATCTCTCCTTGAATTAAATAAAAATCTGCAAGGCTGATCTTGCCGTTGGCTTTGACGTATTTGTTGACTCCAGGATATTCGATCATCTCATTGAGTCTGTTTATAGCACTAGGCAGGTCATTCATATAATATGCCTCCAAGTTTGCTAGTTCAGCGACGATGAATGCCGATTGTTTGTTCTTGCCTATTTCTGAAAGGTATGAGATGTATTCATTCTGAAGATCCAACAAATCCTGATTAGAGTAATTTGGATTTTTGACAACCTTCTTCTTTCGGTTTGACAGTAATTCTTGTCTTGCCTCTAGATAGTAACTTGAGTTGATGCCTTTATTGTCAATGACGTATTGGTATGCACCTATAGCAGTATCAAACTGACCATCATTAGACGCGATCATACCGATGTTGAATACTCTTGTACCGTTTTCTTCTAATCGTAGATCGAGCGCTTTTGCTTGACGCAATGCTTTCTTGTAATCTTTTTCTTGAATGTACACCCACTCTAGAAGTTCTGGGAAGTTTACATTGTCTGGATCATCTTGGATATTGACGAATAGTTTTTCTTTGAGCACAGGGAAATCTTCTTCTGTCAGAGTCCGACTAAAATAGTTTTTCATCGTCGCCAACTGATTTGGATTTTCATTGACACTCAGCAGATAATAATGGATCATCTCCGAAGTGTTGCCTAGTCGTTTATAGATGTCCGCTATTTGGTAAGAGAATATACCAGATTGATTTAGAAGAGCTTCACCCATCTTGTATGTTTTTAGGGCGAGTTCGTACTTGGTCAGTCGATTGAAGGCATTTGCCAAATTCCTGATTTTGTTGTGATCTTTTGGAAGTTGTTGGACAGCTTTGGCGTACTGTTTTTCCGCCTCTTCACCCTTTCCTTGACGTTCTAGTACTTTACCTCGAACAACATACAGATTAACATCTTTCGGATTTCGTTTGAGTTGAGTTTTGATCTCTTTCAAGCTTTGGTCATAGTCTTCCAAAGCCAATAAAGACTCTATATATCTGTCAAAGTAGTATTCATTATAACGAGATTCTACCCATATTTTTTTATAGAGAGCAGCAGCTTGTTCGTACTCCCCAGATCTGTAATATTCATTGGCTAATTTGGAATCTTGTGCCATCATGGCGATGGACAAAAAACAGATAACACACACGATACTCGCTCTAATCATAAGACAATACTTCTTGAGACACGAGTATAACGAATTTTGGTGGGATGTAGTTGCATAAAAGTGGGGGATTCGATCATTAGATTGAAACCAAAGCATGAGTAATTCCTTAGCTTATGGTTTCTGTCATAATTGTACAGGTAATGATAGGTGAACATCACACTGAATACTTTATATTTAGACCATCCGAGACATTTTTTTATGATTAAAATTTTACAAATCTTTATCCTCTTCAATGTTGTTAACTTGACACAAGCACAACACCATCATAATCATTTCAACAAACAAGATTCCTTAAGAGGAATGATCACTCCAGAAAGGGCTTGGTGGGACTTAAAATACTACCACCTAGACATCGAGGTTGATCCTGAACAGAAAACCATCCATGGTTCTGTAGACATCATGTACGAAGTGCTGGAAGAAAATGACGTACTGCAAATAGATTTGCAACCGCCGCTTATCATAAAAGGTGTGTCTGACATAGATGGAAATAAACTTAACTTCCAAACCGATGGAAATGCAAACTTAGTTAGATTGGCAACGCCTCAAAAAATAGGAAATGTACATACTATAATTGTAGAATACGGCGGCAAGCCTACAGAGGCAAAAAGACCTCCTTGGGATGGGGGCATTACCTGGACTAAGGATAAGAATGGAAAACCCTTCATTCACTCAACATGCCAAGGCATCGGGGCGAGTATCTGGTGGCCTTGCAAAGATCATATGTATGACGAAGTAGATAGCATGTTGATCAGTGTGACCATACCAGATGACCTTAAAAATATTTCGAATGGAAAACTTCGGAAAATTGACAATAAAAATGGAAAAACCACTTCTCATTGGTTTGTCGCAAATCCCTTAAACAACTACGGAGTTAACATTAACATTGGAGATTATGTCCATTTTGATGAACACTTCCAAGGAGAAAAAGGCACACTTCAAATGGACTATTATGTCCTCCCATACAATCTGGAAAAAGCCAAAAAACAATTTAAGGATGCGACTAGAACAATGGAAGCCTTTGAACATTGGTTTGGCCCATATCCTTTCTATGAGGATGGGTACAAACTCGTAGATGTATCATACCCTGGCATGGAACATCAAAGCTCCGTCACCTATGGCAATGGATATGCCAATGGTTATGTTGGAAATGATGGAAGTGGCACAGGACACGGCTACCTTTTTGATTTTATTATCGTCCATGAAACAGCACATGAGTGGTTTGCCAATAACGTCACATACAAGGATATGGCAGATATGTGGATTCACGAGAGTTTTGCCAATTACTCAGAAAGTCTCTTCTTAGAATATTTTTATGGAAAGGAAATTGGTCAAGAATACGTCCGAGGCACAAGAAAGCGAATCAGAAATGATCGCCCCATCATCGGTGAATATGGTGTAAACAATAGCGGATCTGGTGATATGTATGTGAAAGGTGGCAATATGCTCAACACGATCAGAACCATCATTGGAAGTGATGAAAAATGGAGGGCAATTCTAAGAGGATTAAATAAAGAATTTTACCACCAGACGGTAGGAACTCAAGAGATTGAAGATTACATCAGTGGTATGGCAGGAATAGAATTGAAAGCTATCTTTGATCAATATTTAAGAGATATCAGAATTCCGCAATTAGAATATTATTTCAAAGATGGATATTTCGTTTATCGCTGGGGAGGTGTTGTACAAGGATTTGATATGCCTGTTGATGTAAAATTTGGTGAAGATTGGCAACGATTGGGCGTGAAAACGAGGTGGGATAGGATTAAAGTTGAATCGACGGAATTTGAAGTGGATCCTAATTATTACATTAGTTTGGTAAAGGCTTTTTAATTGAGCAAAGTGCAATGGCCCCAATAGGGTATCCACCTAAAATGGATTTCATCTCAACTTTGGTACGAATATTTAATTCAACAACAAGACATAGTTTGCCGCCTGACTTTTATTTTTAGAGTTCTGGTGACAATTTATGACAGAAGAATATTCATTACAAAAATTAGTAAATTGTAACGAATGAATTCATAACCAAAACACTTACTAAGTCAAGCCCTACGAATAATAATCTCACCACACCATACACATCGTATCCTTGATCTTGCAGTCATTCAACAATCAAAATCAAAAATAATGAATGACGCACATGAACCCGTAACGCATAGGTTTAAAGTTTGGATCAAACAATCCTTATCTATTAAAATCTTTTCTATTGGTTTTATCGCTTTATTACTGATGATCCCTATTTCGTTTGTAAAAGATCTCATACGAGAACGCAATTACAGTCAGCAAGGGGTGATCCAAGAAGTAAGTGGTAAATGGGGCAATACCCAAGAAATAATAGGTCCAGTACTTACCATTCCCTATAAAGTAGAGAACATAGACAAAGATGGAAATGTATACGAATACACAAAGCACAGTCACTTCCTGCCAGAGCGATTAAATATCAGTGGAGAAATACATCCCGAAAATAGAAAAAGAGGAATCTATAATGTCGTTCTTTATCAAGCCTTACTTAACTGCAGTGGCTTATTTAAAAAACCAATAATTGACAAGTTTGGTATCAACCCAGATAAGGTGGAATGGGACAAAGCTTTTCTACAAATTTCTATTCCTGACATGGCGGGGATTAATGATAACATCCAACTGACATTTAATCAGTCAAGCTACAGAATGGAACCTGGCATTGTCAAACTGAATGGCTTCAATTCAGGTGTGAGAATACCTTTACAATTAGATCCAAAAAATAAAGATGTTGAATTCAGTTTTAATCTGGATTTAAATGGAAGTCAAGCGCTCACCTTTGGTCCTATTGGAAAAGAGACGAATTTAAATCTAAAGTCAAGTTGGGCTTCACCGTCATTTATGGGATCATTTTTGCCAGACACGCACACGGTAAATGATGATGGATTTAATGCTACTTGGAAAATTCTTGACTTGAATAGAAACTATCCCCAATCTTGGGCTGGTGAAGAACACGACTTACGTCTATCTACATTTGGCCTAAAGTTGATGCAGCCTGTAGATGAATACGCAAAAAATACCAGATCGGCAAAGTATGCTTTGTTAGTGATCACACTGACCTTTTTGATCTTCTTCTTTTTTGAAATGATCAATAAGCAAAAGCTTCATCCGATGCATTACATTTTGGTAGGGTTGGCCATATCCATTTTTTATATACTCCTGCTTTCACTTTCCGAACACCTTGGATTTAATGTAGCTTATGGTATATCTGCTTCAGCTGTAATAGCTCTAATCAGTGTTTATACGACGACACTACTTAACTCAAACTATTTAGTGATTATGTTGGCAAGTATTCTCTCCTCCATCTTTGGATTCATTTTTATTATCCTACAGCTAGAAGACTTTGCTTTACTGGCAGGCAGTATTGGTTTGTTTGTCGTGCTCGCCATTGTGATGTATCTGTCTCGGGATATCGATTGGGAGATGGTAGGTAAAACAACGCATCCAGAAAGTGCATAATGTCGAATTAATTCGATGGTACAAGCGACGTCGAATCCAGCGTACCGTCGAATCCAGCGTACCGTCGAATCCAGCGTACCGTCGAATTTATTCGATGCATTGAGAACTCCCTTTAATTTGTATGTTAAAGAGAGTAGCGACGAATTCATTCGTTGTAAATGGTGTTAACGATCCAGGGAAGTATCCATTAAAAGTCAAATACCAATTCATCGAATCCAGTGTACCGTCGAATTTATTCGAAGCATTGAGAACTCCCTTTAATTAGTATGTTGAAGAGAGTAGCGACGAATTCATTCGCTGTAAATGGCAGTAACGAACCTGGGAAGTATCCATCAAAAGACATGTAACAATTCGTCGAATAAATTCGACGGTACAAGAAATTCATTCGTTGTAAATGGCAGTAGCGATCATTGGGATGGATCCATTAAAAGTCAAATACCAATTCATCGAATCCAGTGTACCGTCGAATTTATTCGAAGCATTGAGAACTCCCTTTAATTAGTATGTTGAAGAGAGTATCGACGAATTTATTCGTTGTAATGGCATTAACGATCATGGGAAGTATCCATTAAAAAACATGTACCAATTCGTCGAATGAATTCGACGGTACAAGAAATTCATTCGTTGAAACTGGCATTAACGATCATGGGAAGTATCCACTAAAAACAAGTACAAATTCATCGAATGAATTCGACGGTACGAGAGACAAATACCAATTCGTTGAATGAATTCGACGGTACGCGATGTATCAACCCCTCAGCAAAGAAAATATTTCCTGAAACGACTGTTCTTTCTGATAATTCCGATCACTGTAATAATTTGCTTTTAGCAAGAATCTGAATGGCTGCTCATTTCGAATGATCAAATCAAGTGAGATATTCCCAAATAACTGCGTAGAGGGTATCTCTGTCATCAGCTTAATGGATGGTTTAAGATAGTACTTGTAATTTGTGTATAGAATCCCAATATCTGACTTACTTGATACCTCTTGTATGTGCGCGATATAATTGGCTTTTAGTAATTTTTGTTTACAATAAAACTGAAAATTACGCCATTCGTGTACAGTTGGGGCACATTTTGTCAATTCTAAAGCAAAACCATTGATGCCGTTTTGTTTGATAAAATTGAACTTTTGGGTGCCTTTATTAGACGATAAAAAATCTATATAGGATATAGCCACATCATCGATCATTTGAAAACCCCAATTTTGCATAGAATTCATTGAATCCTCAGTACTCATTGACTTATCGTCGAGTTGTTCTTTAAGAAAGACAGGGTTGTTTTGCTTCTTTCTAAGCGCGGAAATCTGCTTTTTTATGCTGTCAAACCAGTTCAATAAGATGGTGTTTGTTCATAGTACAACAAACTCAAATTCAAATAGTTGGATAAATTTTCTTAACTAATTTGAACTTTACACTAGCACTATACGTCTATTTAGTATAACTTTGAATAGCATTTGAGTTTTTTAAGTAAAGCATCTCACAGTTCTTTGTTCTCGTTTTTCGTTACTAAGTTGTTTCTGTTTTGCATTTATTTTAGCTCTATTTTTTTATATTTTAATTTTTTATAATGAACATTTTTGTTGCAAAACTTTCTTACAACACGAGTGAAGATCAAGTAAGATCAGCTTTCGAATCATTTGGACAGGTAGATTCTGTCAAAATTATTACCGACAAATTTGACGGTAGATCAAAAGGGTATGGCTTCGTAGAGATGCCAAATGACGCTGAAGGTCTAGCGGCTATCGAAGACTTAAACGATAGCGAAATGGACGGTAGACAAATTGTGGTGAAAAAGGCTCGTCCTAGAGAAGATAATAACCGTCGAGGAGGCGGTGGCGGAGGCGGCGGATACAACAGAAGATACTAGTCTTCAGTTTATATCCAAGTCCTTTAAAAAAAGACCTTGCAAGTATTCTTGCAAGGTCTTTTTAGTTTACTGCCTTTGCTTTCTTGAGATAGTTGCCCCATACCCAACCTTGTTCAGCGTTAAATTCAATCTTACACCAACTGCCTGATTCACCGCCTATCACATAGGTTTCTGAATCAAACATCAGAATGTTTACCAAAGAAGAGTCTGGAATTTGAAACAAGACTTCTGATTGAATGCTGGGTTGAGACCTAACGTTCAATTTGTCAGAATCTATCGTGACAATGGCAACATCTTTTTTCCTTATGACCGAGAAGTCTTGTATCAAAAGATTAAGTGAGTCGATTGTTTTGTCTCTTTGCTCAAGCACATTCAACAAACCATCTCTACTATAATGCGATACGGGATCTGGTGCATCACTAAACAACTCACCTATTGAACTGATTGTCCTCAATGGGCTTCTATCCGCAATCATAGAAAGAAACAACCAAATGATACAGACAATCAAGAAGAATGTCAATATTCGCTTTGAGCTTATTCCTTTCTGTCTCTTGTCGCCATAACCCATACCGCAAAGTTACAAATTGAAGACTATCTGTCCTTGTCTTTGGAGATACTAATATCGAATTCCTAATCGATCGAAGGTCCCATCATTCATTCGCTTAATCGCCTCCCTTATGACTTTGTCCTCTTTGGCAATCGTCTCATAATATTGATCTTTTTGAAAAATAAGTGCCGCAAGCCAGCCTTTGACTTCTGCAAGATCTCTTCCACTGATCGTAGCATCTTTTTGATTGATGTAACTTTGTATCACATCACTAGACAACATCTGCTCAAGTCCAGGATACTCCGATCTTAGATTGTCTTTATTGTCAAAAAAATATTCTGCCATATACTTGTAAGGAACGGCTGGAGCTTTAACAAACTGATTTGGATAAAATACATCCGGGACTACCCCTGCCCCCAAAGAATAGATCTTCCTTCCAGACATCGTATGGGTCGTATTATCACCAGTTAAAAAATCAGCTGACTCGCTTCCCACATACACCTCAGATGGAAAAACGAGTGTGTTGTTGTTTGGTCTTTGGACAGCATTGCCTGTCGGTCTGAAATATTTACTTATTGTTAGCCGCAAAGCCGAACTGTCGCTAAATCCATACGACTGTTGGATGAGTCCTTTGCCAAATGTCGGTGCACCAATGATTAAGGCCCTATCCCAGTCTTGAATCGCTCCACAAAATACCTCACTTGCTGAAGCAGTATACCCATCTGTCAATATAATAATCTTCCCTTTTTGCAATTCTCCATCAACTTCACAAATGTGATCGTGTCTATCTGAAATGACGCCATCCGTATAATTAATCAAGCTTCCTTTTTTTAGAAACAAAGAGGATAGAGCTATTGAAGATGGAAATACGCCACCATTATTCCCTCGCATATCTAACACCAAGTCTTCCATCCCATGACCTTGTAATTCTTTATATGCAGTAGTGAACTCTTCAATCGTCTTCTGAGTAAACTTGATCATTTTGATGTAACCAATATCATCTGTCAACATGAATGATGTCTCTACACTAATCAATGGTACTCTGGCTCTGGATAATTTCTTTTGCATCAATTCATCATCTCTAAACAACAGTAACTCGACATCTGTACCTGGATTCCCTTTGAGCATTTCTGTGACTTCGTAAACCGGTAGTCGTTCTAAAGATTTGCCATTAATCTCTATAATGATATCTCCCTTTTGCAAATTCGCCTCTTGAGCAGCACTTCCTTTGACAATAGCCGTTATGTGTGGAAAATTATCAATGATTATTAGACTGGTCCCTATGCCAATAAACTGTGTGCCTTCATCATTTTCTTTTTGCTTTCTCAATTCCTCGGCGGACTGATAAACAGAATATGGGTCTAGTTCTGCTGCCACGGCCTTCAATGCTGCTTCCACAAGTGCATTAGAATTGACGGAATCAACATAGTACTCATTGATGTAATACATCGCCCAATCCAGCTTCTTACCATCTTCTTTAGCATAATATGTTTCTTCTTGACTGAAGGAGCAAATCGGTAACAGCATTACTAAATAGAAAAGCACTTTTCTCATAATCACAAAACTTACTAGCTGAATAAAACATTCTAATGGCTCAAATGTACCAACTAAATCATACATTGATATTGCAAAAAAATGATAAATTTAGTATCGGGATTTTAAAACAATTACTATAGTATACAACTGATTGTCAGTATTTCTAAGTCCTAGAAATACATTTTTTATAAAAAAAATAACTTTTCTACCAATTATGGCTTAGTATTATAAGACGTGCATAAGTATACTGTTAAGTTTTCAAATGTTAGGAATTAACCAAATGGAAATGGAAGATGACAAGCGATATAAAGTTATTTCTGTATTAGAAGGGAAATCACTTATGCTTAAAAACAATATTTCATCACAAGATTATCTAGTTTCGGATGAGGTCTTTAATAATAGCAGGCAGAGAATTTTTAAACTTTCTAAACATTCTATGTTAGTTATGCCAAGTGACTATGATCTTTTTCCAAGTGGCAATTGCGATATTGCATATGTTTTTTATGATAAAGAATATTTAAGGGATTGCATACTAAATGAATCCTTCCCAGAAGAATGTAGTATTCAACGAGTTTTTCAGCGATATCAGGATTACATCATATCTATACATAAAAGAGATTCAGAAATTTATAATCTAATAAATGAAAGATTTAGTATTGATTTAAAATCTGAATTGAGTGACTCAGTTATTGAAAAAATATATAACTCATTACCTCCTCAACCTATTTATGAGTTTAAGCAAGAATTTATATATATAGCTCATGCCATAAGTATATACATTAAAAGAAAAAAGAATGCTAAGTGGATTTTGATTAGAGAGAGAGGAGAATATAAAAAATTCTATGTGCCAGGGCTATTAGATGAGTCTGGAAATGTGTGGATGATATTTCATGACTTGGAAAGATTCAAAGCTAAGAGTTCAAAGAAGAGTTCAGCTGACTTCAAAGCATTTAATAGCTATGCTATCAAACAAATAATCAGACAAAAAACAGTAGAGACTCTATTTTCAAAAGATGTAACTATTTCTGAGCCATATTTTGAATTAGAGTGAAATTAACGTGTATGGACTAGCTAACTATCCAAATACTAGAAAGTTTGCAGGTGTGACACTGTTATAAAAATTTGGTGTAACACTTGCTAAGTTCCGCCCAGGACCAGTATCTGCAAATAATTTGAATGGTCTTATTATGGGAATGGTTATAGAAAACTACCACTCAAGTATAGATATGGATTCAGTCCTTCAAAATAAGAGCTGGAAAATTTTCAAAGTTGCAAGGGTGCGAAGATACGGATTAACTTTTTTAGGGTTAACTACTAGTTTTTATAAATCGGCTACTTGTCAACAACATTGGGGATGGACAGTTGCTGATACTGTTTTCACAATGGAAACTAAACTTGGAGGATGAGGATGGGTTGCATATGTGCATATAATGCTTTTAAGTTTGGGTACCAATATTTTAATAAAGACTTAGTAATATGCTAGATTATTTATATGCTTGCTTTCATAAGGCTTCAATAATTTATGGACCAGCTGATAGGCAAGTTAAAGCCATTGTATCATATGCTTCTGCTGTTGCATTGTGGCTTTCTAGTTTTTATACTTTAGTGTTTGGCTTGCCAGAATATTATATTTATATCTCATTTTTCGCACTCCCCTTTATAATTCTTGGGATACTATATATTCCAGAAAAATCTTCTATAAGAGCGCTTCAAAATAATCAAAAGGCAAGTAAGAAGCTTGCATTTTTCCTTGAACTATCAGGATTGGCTTTGATGTTTTTAACAATCTATGTTAGTTTAAATAATTAGTTGAATTATTTATTTTATGAATTCTATAATTATAGTAAGTTTAATTGGCTTGATGATGTCAAATGGTTCTTAGCTATTAATTAATTGGTGTACTTTGATTTAATTTAAACCATCAAGATGAAAGTAAATCATTATAATAAAACTGAATCTATACCCCGCCTTAAGGAACAATCGCCCTATAAAGAGAACATTCTGCAACAGAGCTTAATGCATATGACACGCCTGCTTCAACAAAAAAAGAAGTTCCTTTAGAACACGTCATCTTTTGTCCTTCTGAAGTGATTGTGACTTCCCCTCCCATACAAAAACAACATTCTGGAGACGTACTGTTTAGAGTCAGTTGCTGCTTCGCTTTTAAAGCTATGTGGTGTACCTCAAATTCTTTAGCAGGACTCTTGTACACAGATAAGCTTGAGTTGTGTTTTTGTGCTTGAATCACTGTTGGTACTATCGGTGTAAAATCCAAATGGGACAACAATAAGTCGATATCGATGTGTTTAGGTGTCAGGCCAGCTCTAAACACATTGTCAGAATTAGCCATAATTTCTACATTTTGACCTTGAAGATACGCATGAGGAATACCCGCTTCTTGGTAAATCGCTTCTCCTTTTTTCAAGTGCACAAGGTTGTAAAAATAAATAGAGAAAATACCTTTATCGTTCCCATATTGATCAAACGCTTTAGCAGCCCAGTGATGAGGCTCATTTTTATCAGACACATCAAGCGTCTGCAAATAGTTAGACAATTCATTTAATATAGCATCACAAGAATCGGTATCAAGATTCATCAAATAAGAATAAAAAGAAGGAATGTCTGTGATATGAGATTCTAATACTTGGAAAGCAGGTATGTTATGACAAACTTGCTTAATCTGATCAAGCGAACGAAAGCCATGAAGCAACCAAAAATCACTTAGGGCAACCATCAATTCTGGTTTGTGATTGTCGTCCTTAAATACTCTGTGGGAAGCATCAAGAGGGATTCCTTTTTCATTCTCTTGTTGGAATCCAATTTCGGCTTGTGCTTTCGATGGGTGAGATTGAATCGACAACATTCGATTCACATCCAAAATTTTCAATAAAAATGGAAGCGATGTCAACTGATCTAGGTTGATCCATTTATCCTGCTGTTTTATCTGTGCTGCACCTCGATGATGGACGCCAAGCCAATATTCTGCAAATGGTGTTGATGATGCATTATCTATTCCCAAAAGTGACGGAATAAATGTATCACCTCCCCATGCATAATGTTGAACTGCTCCCTTTAAGGGGAATATGCCTTTACTCATTTCCAAGATTTATATGCGTTGATTAATCCATTCGTTGATGCATCATGGCTAGTCACTTCTTCATTAGATTCTAATTCTGGGAGAATCTTTTTTGCTAGTTGCTTGCCTAACTCTACACCCCATTGATCAAAGCTGAATACATTCCATATATAGCCTTGCACAAATATCTTGTGCTCATACATGGCAATTAATTGACCTAGGGTATAAGGAGTGAGTTTTTTTACCAGGATAGAATTTGTAGGCCTATTCCCTTCAAACACTTTGAATGGGACGATTGCTTTATACTCTGATTCTGAAATTCCTTTAGCTTTAAATTCTTCAATAACGTCATGCTCCGTTTTGCCTAGCATCAATGCTTCTGTCTGGGCAAAAAAGTTCGACAATAATTTATTGTGGTGATCACCTAATGGGTTGTGACTTTGTGCCACACCAATAAAATCACAAGGAATTAATTTTGTGCCTTGATGGATCAATTGGTAAAACGCATGTTGTCCATTGGTACCTGGCTCTCCCCACAAAATCGGACCAGTCTGATAATCCACCTTATTGCCTGCTCGATCAATAGACTTGCCATTACTTTCCATATTCCCTTGCTGGAAATACGCAGGGAAGCGATGTAGGTACTGATCATATGGTAAAATAGCTTCTGATTCTGCTTCAAAAAAATTGTTATACCAGATACCAATCAAAGCGAGGATGACAGGTATATTGTTATCAAATGGTGCCGACTTGAAATGCTCATCCATATTTCCAAGTCCATCAAGTAATTCTTGAAAATTTGCATAGCCTATCGTTAATGCAATGGATAGTCCAATCGCACTAGACAGTGAATAGCGACCGCCGACCCAATCCCAGAAACCAAATACATTTTCTTCATCAATCCCAAAAGCTGTCGCTCCTTTTATGTTCGTAGATAATGCTACAAAATGGCGTTTGATGTCTTGTTCTTTGCCGCCATTATTCAAAAACCACTCTTTCGCTGATCGAGCATTGGTCATTGTCTCTTGAGTAGTAAACGTTTTTGATGCGATTAAAAAGAGAGTTTCTTCAGGGTTGATTTGTTTCAATACTTCCGATAAATGGGTGCCATCAATGTTTGACACAAAATAAGACCCGATACCATCAATCCAATATGGCTTTAGTGCTTCTGTCACCATAACAGGCCCCAAATCGGATCCACCAATACCTATATTGACAATGGTTGAAATTTTCTTGCCTGTAAAACCAACATGTGATCCAGAATGAACACTCTTGCAAAATGCGGCCATTCGTTGTTGAACCTCTTTGATTTCTTTATTGATATCGACACCATCAATCACAAAGTCATCATTACCAGATTGCCGCAAAGCAGTATGCAAAACTGCTCTATTTTCAGTCTCATTGATTTTGGCACCAGAAAACATAGACTCAATGCCTTTATCTAAATTAACAGCACGTGCAAGAGACACAAGGAGTTCGATGGTATCACTTGTTAATCTGTTTTTTGAATAATCGATTAGTAAGTCCTCGTATTTGATTGACAATGCTTCAAATCTATTGACATCAGATACAAACAACTCTTTCATCTGGACCTCTGCCATTTGCTTGAAATGTTCTGTCAACTGATTCCATTCCAAAGTCTTTGTCGGATTTATCTTTTGTAACATCGCGCAAATGTACTTCAATCTGCAGGTATTGTCCATTATAAATACCTATCTTAATGGAAAGAACACGTAAGAATGACAAAGAAAAAACGAATTGGATCGATTGGAGAGGTGGAAGCTACAGCCTATCTACAAAAAAAAGGGTATGACATCCTAGAAAAGAACTGGCGATTTCATAGCGCTGAAATAGACATCATCGCTAAGAAAAATGATATGCTGATTTTTATAGAAGTAAAGGCTAGGACCAGTGACAAATTTGGCAAACCAGAATGGTTGGTGAAAAGACAACAACAACGCCTGATATCATCTGCAGCAAAAGCCTATATGAGAAAGGTCAATCATGAATGGATGATCAGATTTGACATCATTGGTATATTGACCGATTCTCACGGTAAGATAATCAGACTGTCTCATGTGAAGGACGCATTTTTTGACCCTTAAAGGAAATAATACCATTTGAATCAATCAATTGCAGGTGGTGGGGCATCAGCTCTGGTTGTCACGCTAGCCTCTCCTGATGGGCTTGAGGATTGCACAGCTGTATCTTGCGGAATCGTTTGGTCATTCTACAGGGAGTGCGATACATGCAACACTAATTTTGATATTTTCTATGTTTTGTAACACACCGATACATCCCTTAAGCGTTGCTCCAGTCGTGATGACATCATCAATGAGTAAAATGTGTGCTCCCGTTAAACCTTTTTCGGACTTAAGCTTGAATGCTTGATTCATGGATAATAGTCTATGCGATTTGGATTTTCCAGTTTGTGTTTTGGTTTTTTTAGTTCGGGCTATTGTGTCTGTCGATACTGGGATTCCAGTCAGAGAAGAAATTCCTTTGCAAATTTCGTTTGATTGATTGTATCCTCTAAAGATAAATTTCTCTTTGTGCAAGGGTACTGGAATCAAGCAATCTATGTTTGTTTTGCGTAAAAAATCTTGATATCGTTGGGCAAACAACTGGCCCAATCCCACGCCGATTTCAGGACGATGATTGTACTTTAATTCTCTGATGCAGTGTTCTATTCTACTGTCGGTATCCATAGCATAAAGGGCTACTGCATGTTCAATAGCATACTGATCATCGAATAATGACACCATTCTATTCTTAGTTGGTACCAGTCCTGTATGCGAATAACTCAATTCATCTTGACATTTTTTGCAAAATAATGTTGATTGCGCTTGTGGATATCTTGCGCATCCAGGACATACCATTGGAAACACGACATGCCGTAAATCTTTCAAAAGAGTTGTAAAGTTCATTCGTTCTTTTTGTGCTAACCTATAAGTGACGTAACTACTTAAACATAAGTTAAGGAGCAGTGAAAATATAAAAGTGCCCATAAACATTGTAGTGTTTACTTGAAAAAAAGATTTCGTTTAACAAGTCATCAGGTTTATTTAACATAACTATTACATTAAATACTATCTTTGGAAACTATTTTACGATTATAACTTCAACATGATAGACGTAGCATTATTAAGTAAGATATGCAAGGTACCTGGAGCGCCTGGATATGAACAACGAGTTAGAGAATTAATCATTAAGGAATTGGATGGTTATGTAGATGAGATCGAATTAGATCCAATGGGTAATGTGATAGCGATCAAAAGAGGTGAGGATGATACCAGGGTGATGTTAGCTTCACATATGGACGAAATCAGTTTTATTGTCAGTCATATAGATGACGACGGATTTTTACGAATACACCCTTTAGGTGGATTTGATCCAAAGACACTGACAGCTCAACGGGTTATTGTACATGGTAAAAAAGACGTGATTGGTGTTATGGGCAGTAAGCCAATTCACATCATGAAACCAGAAGAACGCAAAAAAATGCCAGCGGTGACGGACTTCTTTATCGACACCGGTTTATCTAAAAAAGAAGTGGACAAGTTGATTTCTCCAGGTGATGTGGTAACAAGAGAAAGAGAACTCATTGAAATGGGCAATTGCGTCAATTCAAAATCTCTAGACAATAGAGTCTCGGTTTACATACAGATCGAGGTGATGAAATTACTTTCGGATAAAAAGGTGCCCTACGATATTTATGCAACATTTACGGTACAAGAAGAGATTGGTTTACGTGGCGCGATAGCTTCTGCTTCTGGCATTAATCCGGATTTTGCGATTGCAATGGATGTCACATTAGCGTGTGATGTGCCAGATACATTACCACAAAACTACATCACAAGACTTGGAAAAGGAACTGCCATTAAGATCTTGGACGGTATGACTGTTTGTGATTATAGAATGATCAATTTCATGAAAGAACAAGCCAACAAGAAAAAGATACCTTATCAAATGGAAATCTTGCCTGCTGGCGGGACTGATACAGCTGGACTTCAAAGACACTCCAATGGAGGATCCATTGCTGGGGCTTTATCCATTCCTCTGAGATACATGCATTCTCATATTGAAATGGTGAATAAATCTGACATCCAGGCAACCATAGATTTACTGAAAGCGTGTTTATTGAATATTGATAAATACAATTGGGATTTCAGATAATGTGGAAAGAAGAAAATAATTCGCTAAACAGAACATTCAAGTTCTCAGACTTTCGTGAAGCATTCTCGTTTATGACGGAAATAGCATTTTACGCCGAGAAAGCAGATCACCATCCCAACTGGTCCAACGTATACAATACTGTAGAAATCTCTCTAAACACACATGATGCTGGCAACATTGTCACAGATAAAGACAGAAAACTTGCTGCTGATATCGATAAGGTTTACAGTAAATATTCTTCTTAAATCCCTCATTCACAATAGATTTCATCTAGCTGCTGTTAACAATCCGTTAAACGTATTGACATGCGTAACAAAGCTGTTTATCTTATGGTTAAAATACCAAACTACAATCAGCTAAATGAAGAAGTTCGTATCATACATAGCAGCAGGAATAATCGGAGGAGTCGTTTCTTTTGGATTAATGAAGAGTCAATTAGAAACGAATATTATCGTTGAACAAACAGCTCCGGTGGTAAAAACTTCGAATAATGCCTCTGCTTCGAATCTCCCTTTTGATTTTGTGTCAGCGTCAAATAAGGCGACCAAAGCAGTGGTGCAGGTAAAATCTTCTGTCATAGCGACTAGTCAAAGAAGTGATTTTTTTGGATTTGAAGAGCTGTTTGGAGGAAGAGGATTTGGACCGCAGGAAGGAGCAGGCAGTGGGGTCATCATAGGAGATAATGGTCTAATAGTAACGAACAATCATGTGGTGAGCAAAGCAGATGAGCTGTTAGTCACCCTATCAGATGGACGTGAATACCAAGCAACTAAAATAGGTGCAGATGAGAGTACTGATTTAGCTTTGATTCAAATAGAAGGAACCAATTTGCCAACACTAGAGTTTACAGATTCAGACGACCTAAATGTAGGTGAATGGGTATTAGCCGTTGGAAATCCCCTTGGTAATTTGACTTCAACTGTTACAGCTGGAATCGTAAGCGCCATTGGTAGAGATATTGACATCATAAAGGGTAACAAGGCTATTGAAGAGTTTATACAGACAGATGCGGCAGTGAATCCTGGGAATAGTGGAGGTGCTTTGGTCGATGCTCAAGGAAGATTGATCGGAATTAATACCGCAATTGCTTCAGGAACTGGATATTACACAGGATACTCATTCGCTATACCATCTAACTTAGTGATTCGCATTGTTGATGAGATATTGGAAAATGGAGGAGATATAGAAAGAGCGTACTTAGGATTGGAAGTTCAAGATGTGCAAGAGTTGTTGAAAAATGGAGTAGCTGTGGATTTTGATTATGGCGTTCTAATTAGCAATGTAGTGAATGGTAGTTCAGCTCAATTTGCGGGTGTTCGACCGGGAGATATAATCACAAATATCAATGGAAGTGAGATTCAAGACTATGACGAACTGGAGGAAGCATTAAAGTTTGTAAAAGTGGGAGACACTGTCAGATTGAGGGTGATGAGAGATGGTAAGAGAGAGACAATTCCAATAAAAATCCGGAAAGCCGGTTAACAAAAAGATAATTATACCGTTATATAGATATCAAAGATAAAGTTGGTTTTTCGTTTTGTTTTGATGCGCCTGCCCTTCCCAAGGGTGGGCGTTTTTGTTAAGACATATCTAATCAAAGCCTGCCTACTGTATGTAGGTGCAAGGGTCTAGATCAAAACTTGGCAAATTAGACGGTTATCTAGAATAAAAATCACTATTTTTCAAGACAACCTATTTGATTAACCTCTGATTAAAAATCTATTAGACTATCATGGATCTGCTTAAAATTGCTATTGTACAATCAAAAATCATATGGGAAGATCGCTCAAAAAACCAGAGCATATTTGAGGATCAGATTCTATCAATAGATGCTGATGTCGACATCATTATTTTGCCAGAAATGTTTTCTACAGGATTTACCATGAACACGTCAATTGCCGAGACAATGGACGGTGAGAGAGTGACTTGGATGAAGAAAATGGCTGCTAAAAAGACAGCGACCATTTGCGGAAGCCTCATCATTCAAGACAATGGCAATTATTATAACCGATTATTGTGGGTTGATCAACACGGAGAGATCAATCACTATAATAAAAGACACTTATTTAGCTATGCTGGAGAACACGAACATTTTACTCCAGGTGCAACTAAGATAGTAGTCGACCACAAAGGCTGGCGATTTTTGTTGACAGTGTGTTATGATCTTCGTTTTCCCGTCTCTATGCGCAATGAGAGAGATTATGATGCCATCGTGCTCGTCGCCAATTGGCCAGATACCAGAGCCCATCATTGGAAAACCTTACTCCAAGCGCGTGCCATAGAAAATCAGGCGTATATGCTTGCTTGCAATCGGGTAGGTGTTGATGCAAATGATTTAAACTATCAAGGCGATTCCAGCATCATCAAACCAGATGGTACCATAGTACAATCTATTGAGAAAGAATCAGGCATCATCGTAGAAACAATTTCTCTTGAAGAGGTGAAAAAGTATAGGGAAAAATTTGCGTTTAGTGCGGATGCGGATGCATTTACAATAACGTAATCATTGATTGTTTATTTGTCGTCCTTCTTTTTCTTAAAGTCGCCATTTCTCCAAGCATCGATAAACTTTTTCCACGCAAGTGGACTAAAAATATTCTGGGGCCTAAACTGTCCTTCGTAATAATACGCTTGTGACGTTTGCTGTAAAGTCGACCTGGCTACTTCTGTACCATCTACAGGCAATGTTTCCAAGATATCTTGCATCAATCCTTGAGCAAGATTTTCTCTCGCGCGATCACCAAAAGGATCCACGACCTCCATTGCAAGAAATTCAATTTTGAAAAATTCTCTACTCGGTATATTATAGACGGTGACTTGAGGCAATTCTAAGGCGTCTGGGACCATGGTAAGGATCACATAGTCGTAGACATCTGCATCATCTCTTATCACAATCTCTTCTGTCTTAAATCCAAGGAATCTAATTTCTACTGTTTCTCCTCTTTGAACAACCAAGGAGAAGAAGCCTTCAAAATTTGTTAATGTCCCTCTAGTGGTTCCTTTGACACTAATCGTTGCATTAGGAAGTGGTAGTATCTCATCTCCATCTTGAAAGGTTATGACGCCAGAAAACTGAACCAATGAATCTTGATCGGTTTGGCTCATCAGAGATGAAACAGAGGCAATTCCTAAAAGGATAACTAAACAAATATGTCGGATCATTTTCAACTTGTGTAAAACTACAATAAAAACAATTTACACAAAGCTTTGTATTCTTAACCAAGGCTATTTAACACCGCTTTAACCTCTCAAGAATTGGCTGAATTTTGCAGTCTAAAGCTATAAAGCTGCCTCTAAAACTTGATTCATCTCCTCAGCGTACACAAATGTCAAATCTTTGATGTATTCTTCATTGATTTGAGCCACATGTTTTTTGTTTTCATCACAAAGGATGACAGTCTTGATACCAGCTCGTTTTGCAGCTAAAATCTTCTCTTTAATTCCGCCAACTGGGAGCACTTTTCCTCTTAGTGTAATTTCTCCAGTCATCGCGATTCCAGGCTTGATTGGCTTTTTGGTATAAGCAGATGTCAATGCAGTTAACATCGTAATGCCTGCACTTGGACCATCCTTTGGAATGGCACCCTGAGGTACGTGGATGTGTACGTCTACCGTCGAAAAAGTATCCGCGTCAATCCCCAAAGCTTCATGGTTAGACTTTATGTAGCTTAAAGCTGTAGTTGCAGACTCTTTCATGACATCTCCGAGATTTCCCGTCAAGGTGAGTTTGCCTTTCCCTTTACTCAAGCTCACTTCGATAAACAAGATATCTCCACCCACTCGTGTCCAAGCAAGTCCAACTGCCACACCAGGTGTTTTACTTTTTTTATACAAGTCTTTACTGTACTTTTCTGGACCCAACATATCTTCAAGATCTGTATCCTTAACATTCACGTTGTAGTCATTTTCCATCGCCACGTTCTTAGCCACTGATCTCATCACACCACCGACCTGTCTGTTCAGCGATCTGACGCCTGATTCTTTTGTATATTTTTCGATGATGGTACGAATGGTTTTGTCAGACAACTTCACATGTTTTCCCTTCAACCCGTGATCTTCTCTTTGTTTGGGCACCAAATGCTTTTTCGCAATTTCTACTTTTTCTTCTGTTGAATATCCACTGATACTGATGATCTCCATTCTATCCAATAAGGCTGGTTGAATGGTGCTGAGTGAATTCGCTGTAGCTATAAATAAGACTTTAGACAAATCGTACTCCAAGTCAAGGTAATTGTCATAGAACGTCCCATTCTGTTCTGGGTCAAGCACTTCCAATAATGCCGAAGATGGATCTCCTCTGAAGTCTTTACCGATCTTATCAATCTCATCGAGGATAAATACCGGGTTAGAAGATTCTGCCTTTTTCAGTGATTTGATGATTCTGCCAGGCATGGCACCGATGTATGTTTTTCGGTGTCCGCGTATTTCACTTTCGTCATGCAAACCACCAAGAGACATTCTGGTAAATTTACGATCTAGGGATTTTGCAATCGATTTGCCAAGGCTCGTTTTACCGACGCCAGGAGGGCCTACTAGACAGATGATGGGTGCTTTCATATCCCCTTTCAATTTCAACACAGCGAGGTGTTCGATGATTCTGTCTTTGACATCTTTCAGACCGTGGTGGTCAGCGTCTAATACTTCTTGCACTTTGTTCAAATCAAAGTTATCCACTGTACATTCATTCCAAGGCAGATCGAGTATCATCTCTAGGTAATTGAGTGTTACCGAGTACTCCGCCATTTGAGGATTGATCCGTTTTGCCTTATTCAGTTCTTTCTCAAAAGCTGCCTTAGCATGTTCTGGCCAGTCTTTATCTTTTGCCCTTACTTCCAAATCATTCAACTCTTCCTTTGCTGGATTCTCACCTAGCTCTTCTTGAATGGTTTTAAGCTGTTGATTTAGAAAATAGTCTCGCTGTTGCTTCTCAATGTCCCCTCTGACTTTGCTTTCAATTTTACTTTTCAATTGAAGCATCTGCAACTCCTCATTAAGCAGTCTTAAGATCTGATCCGCTTTATTAGGTAGCGAGTCAAGCTCCAATATACCCTGCTTTACAGTAACCTTAATGTTCAAATTAGAAGCAATAAAGTTAAGTAAGAAGGAGTCCTTTTTAATGTTATCCAACATCATGACTGCTTCCGAAGGAATATTTGGAGACAACTCAATTATCTTTCTGGACATGTCCTTAATCGAAGACATTTTAGCGGAATGCTCTAATTCATCTTCCACTACATCCATAAACTTAGGGATGATTATGCCTTTTAAAAAAGGATCTTCCTGACTCATGAATTTCAACTCAAAACGTCGTCTACCTTGTAGAATCGCAGTTGAGCTACCATCTGGCATTTTTAGCAACTTGATTACTCTGGCAACTGTACCGATTTTATGCAAATCCTTCGTTTGCGGAGATTCTTCCTGCTGGTCTAATTGAGACAATACACCAATCAGCTTATCCTTTTCATGAGCAGCTTGCACAGCTTTGATTGATTTGTCTCTTCCAATGGTAATTGGAATGACGACTCCTGGGTATAGGACTGTATTCTTTAATGCTAATATTGGCAAATCTTCAGGAAGTGAACTTTTATCTTCGCCAGTCTCATCTTCGTCCACTATTGAAAACATAGGTACAAATTCTTCTTCTTCGTCTCTCTTCGTTAAACTTAAAAAGTCTTCAAACATATTTTACTATTCTTTGCGTTAACCATTAGTGTCAAAAGCAATACCAAGGTGATTTGTCTGCACAATTGTCTGAAAACCAATGATTTTTCATAAATAAGGCAGCCATTTTGTCATATGTATTTGATAGAACGTGACAATGCATACCTTCCATGTGATTGAATAAAATCAACTTCCTAGACAGATGTTATGTTGTATGAAACCTATTGACTTAACGCAATATGTAATCAAGAAGATAAAAACTAAGCATCAATAGGGAATGTTTTGAGTGATATCATCGTTGACAACTCGTCATGAATACAGAACAACTCATATCAGAATTACAGTTCAAAGCCATCAGGAGCAGTGGTCCTGGTGGTCAACATGTCAATAAGGTCTCGTCCAAAATAGAATTAAGCTTTAAACTTGACATGACCTTAGCACTTAGTGTTGAAGAGAAGGCCCTCATTACGACCAAACTCGCAAATCGAATCAATAAGGATAACATACTCATCTTACACTGCGATGAATCCCGCAGTCAGATAAAGAATAAAAGCCTTGTTGTAAAACGATTGATAGCGTTATTTGAGGCTGCATTGATTGTGCCTAAGCCTCGTAAGCGGTTGAAGCCGAGTAAGGCGATGAAAGAGAGTCGGTTGAATAATAAGAGACATCAGTCATTGAAGAAAGAGAGTCGGCGTAGGCCAGAGTTGTAGCCTTTACAAGTTTAATTAATTAAAATGTATAAAAGCCCTGAAAGGGCGTTAGACTATAGCCAAGGGTATAACCTCGGTAAAAGAATTAATTTATAGCATAAGCCCTGAAAGGGCGTAAGCAAAACATCAAGAGTCAAGATGAAATATTCATCTTAGTTCAAGAATTTCTTCCGCTGTTCTGAAATACAAATCCAATATTAGCTACGCCCCTTCAGGGCTTTGGTATAATAACGGATCGGGCATATCTCGAGTCATGACGTAGGAATGATTCCTTGATCATGCTTTGATATGGAGAGTATTATTCGTCATATGGACCTAAGAATTTATCTCCGTTAAAATGAATCATATGTTCTGGATTATCCGCAATCCAAACTTCGGTTTCCCATGCTATTTCCACCATAAACTTTTTGAAAGTAGGTCTATCAAGAAAAGCAGTAACATAAACAATATCAGCAGTACATTTTTTAGTCATTTTCTTTAGAGTAATTAGCCTAATTTCGTCTATTGGATTTGATGTATGAACTGCTTCAATTAGATAAATCCAATTTTTTGCTTTTGAATAAGCGACTATATCTGGTAGTTTGTCATGAGCAATTTCAAAGAAATTTAGTTCTTCTAATTTCTTTTCATCTCTATGCAAGTACTTTTTTAATGCATCTCCAACATACAATACTTCTGACTCATATCCATAAATAGGAAGAAACTCTTCTATTATCAATTTTTGAAGTTGATTATGTTCACCTAATCCAAATTGAAGTTTCTTTCCCGACGGGAGTTTTACTTCAAGCTTATGCAGATTTCTTTTCCTTTTTATCCTTTCTGAAAGAGGCTCAATTCCTTTAAGTAGTGAAGCAGTTTTTTGCATCCAATTTTTTGAACCAAAGTTTCTGATAATATTTGCATAGAATGGATTAACATTATAGCCTCTTGTTGAGTCATTCTGATTAGATCCAGGTTGTGATTGGAGGACTATATCAGCAGTAGTGAGTAATAGTAAATCTTTTCTTCTAATATCATCATAAGATCCTTTGCTTTGAGATTCATTAAAATGGTCATTAACAAAGTCAATTATTTGTCTGGTTCCCAAGGCATGTCCAGAGTTTGAGTCTTTGATCGATTTCAGTTCCTTTATTGTCTTGACATCCCCACAAGCAAGAAATGCTATAGCCATTCTTTCTAATCTTCTTTGAGTCCCTGTCATTGGGATTCCGAATTGATCAAGGATAAATAAAGTAGTATTTATTAACTTTTGAGTTCCTTTCGACTTTCGAGAAAACGTTTTGCTCTTTTCTTTATTTATATATTCCTTCACTTTCAAAAAGACTAAGTTGATCAGTACCATCTAAAGAATATGCCTCAGTTTGATTTCCTTGAAGATAATCTTTAATGGACTGTGCCAAATGTTTAGCAAAATATGGAGCAACTGCGTTACCAATTTGATTATATTGACTTGTCTCCTTTCCTCTAAATTCAAACCAATCTGGAAAGCTTTGTAATCTTGCAGCTTCTCTTACAGTGATTCTTCTTCTTCTTCCATCTTTCAATCTAACTCTGTGCATATCTCCTGTTGCTCCTGCAAGATTTCTGCATGTTAATGTTCTTGCTGGTCTGTCTAAATATAAATCTCTTGGATTAATACAATGAGATGCTTTCTCATATTTGGCTACGTATGCATCCATTGATTTGGTGAAGAATTTTGAGTCTTCGTCAAATTGGAAAGCTAATTCACCCAAAGCATCTCCAGCAGTTACTTTTCTATTCATTCTTCGAGGGAGACTTATTTTATTTTTAGCTCCAATTACTATGACTCTTTCTCTGTTTTGTGGTACCTCATAGTGCTTGGCGTTCATTAACGCATAGCTTATTTTGTAACCTAATTCAGTTAGTGCTTCAATTACTTCTATTAGATACCATTTGTTTTTGTACAACATACCTCTAACATTCTCGAAGAGGAATACTTCTGGTTCTAATTTCTTTACTGCCTCAATAAAAATTGGAAACCCATCTCTTGAATCGATAAGTCCTTTTTGTTTGCCACCAACACTAAATGGTTGGCAAGGCGGGCCACCAATGATAACCTTAGCTGGGTCATATTGGCTTTCTGTGCTTAATTTTTCGCAGTAACAATCTCCAATTAAGTTGGTATTATATGTTTCAGTTGCATGCTCATTCATTTCAAAACCAACTGTTTTAAAACCAACTGATTCAAAGCCAAGGGACAACCCTCCACAACCTGCAAATAAGTCTAATACATTAGCATTCAGCTCTTTATCTACTTTTGGCTTAAGTTTTTTGCCTATTTCTTCCCAATAATTCATTTATCAAAGATAATTATTATATGTGGATCATTTTTCTGGTATATATTCTTCAAAACGACATCATACCAATGGCGTTGCCATTGGCTATTTGCTTTATGCTCTTTCAAGGCTAACACATTTTACAAGCAATTTATACCATTAATAATAAAGATTATAATTGACCGATAAAAAACAAATATCCCAACGGGCCAACGGGGTTACATATCTAGGGTGGTGCATTGCCCCATCCTAGTGATGTTGTGTTTAGGAGTCCCAAGGGGACGATCTAGAGGTTAGACAATTTGCAAATAAATGAAGTCGTCCCGTTGGGATTCCTCGTCGAAACGTTACAACATCGGGGGACGATGTTCCTCGCTGATGATGATACCTCTTTGGGGTATTGCAGGTTAAAAATTCTTGAGGCGAGACGCCTTCAAGGACTACTTCTTATGCTTCAACGCATCAGCCACACTCGGTACGAAATGGCCATTGCCTCCAGCTCGTTCATCATCAAAGGTCATTGGGATTGTGCCAGCTATGGTTCGTTCGTCCCAGGTTTTGCTTGCCGAGCCATCATCTTTACGAACCATCGTAATGCATTCTTCGACTGGGCAGACCAATGAGCAAAGATTACAACCGACGCAGTTTTCTTCAATAATCTCAGGAATTCGACCTTTGCCATTTCCTGGAATAGCAATGGCTTGGTGTGCGCCATCATCACAGGCAATATAGCACAAATCACAACCGATACATTTGGATTCATCTATTTCGGCGATGACTTTGTATTTGAGATTTAAGTGTTTCCACTCAGTGACATTAGGCAGGGCTTTACCTCGGAAATCCTCTATTGTCTCATAGCCTTTGTCAAGCATAAATCTTGTCAGGCCTTTTTCCATTTCTCTTACGATATCAAAGCCATAATGCATGACTGCGGTACACACTTGGACAGAGCCAGCACCTAGAAGGATAAACTCTACCACATCTCTCCAACTTTCTATGCCTCCAATTCCAGAAATAGGTGTATCCTTAATCTGGACATGTTTGGCTAATTCTTTTACCATCTCCAATGCTATTGGCTTTACCGCAGGACCACAGTATCCACCATTGGTGCCTTTGCCATCTACAACTGGGTAGGGTGCATAGCTATCTAGATCAATACCGACAATACTTTTTATTGTATTGATTAATGAGAGCGCATCTGTACCTCCCTCGACAGCAGCTAAACCTGGGTCAATAATGTGTGAGATATTGGGAGTGAGTTTTGTGATCACAGGGACAGTTGCAAATTCTTTGGCCCAAGTGACTATTGTCTTTAATACTTCAGGTTCTTGCCCTACTGCTGACCCCATGCCACGTTCACACATCCCATGCGGACACCCAAAATTTAACTCTAATCCATCTGCGCCAGCGTTCTCAGCATCTTTAATGATTTGTTCCCATTCTTTTTTTGACTCGACCATTAAGGATGCAATGACCGCATGATCTGGAAAGTATTTTTTGACTTCCTCGATTTCCTTTAAATTATCAGAAAGTGTTCTGTCGGTAATCAATTCTATATTGTTGAAACCCGCCATTCTTGTTCCACGATAATTCACCGACCCGTATCTGCTTGATACATTAATAACTGGAACTCCTAATGTTTTCCAAACGGCACCACCCCAACCTGCTTCAAACGCTTTCATCACCTGGTAGCCAGAATTTGTTGGCGGAGCAGAAGCTAGCCAAAATGGATTCGGTGATTTTATTCCTGCAAAATTTATCGATAAGTCTGGCATATTTTACTTTTTTCTATTTGCTTTACATTCAAAGTTTTACTTTTTGATTCGATCATAGATCATTAGTCATAGTCCATTAGTCCATAGTTCATTAGTTCATAGTCCATAGTCCATAGTCCATAGTTTATTAGTCCATAGTCCATAGTTGATTAGTCCATAGTTCATTAGTTCATTCATAGTGTATCGACCATCAAACCATCGACCATCACCATCGACCAAAAACCATCGACCAAAAACCATCAACTATCAACCAACATACCATGCATCCCTCGCGCCGCCATCTTCCCTTCGTAAGCTCCATTCACCACCTCAGCACCACCATTAACCGCATCACCTCCGGCAAAATATTTAGGGTTGGTGGTTTGATAGGTTTCTGGGTGTACTGTAATTCTACTTTTTTTGTCTAGTTCTAAGTCATCAATCAAGGATAGGAAAGCACCTTGTTTTGCTTGTCCAGTTGCTTTGATGACTAGGTTGCATTCAATGAGAAATTCTGATCCTTCAATATTGCTCAATTTACCATCAACAACTTCTGTTTTGATAAACTTGACTCCTGTTGCTTTACCATTTCCTAAAATCTCAACAGGTGTTGCATTAAACACAGAATCAACGCCTGTGGAAATAGCGAAATCATATTCAAAATTATAAGCACCCATACGTTCACGATCTCTTCGGTAGACTAAGGATACTTGTTTGGCACCCATCTTTGCTGATTCAGAAGCAGCGTCGATAGCAGTATTGCCTCCACCGATGACGACGACATTTTCTGGTACTTGGACCTCATGGTGTTTCATCCGAAGCTCTTCTATAAATTCTACAGCTCCGATGACTCCTTCTTTGTCTTCACCTTCTAAACCTAATTGCCTGGTCGCACCAATGCCAACACCGAGGAAGATCGCATCGTAGTTATTTTCTAAATTCTCAAGTTGTGCTTTAGTTGTTATGGCAGTGTTGTAATGGATAGTAAAACCGAGCTGTTTTTGCAAATAGTCAATCTCATCCAACACTTCCTCATTTGTGATTTTATACGGTGCAATGCCATAGACTGTCAATCCAGACGGTTTGCTTTTAGCTTCAAAGATATCTACTTCATAGCCTAATGTACGTAGCTCGCAAGCACATGACAAACCTGCTGGTCCTGCGCCTATGATAGCAACTTTTTTACCATTAGATTCTCCTGCTGAAAACAACTTAGCGTCTTCTGCCATGGCTTTGCTTGTTGCAAAATTTTGTAGTCGACCAATTTGAATGACAGGTACATGTTGATTGTCATATACACAAGAGCCTTCACACAATTCTGTGGTCGGGCAGACAACGCCACAAGCATTGCCAAGCCAATTGGCTTCAAAAATAGTTTCGGCAGCACCGATGACATTTCCTGTGTGGATCTGCTTGATGAATAAGGGCACATCTATGTGTGTCGGACAAGCATTCATACAAGGAGCATCGTAACAAAACAAACAGCGCGAGCTTTCATAAAAAGCTTCTGTTTGGTTCATCAATGGTTTTTTCTGACCAAAGTTTTTTTGAAATTCTGCTTCGGATTTAGGTGGAGAATATAAGCCCATTAATTATAATTCTGTTAATCTTCCGTATGTTTCTGGTCGTCTGTCTCTGAAGAATTGCCATGTAGATCTGACCTCTTCGATCATATCCAAATCAAATTCTGCAACCAATAATTCATCATCATATTCGGAGGCTTCAGAAAATATCTGACCTCGTGGATCTACGAAATAAGAGGTGCCATAAAAGCGACCCAGGTCCCACGGTTTTTCTTCGCCTACACGATTGATGCATCCCATAAAATAGCCATTTGCTGCAGCATGTGCAGGCTGCTCTAACTTCCATAAATATTGGCTGAGCCCAGCTACCGTAGCAGAAGGATTGTATACGATCTCCGCACCATTCAATCCCAATACTCGTGCACCATCTGGAAAGTGTCTGTCATAGCAGATGTAGACACCTACTTTTGCATACTTGGTTTGGAAAACAGGATAGCCCAAATTGCCAGGCTTAAAAAAGAATTTTTCCCAAAAGCCAGTCGTATGCGGAATGTGATTTTTTCTGTATTTGCCTAAATAGGTGCCATCTGCATCAATCACAGCAGCCGTATTGTATAATACTCCCGGCTGCTCTTTCTCAAAAATAGGCACAATCATAACCATGGAATATTTTTTGGCGTATTCCTGCATTCGCTCAACAGTAGGCCCTGGTATTGCTTCTGCTGATGCGTACCATTTGCGATCTTGGCCAGGACAAAAGTATGGTGTATTAAAAATTTCTTGCAGGCATAAAATTTGAACACCCTGTTCACCAGCTTTTTCAATATACGGAATGTGTTTATCCACCATAGCGTCCATAATCTCCTGAATGGATCCTTCGCCTTCTGTCATTGGCAGACTCATTTGGATGAGTCCTGATTTTACTTTTCTTGGCATTATATAATGTTGAATGTTTAGTTTTAATGTTTAATGGGATGTAAAGGGTAATATAATTATTGTTAAATATTAATGAATTATTTAAAAGGCATTATCTAATGTTTTATAATCATATTTATTAAACGTTTATTCTCCAATGGGTCATGACCGGTCATGACCCATTGAATTTAATTTTTTTGATATTAAAAAATCAAACTTGTTTTTCCTCTTTTCACAAATTGACCATACCCTGGTTCTAATAAACATTCATCGTTTTCGATGCCTACTTTTCCTCTCATGATGACGGTGTCTGTTTTGCCAGTTAATTGCCATCCTTCATAAGCGGAGTAATCAACATTCATGTGATGCGTGTCTACAGAAATGGTATGTTTCTTATTCGGATCAAATATGACGATGTCCGCATCTGCTCCAATGGCAATCGTTCCTTTTTTAGGAAACATGCCGAAGATTTTTGCCGCATTAGTACTCGATACTTCTACGAATTTATTCAGTGAAATTTTTCCTTTGTTGACGCCTTCAGAATACAGCAATTCCATTCTATGCTCTATGGCTGGGTGTCCGTTGGGTATTTTTGAAAAATCATCTTTACCCATTAATTTTTGTTCCCATTTGAATGGACAATGGTCAGTACCGACGACTTGTATGAGCCCTTGATTGATGCCAGACCATAAGGCGACTTGATCTTTCTTTTCTCTCAATGGCGGACTCATCACCCACTTGGCTCCTTCAAAATCTTGTTCATACAAAGAAGCATCAAGCACCAAATATTGTGTGCATGTTTCTACCAATACTCGTTGATTTCGAATGCTGGCTTTACGTACTGCGTTTAATGCACCTTCGCAAGTCATATGTACGATGTATCCTGGACATCCCGTATAATTAAGCATGTCTGCGAATCTGCCAGACGCTTCTGCTTCAGTGACTTCTGGCTGTGACAGATAATGATAGATCGGGGCTCGATTACCCAAGGCTTTATTTTTGGCGATAAGCGAATCGATCATGTCTCCATTAGTCGCATGTACGGTTACTAAACCACCATTTTCTTTGACGACTTTCATGAGCTGAACCATTTGACCATCATCGATCATCAAAGCTCCTTTGTAGGCCATGAATGTTTTGAAGGAGGTGATGCCTTCTTCTTCGATCATCTGAACGACCTCTTTAGCTACATTGTCATTAAAGTCAGTGACTGCCATGTGGTAAGAGTAATCACCAATGGCTTTCCCTTCAGATCGGCCTTGCCATTCTTTCAATGCATGATGCAGGGTATCTCCTTGCGTCTGTAAAATAAAATCGATCACCATCGTGGTACCTCCGTGCATCGCTGCTCGTGTTCCCGTAGTGTAATCATCACTTGAAAAGGTGCCCATAAACGGCATATCCAAATGTACGTGAGGATCTATACCACCGGGAATCACCAGTTTGTCAGAAGCATCGATGGTCCGATCTGCAGACTGCGCTAAATCTTTACCAATTGCTGCGATTTGATCACCTTCTATGTAGAGGTCGGCGACATAGTCTGATTCTGCTGTAACAATTCTTCCGTTTTTAATTAAAATAGACATTTTGATTAATGTTCAGTGTTTATTGTTGAATGTTTAATTAGTTGATTCAACTTGCTACCCGATAGCCAGGGGTTTTGTTTTATTATTTAATGGTTTTTCTCATTAGGATGTAATAGACTATAAAAGAAACAAAAAATCCTGAGAACCAAGATAATGAATATAATGCGCTTAATGAAGGTATAAAATAACCAACTAAGGCGACAATTACGCCTAATGCCAAAGCAATCATTGCAGCTGAATTAAAGCCTCCACGAAATGAGTATATGCCATTTCTTTTATACAATTCGTCCAAGTCTAAATTTGTCTTCCTGACAGAATAATAATCACATAGCATGACACCCAACACTGGACCAAGTAAGCCGCTGACAAAAATTAAGACATTACTGATTTGATCCATTAAGTACCAAGGGCAAATGATAATGCCAATAATGCCAGTAATGATGCCTCCTGTTCTGAAGCTAATCTTTTGTGGCCATAAATTAGAAAAGGCATTAGAAGGAGCAATGACGTTTGCTGCTATATTGGTACTTAACGTTGCAATCAACATAAATACCTGAGAAATAATCACCACAACAGGGCTGTCAAATTTTGAAATGAGACTCACTGGATCCCATGGAGCGTCATCACCGACTAGGATGTCATCAAAATTGATGATGGCCGCACAAGTGACAAAAATACCAACAAAACTGTAGAGCATCATGGTGCCTGGCAATCCAATAAACTGACCAGTAACTTGAGCTTTTTGTGTTGCCGCATATCTTGTAATGTCAGCAATACTCAAAGACATTGTAGCCCAGAATCCCACCATAATCGTCAACCACAATATGTAATCCCATAATCTAGAACTGAGTGCTTTTTTTCCAGTTGTTTTTTCCCCAACTATAATGACACTGGATTCTTTTTTGGTCGTTTTGTTTCGGAATTGAATTTTGAGTCCTTCACTTGCATTAAGCGGGCCAAAATTTATCAAATTCCCACTTATTGGTTGATACTCTTTTTGATCGTCGCCAATACGAATTCTGAAATCTGTGGCTTTTACTTTCCCATCTTTATATGTCAAAGGATGTATTTCCAGCATGACGTTGTTATTCTCTTTATACCAGCTGGCGGTTGGTTGTGACAATTGCTTGCTTTGATCAAGCACAATACCAAATCCGTCCGCTTGTTTTGCGCCCCAACCAATGAGTACAATTCCCATCAGGATGAGGATAGGCGCGGCGTATTGTTCTAGAAATTTTATGCTTTCTGTACCTTTCCAAATAAAATATAAGTTGATCAACCAGAATATGCCGAAAGAAACAAACTTTCCGAAGGTCAGATCAAGGCTGCCTTCATTTCCCGTAAGGGCATTAAAAATAGCATAGATCGCCAACCCACCAATCCACGTCTGAATGCCAAACCAACCACAGGCTACCAAGGCGCGAACTATCGCTGGCAAATGGATGCCCTTAATCCCAAAAGAAGACCGACCAATGACTGGAAAAGGGATGCCGTACTTCACACCGGCATGACCATTTAAGACCATTGGCAAGGTGATGATGAGATTTGCTAGACCTATAATGACTAAAGATTCGACCCAACTCATCCCTCCTTTGATCATGTAGGAAGCAAGTAGGTAAGTGGGGATACTTACAGCCATCCCAACCCAAAGTGCGGCAAGATTCCACATGGACCACGTCCGTAGATCTTTCGGGACTGGAGCGAGATCTTCACTCCAGAGATGTGATCCGGAAATGTCTTCGGTTAATTCAACGATGTCAGAAATCTCACGTCTCATATCAATTCATGTAGTTAATAGTAGAGCCTTGAAGTTAATTAAACTTTTGTGATTTTTTAGGTTGATATTGGTGTTATAACAATTGGATTTGCGAACACCCCAACAAGTGAATTTACGAGCGCCCAACAAGCTAGTTTGCGAACGCCCCAAAAGTGAGTTTTACGAACAGTACTTATAATATTGACATAAATACTATATTTGGTCCAGATAACTTAATAAGACACAATTATGCAATCATTTAAATTTTTGACAGCTTTCGTATCCATTTTCATTTTTGGAATTAGCAATGCTAGTTATGCTCAAGAACCATCATGGACTTTGGACGATGAAATCTCAATTCAAGAAATAATTGCTTTAGATAGTGATCAAATGCTTTTTATTGGATTTTGGAAATCAGAAATACGGACTACAGATGGACAACTTTTAAGGACAATAGAGTATCCAGATAATTGGATAGCGGATTGCTCAATTAATTTCTATGATAATGGTTTAATAAAACATATCGACTTTTCATTTACAAATAGCTTTGACGCTATTGACCTCGATGGTACTCTTGTATCTAGCTTAGCCCTTGATCCTGACTTGACAGATATTTGTTTTGATGATGGAACTGTATTTCAAATAGATGATAATACCTTACTCATTAATGATGATGACTTATTTATTAATAATCGACGGGGATTTCTTTCTGCAACATTATTATTGGAAGAGATGGAATTTTCAATTAGAGAAAATGTCAATGTTATTGTACTTGATGGTCACTTTATAAATTTGTATTCTGATTCTATTTTAATTGAGCCAATCCAACCTATGGATGAGAATGGTGTTATGTGGCAATCAAGATATTTTACCGATGAATTTTGGTTTAGTTCTCCAAGCGAAATAAACTTTTATGAAACTGAACTAAATTTTTTAGACAGAGATGAATATCTGACTATAACAGAGGAAGGTTATCGAATGGGCTTTTTAACTTCAACACGACGAATATATTCAGAAAGTCTAGTTAGAGATAGGTCAGAAATAATTGAGCAGATTCATGGCGATATTAATAGTATGTGTCAATACTCTGTGTTTCTCTTTGATGATGTCATGCAAATATTTGTGGGTTATCCACTTGAGCCATTACATTCACTCATAGTCGATAATATCGATTCAAGATTTAGAAGGTCTTTCGATGTCTTTACGATAAACGATAGTGATTTAATCGTTAAAGCGGGTGGTGATTTATTTGGCTTCACAAACATTTGTGACCCTAATTCAAATAATGAAGATCAAGCGGAGATGGAAGAATCTGAAGAGGAAGATATGGAAGAAACCGAAGAAGAAAATATGGAAGAAACTGAGGAGGAAAATGAGGAGGAAAATGAAGAGGAAAATGAAGAGGAAAATATGGGGAACTCCGATAGTACTCCACAATTATTTCAAGAAGTTTACCCGTGGATCAATTCAAACATAATTGGTGATAATTGTAGTGAACTTACCATTTCAGAATTTGATTTTGGCTCTTTTGCATTTGTTTACTTTTCAGATGGTAGAGTGTATCTAGATGATGGGACTTTCTTTTGTCAGACAACAGCAACGACAGATTGCAGATCTGTATATAATTTGACAGATGATCGACTATCTAATGGGTGGACATGTGTAGAAGACATGGCCACTGAAGTTGAAGAAGAGCTTGAGGATGAAGAAGATGATGAACAATCGAGTAACGATGCCATTCAACAATATCCGTGGCTGCAAAATGTTGACCTGTCTTCTGCTTGTTTGATTGAAGAATATGATTTAGGTGCGTTTGCTTATTTGTATGTCATTAGTGATGATGCAGGTACACTTTACTTTGACGACGGTACAGTGTTTTGTCTGAGTACAAGTTCAAGAGATTGTAGGCCTTTATACAATTTGAGCCAAGATCAAATCACAAATACCTGGTCTTGTGGATCAGATTCCACTGAGGAGCAAACCAATGAACAAGAAACATCAGCTGACTTATTTTCTGATTACGCTTGGTTAGGTTCGGTCATACCACCTGATTGTGTCACAGGCACAATTACAGAATACATATCTGGTATCTTTACATTCATTTTTATAGAAACGGAAGACGCTTCAAGTTTATATTTTCAAGATGGGACCTTTTACTGCAACCAGACAGAATCTTTCAGATGTATAGAGGCATATGGTTTAACTGAGATTGGAAGAACATTCGCTTGTGGGACCGGATTGGAAGAAGTAGAACGAAGAAATAATCAACATGAAGATTTAACTGTTTCCATTTTCCCAAATCCAGCGACCTCAATGTTGAATGTCAATATCCCATTTAATAATACATCAATAGAATTGATATCCTCAAATGGGAAATTACTAAAATCACTTAACTCTGTAGATGAAGGTCTACTCACCGTTGACCTTATTGATTTTACAGAAGGGATTTATTTTGTAAGAGTCATTAATGGCGAAAATGTTGTTACCAAAAAGTTTATTAAAATCTGATCAATTGCATTACTATTTATAGTCAAAATTTGTGACTTCACGAACACCCACTTTCAGATGTTGATAAACAGAGACTGACCCATTGATGGCTGCATTGTTTACTAGCCGCATCGATACCAATATTTGTCACATCAGAAATGAAATTGTTAGCAACAAGAAAGCCATCAACATTATCTATTAATGTTACCGCTTCATTTCTGAACAGCGCACATTGATGGTATGACAAATCTTGTCTAAATCCACGTGTTAAATTAAAATAGTCAAATGGATTTAGTTGTTAGGGATTACAGTTAAAGAAATTCTTAAACTAAGAGAAATATTTTTTGCTGACTCATGGTGTTTTTGCTTACGCCCTTTCAGGGCTTATGTTATACAATAATTCTTTTACCAAGGGTTGCACCCTTGGCTATTGTCTAGCGCCCTTTCAGAGCTTTTAACCTAAATACAATTAGCTATTAACTCTTTTTAGCCTGCAATACCCCAAAGGGCTATCAATAGCGTGGGACATCGTCCCTCGCAGATGTTATGTTTCGACGAGGAGTCCCAACGGGACGACCTTGTTTATTTGCAAATTGTCCAAACTCTAGGTCGTCCCCTTGGGACTCCTAAACACAACATCACCAGGATGGGACGATGTCCCATCCTAATGATGTAACCCCGTTGGGGTACTTGTTTTGGTTTACGATCATCAATTATTTTTATAAAAGAATCAATAGGCTAAATATTCTATTAACTCTTATTAGCCTGCAATACCCCAAAGGGGTATCATCAATAGCGGGGGACATCGCCCCCTGCAGATGTTATGTTTCGATGAGGAGTCCCAACGGGACGACCTTGTTTATTTGCAAATTATCTAAACTCTAGGTCGTCCCGTTGGGACTCCTAAACTCAACATCACTAGGATGGGACATCGTTGGGGTATTTGTTTTTTATCGATCAATTATAATCTTAGTATTAATAATGCTATTGATATACATTGCTATTAAAATGTGTTAGCCCTGAAAGGGCGCAAAGCATATAGCCAATGGCTACGCCATTGGTATGATGTCGTTATTGTACCAAAGCCCTGAAGGGGCGTAAGCTAGTATTGGAGTTAAGTCCAAATATTTATTTCATCTTCAAGAAAATAAATAGTGAATTATACAACTTGAATTTTATACATTATGTAGAAATTACTGGGTCTGAGAATAGATGATGAAAGAACACTGAGGCCAAAACCAATAAGCGTAGATGACAATATAATGGTCATTTATACCAGAATGCTGGTCCAAAAGACTCTCGAATCAGCCTTTTTCGTAACAAATAGAGGTCTAAATGATAGTATTGGAAGTAAAATGGATAAATAGCAACTATTTTGACAAAGCTAGCGTTATACTCCCGTGGTAGGGTTATTACGTTAATAACTCGCCTCTTTACATTTTTATATAATTTATAATGAGTACTGGTACAGTAAAATTTTTCAACGATGCTAAAGGCTTCGGATTTATCACACCTGATGATGGTTCTAAAGACGTGTTTGTTCATGCGAATGCGTTAAATGGAACGCAGCTTCACGAAGGAGACAAAGTCTCTTTTGATGTTGAAGAAGGACAAAAAGGATTGAATGCAGTGAACGTTTCTGTGAGCTAATTTGCTCATAGTCTTACTTTAAACAATCTTGAATTATAATGGCCTGTCAGTTTTGACGGGCCTTTTTTTGTAGGACGCTATGCTTTTAGGTCGTTCGCAAACTCGCTTGTTGGGGACAAAAGTTTTCTATCCGACAAGACTTACTGTTCTTCTTTTGCAAAAAAGCAAACGCCTGCAGTAATAGATCCTTAATTTCTAAATGGTTCATCCAGGATACTTAATGGTTCGAACTTACTATTCTACTCTTAATATTTCTTTATCTCTTACTGTTCCTCCGAGTTTATTTCATTATTTTGCTAGAGTATATGATGATAAGATTAACTGTCCTTTTTATCACCTTAAGCGCAATCATTTCCCTAAGCTCTTGCACAACCGAACCCCAAGGATTGTTCTCAGAGGTTTCTTCTTCTCTCTCCAACATCACCTTCAAAAATCTAGTTCGAGAATCAGAAGAATTTAACGTGCTTACTTTCGGCTATTTCTATAATGGAGGTGGTATTGCCATTGGCGACATCAACAATGATGGTCTGCCAGACATTTACTGTACAGGCAATATGATGGCCAGCCACTTATACCTCAATCAGGGTGATTTAAAATTTAAAGAGATCGCTGCCTCCGCGGGTGTTAGCGCAGATGGACTTTGGAATACTGGTGTGACAATGGTTGATGTCAATGCCGATGGTTGGTTGGATATTTACATCTGTCGGTCAGCGGCAGCCCTAGGTGTCAGACGCAAAAATCAATTGTTTCTGAATAACCGAAATTTGACATTTTCAGAAAGTAGTGCGTTACTTGGACTCGACGACCAAGGGTATTCGACACAAGCAGCCTTTCTAGATTACGATCGAGATGGTGATTTGGATATGTATTTACTGAATCACTCTGTACAACAATATGCGGGCTTTTCTAAAAATCTATCGCAGTATAAAAATCAGGAAAATAAGGCTTATGGTGATCGGTTGTATCGCAATGATTTATTTGTACAAGGAGAAGAAATGATTGGTCGATTTTATGATGTCACGGAGCAAGCAGGCATCCAAAGTTCTGTATTGGGTTTTGGCTTGGGTGTTGGAGTTGACGACCTAAATGGTGATGGATGGCCAGACATTTATGTCAGCAATGATTACAACGAAGAGGACTATGTGTACATCAATCAACAGGACGGAACTTTTAACAATGAAGTGAAAAACATGTTGGATCAAACATCCCTCTTTTCTATGGGCAATGACATCGCTGACATCAATCAAGATGGATTGCCAGATATTTTGACTTTGGATATGCTTCCTGAAGAACACGCGCGCATCCAGATGACTTCTGGTTCCGACAATTATCAAAAGAAACAGCAACTTTATCAAATTGGATTTCACAAACAAAGTATGCGAAATATGCTGCAACTGAATAACGGAGATGGTACATTCTCTGAAGTTGGTCAGCTTGCAGGACTGTCAAATACTGATTGGAGTTGGGCTAGCCTGATTGAAGATTTTGATTTGGATGGTGATAATGATGTGTTTATCACAAATGGATATAAAGCTGATTATACCAATATGGACTTCATGGCATACGCGGCAAATGAACAGATTCAAAATCAGAAAAATCAATCAGCAGTTGATGTGTCTGATCTGATTTCAAAAATTCCATCAATTGATGTCTCTAATTATTTTTTTGAAAATAAAGGTCAACTCCAGTTTGAACATATGACAGAACACAGCGGCTTTGACGAAGCACACTTATCCAACGGTGCAGCCTATGCCGACCTGGATGCTGATGGAGATTTGGATTTAGTTGTTAATAATGTCAATGATAAAATCAGCTTGTATAAAAACAATACTGTTGAACGAACTGGTAAATCTTCAGTAAGGGTAGTCTTAAAAGGATCAAAGACAAATCAGTTTGCCATTGGCGCAAATGTCTGTTTATTAAATGCCAAAAAAGAGGTAATCGTTTGCAAAAAACTTAACCTCGCTCGCGGCTTTCAATCATCTGTAGAACCCTTAATTTTATTTGCAGAAAAGACAGTCAAAGAAGCTTCTAGTATTTCGGCCCTGTGGAGCGATGGTGTTTATCAAACGCAAGATCTAACTGGGTCGGGAGACATTACATTGCTATACGATGCAAGTAAGCATTCAGAACAAGATGAGGTTAATAATCAAAGCATTTTAATTCGAGAGACTGAAGAAGCATTCCCATTTGCCCATGAAGACAGCAATTATTCTGATTTTGACCAACAAGCGTTATTGCCATTTAAACTCTCCGATTATGGTCCCAAAGGAGCAGTCGCTGATGTGAATCAAGATGGGCGGCTGGATGTATACATTTGTGCAACTGATAATACTGCAGGTCAATTGTATTATCAGAAAAGTGACGGCTCATTCCAAAAGGCATTTACATTTAATCATCACCAACAAACTGCTGGGGAGAAAGATGCCTCTTTTTTTGATGCTGATGGAGATGGAGATGTAGACTTGTATGTGACTTATGAAAATTACACTCAGACGGATGATAAATCTCGGATGGATATGTTATTTCTAAATAAAGGTAACGGGACATTTTACGAAAGTGAAAAAATAGCAGACGCAGGAAAAAGCCATTCAGTTGTGCGCCCAAATGATTACGATGGAGATGGTGATGTTGATTTATTTATTGGTGGATTTGCAAAGTCAAGACAATATCCAGAAAGTTCACCTAGTGTGTTATTGGAAAATGATGGGTCTGGTAAATTCACAAATCGCATTTCCGAAAAAATTCCAGACTTGGATTCCAATCAAGTGGTGATGGATGCACAATGGGTCGATTATGACCAGGATGGGGACGAAGATTTAATTGTCGTTGGACATTGGATGCCAGTGACAATTTGCCAAAATGAAGGCGACCATTTTACAGTTTCACACATAGACAATTCATCAGGCTTATGGAATACTATTGAACTTTTAGATGCGAATAATGATGGATATCCCGATGCAGTACTTGGTAATTATGGACTCAATTCTCAACTCAAAGCGGATAGCATTGAGCCATTAAAATTGTATGCTGGTGATTACGATCAGAATGGAACAATCGATCCTATTTTGTGCAAAACAACAAATGGAAAAGGTTATCCCTATGCATTTCGAGACGATTTGTTGAAGCAAATGCCTTCGCTAAAAAAGAAATTCAACTCTTACTCGGACTATGCTTCTGCGACTGTGGAAGATATCATCGGACTAGAGCAGTTACAGCAGTCTCCAGACAGAAAGGTGTACACATTAGCCACCAGCCTATTGATCAATAACAAAAAGCGTTCATTCACAATCTCTGATTTAAATTGGGAAGCACAACAGTCGCCAATATATGCTGTCCATTCTACTGACATTAATGGAGACGGAAATGATGATCTATTACTTGGAGGTAATCAAATTGGTGCGATGGAACAACTAGGCCAAAACCTATCCAATAAGGGAACATTATTAATTGGTGAGGGCAATGGATCTTTTACTACATCGGGAAGAGGATCGTCTTCACTAGGTGTGCAAGGCGAAGTAAGAGATATTTTGCCGATTAGTGACAATAGATTCCTTTGGCTTCGAAATCAAGACAGCTCTCTTATTTTAAAGTTAAACGAAATCAAAAGCAAATGACACTTGCCTGGACATCCGATAGCGAATTGTTCACAATCATGAAGACCCAATTGTTTTCTGCGGTCTTGGGTGATGTGATGGATACTATGAATTTGCAACATCAATTTTTGTCTCCCGACATCCAAGCAATTGACAACAGCATGATCATTGTCGGACGAGCAATGCCAGTCAAAGAGGCAGATATAGGACACGCGCTTATAACAGAAAAATCATTGGAAGATAAAGACTTCGGTGTCATGTTCGAGGCCTTGGATTCTTTGCAAGAAAATGATGTGTACATCTGCACTGGTTCGAGTCCATCGTATGCATTATGGGGCGAGATGATGAGTACAAGAGCCAGACATCTGAAAGCAGCAGGGGCTGTTTTGGACGGGTACCACAGAGATTCAGAAGGAGTATTAAACGTCGGGTTGCCATGCTTTTCGTTTGGTGCCTATGCGCAAGATCAAGGTGTGAGAGGAAAAGTCGTCGATTTCAATTGTTCGATCGAGATGAATGGGGTGGCGATCAATCCAGGAGATATTGTATTTGGAGATCGGGATGGTGTACTCGTTATTCCTAAAGATGTGGAAGAAAAAGTGATTCATTTGGCTTTTGAAAAAGCGACGACCGAAAGCAAATTAAAGAAGGCCATTGAAAATGGGATGAGTACAGTGGAAGCTTATGCTAAGTTTGGTGTTATGTGATATGAATGCATCATTACCATTTACACATACGCGAATAAAGACAAGTGGTTTATTGTCTTTTAAATGTAATCGTAAAAGTGCCGTAGGTACTAAATCTTGGTAGCCACGTGATTTTTCTCGTGGTGATAGATGGAAGTAAAAGCAATTTCGCTCTCATTTTCTAATTAAAAGTCGAACATAATTTATTCTTTGAGGAATTAAAAGTTTTACGAAAAAGTCATATACAAGTGTGCGCATAAAACAGGTAGTTTATCGTCTTTTAAATGTAATCGTAAAAGTGCCGTAGGTACTAAATCTTGGTAGCCATGAGATTTTTCTCGTGGTGATAGATATACGTGAAAGCAATTTGGCGCGCGTTTTTGAATCAAAAACCGTGAAAAATTTATTCCATTGACTAATTAAAACATCTACGAAGATGTCATGTATAAACTCGCGAATAGAACTGGATTATTATTTCCTTTTAATTGTAATTGTAAAAGTGCCGTAGGTACTAAATCTTGGTAGCCACAGGATTTTTCCCGTGGTGGTATATATACGTGAAAGCAATTTGGCGCGGGTTTTTGAATCAAAAACCTTGTAAAATTTATTCCATTGACTAATTAAAACATCTACGAAGATGTCATGTATAAACTCGCGAATAGAATTGGATTATTATTTCCTTTTAATTGTAATTGTAAAAGTGCCGTAGGTACTAAATCTTGGTAGCCACGGGATTTTTCCTGTGGTGGTAGATATACGTGAAAGCAATTTGGCACGGGTTTTTGAATCAAAAACCGTGAAAAATTATTCAATTGAGAATTCTTTTTAAATGATTTCATGAGGCTTTTGTATCATTCCAAAGTGATAAACCTATCTTAGTCGACTACATATCAACAATACATGAATCTCAGTCAATCTACAATTCTTGTCACTGGTGCTGCTGGCGTAGGAGTCGGCTTTGGAGTGTGCCAGGCATTGGAGGAGGTAGGAGCGAGGATCATCATCAACGACATTGATCAAAATAAAATAGATAAAGCTGTTGATCAGTTTACAAATGCAATTGGATTCAAAGCGGATTTGAGACAGAAGGAAGAAGTAGAGAAAATGTTTGATCAGATCGCAACTAAAGTAGGGGTGATTGATGGTTTGGTAAATAATGCTGGTGTTGGCCTCACTAAAGCTGTTCATGAAATCACAGAAGAAGAATACGACAGTTTGTATGATGTGAATATGAAAGGCGTGTGGCGGGTCACCAAATATTTTGTGCAACAATTACTTGATAACAAACGTACAGGGAATATTGTAAACGTATCTTCCGTTCATGCATTTGCAAGCCAACCCAATTACTCTACCTACGCGTCTTCTAAAAATGCAGTGGAAGGGTTTACCCGAGCGCTCGCATACGAATTAGGACAGCACAATATCCGTTGTAATGCTATTGCACCGGGTATGGTACATGCGGAACAAAATCTGGATTTGATAAAACAATGGGCTACAGATCCGCAACAATGGGTAGAAGATTTTATTCAAGACCAACAGGTGTTGCACAAATTAATAGAACCCATCGATTGTGGTCGTGCTGCTGCCTTTTTATTATCTGAAAATAGCCGAGCCATCACAGGACAAACAATATATGTCGATGCAGGTACGACTAGCATGCTTTTCAATAAAGCATTTGTCACTAAAAAATGAAAAAGGATTTATGGAAAAAAGTCAATATAAAAACCCATTCGCACCAAATACCGATAGACATGACATCTGGGAAATGTTGGTGGAAAGAGACATTATCGCCTTTTGCCAACAAGACTGGACCATGGTCCAAGATGATTTTATCGAAGAATCATTTATGGGCATTGACGGTGCAGCAAAAGACAACCCTGATGCTTGGATATTAAATTTTGCAACACTTGAGGATTACAAAATCGAATGGCTTAAGCAAGCGGAAGATTTTAGTAAAACAGAGTGGGCGGAAGATTATGAAGAGGCCTTTTATAAAGCGACTAATCTGAGAGACATAGATGTTCAAGGAGATGTTGCAGTTGCGCATAAAAAGTTCGATGGTCAAGTGCTTGCCAGTGATGGGACATCAGTTCGGCTTAATTGGCAAACCCTGTATCGTTGTCAAAAGAAAAATGGCGCTTGGAAAATACAAGGCTTTACTGGCTACTTACCATATCCAATGGGTGGGAATCCCACATCAGTGACACCAGCGATCAGCATACCTAAGCAAGCTGGCCAACACATTACTGCAGGACCATATTCACCAGTATTGGAAATTAACCCATCCAAACTAGTTGTTATTTCTGGTCAGGCCGCCATTGATCTAGATGGCAATGTCATCGGCGATACCATAGAAGAACAAACCCATCTGACCATGCAAAATTGTGCAAAACAATTGGCAGATGGAGGCTGTACATTAAATGATGTATTCAAGTGTAATGTGTACTTGACCGATCTCGACAACTGGCCTAGATTTAATGAAGTCTATAAAACCTATTTTAATCAGCCGCTTCCAGTGCGCACAGCAGTACAGACTCCTTTGCTGATGACTCTTTTAGTGGAAATCGAAATGTGGGCTGCAAAGCTGTGAGTTATAAAAAAATGTGCTATTCTTATACTCGAATTAATTCCTTAACCCTGGATTTTGTTCGTGACCTATCCAAAGTAACCATTCTTATTTAACACAAAATAATGTAGAATGTCGAAGCACACAGTTCCAATTGTTGAAAAGCTTGGCTATGGTCTAGGTGATGCTGCAGCGAATATTGCTTGGAGGGGTGTTGCAACCTTTCTATTTATCTTTTATACGGATGTTTTTGGTTTGAGTCCAGCATCTGCTGGTCTAGTTCTTTTGACAGCCAGATTCAGTGATGGTATTAGCGATGTGGTGATGGGTGTAATCGGAGACCACACGAATTCAAAACATGGAAAATTCAGACCATGGATTTTATGGACTGCAATCCCTTTGGGATTGATATTGGCATTGCTGTTTACCACACCAAATTTTGATGAAGGTGGTAAAATGATCTATGCGTATGTATCTTATATCTTATTCACATTAATATACACTGCTAATAATATTCCTTATGGTGCTTTAATGGGGGTCATGACAGGGGATGATAAAGAGCGAACCTCTATAGGCTCATTTCGAATGTCTGGAGCATTTGCCGGCGGCATGTTGGTACAAGCGTCATTACTTTTTTTAGTTGCTCATTTTGGCAATGTAGCTCCTAACATCAACCTGTCTGAAATTGATGAAGAAAGCTATAAAGTAGAAATAACTGCAACCAAAGATGTCGAAAGTGTAGGGATAAAAACCAACAATGGTATAGCTACTTTTCAATGGAATGACAATCTAAATGAAGAAGCAACGAAAAGAAAGAATTTTCAAATGGAATCTGGTAGTACCTACTCTTTTATTGTTAATGGAGAGAAAGGGTTGACTGCAAATAGTTTCACCATAATAGATCAAAAAAAGGGATACAGCACTTCGATGTATATCATGTCAGTCTTGTTGGCTCTGTTGATGATTGTCACTTTTTTTACAACAAAGGAACGAGTATTACCTCCTAAATCTCAGCGGTCAAATTTAGGAGCTGATTTCAAAAATTTGCTTACAAATAGACCATGGATGGTATTAATCGTCATCGGTTTATTATTCAATATTTATAATGCGATCAAACAGGGGATTGTCATCATTTACTTTACCCATTATTTAAATGATGAATTATTATCCGCTTCTTACTTGGTAGGCTTAGGTCTAGTATCTATTGCTGGAGCATTTGCTACCGCACCATTGAGTAATCGATTAGGCAAACGAAATTTATTTATTTATGCCTTACTTTTTTCTGCTATAGTAAATGCATTATTATGGTTTTGTGGCCCAACAGATATAACAGGTATTTTTGTCTTGGGGATTTTATCAGAATTTGCAGCAGCTATTTTCCCTACTCTCTTTTTCGTTATGTTGGGTGATGTAGCAGATTTCTCAGAATGGAAAAATGAAAGAAGAGCTACTGGACTTATTTATTCTGCGGGATCATTTGCGACTAAATTTGGAGGAGGTATTGCAGGTGCGATTATTGGATTTATTTTGGCCTCTTACAATTATGATGGAACTAATGCTTTGTCGATTGAACAATCATTTCCTGGCATCAAAATGTTGATGAGTTGGGTGCCTTCTATAATGGCCGTATTAGCAGCATTTTTTATGTTGTTTTATCCATTGACGAGTAATAAAATGAATGAAATTACAACCGAACTAAATAGTCGAAGAAAAATTGAATTAGCAAACGGAGAATTTTAACCAATGTAAAAATGATAAAATTTCCAGATACATTTATTTGGGGTACAGCCACATCTTCATTTCAAATTGAAGGAGGTTCTAAAGAAGGTGGTAAAGGACCATCTATTTGGGATGCGTTTTGTCAAATACCAACTAAAGTTTATAATGGAGATACAGGTGATACTGCATGTGACCATTTTCATAAATTTAGAGAAGACATCGCCCTGATGAAAGATATGGGATTAAAGGCATATCGATTTTCAATTTCTTGGCCGAGGATTCAACCGACTGGAAGAGGCGAAGGAAATAAGGAAGGCATAGCATTTTATAATGCCATCATTGATACTTTATTAGAGAATGACATCGAACCATGGGTGACATTGTATCATTGGGATTTGCCACTCGCCTTACAATTTGAATACGATGGCTGGACTGGCCATAAAATAGCAGATTTTTTTGCTGATTATGCAGATATCTGTTTTGCAGCATTTGGTGATCGAGTCAAAAATTGGATTACCATCAATGAATCTTGGGTCGTGGCTATGTTAGGTTATGGTCAAGGTATATTTGCTCCAGGCAGAAGCTCCAATTCTGAACCATATTTGGCAGGACATAATTTGTTAAGAGCTCACGCCAGAGCGGTGGAAGTATATCGACGTAAATATCAATCACAACAACATGGTAGAATTGGCATTACCAATAATTGTGATTGGCGAGAACCTTTGACGGATAGTGATGCAGATATAAAAGCAGCACAAAGAGCCCTTGAATTTTATCTTGGGTGGTTTGCTGATCCTATTTACTTTGGAGATTATCCAGAATCCATGCGTAAAGGAGTCGGCGACAGGCTGCCAAGATTTTCTGATAAGGACAAACAGTTGATTAAAGGCTCCTCTGACTTTTTTGG
>CALLFA010000047.1 GCA_937997635.1 uncultured Saprospiraceae bacterium | reverse complement strand
TGGCGGAACTGTCATCAGTTGCGGTCAAATCATTCTTCAACCAGGTGAAAGCACAGTCAAGTCATTTACTTCTACTGTATCATCTGGAATTGATCCAAGCGCCACTCCCTATCTGGAGATATTTTTAATTCCTTCTAGACTTACTGACTTTAGTGATGTCAATATTGATGACAACAACTCTGGATTCACTAACGTACAATCTAAAGAACCTCTTTGCAATCAACTACACGAAGTCGAAGGAGCTATTCGAGTAGAAAATACAAATTGTGAAATCGAAGGCTCAATCAGATTTACAGGACAGGACTTTGAAGGATATATGAATGGTCAATGGCATTCACTAACCTCAAGCCCTTCTAACCTGACCGCGTCAAGTGGAACAACGAAATCAAATGGACTTCTAGAAGACCAAGGCTCCAAAGAATGAGGTCATAAAAAATAAATCTCTGTGTGTAAAGAGGCTGTCTTATAAAGACAGCCTTTTTTTCTAAACTAAACATAAACTCATCAAAGTGATTTGCCTTAAATTAAAATTGAAAAAATCCTTGACATTAATTTCATTTATCATATCGAAGCGTTTTAAATATGTTCTTGAAGTAACATCATTATATAAATGTAAATTTTAAAATTCTAGTGATTAAAATTCATTTTTGGATTTAGTTTAAGTATTCGCGTGTATCGACAAACCTTTATTCTTTTTCAGTGTAGTAAATGCAGTTAAAAAGATAATTCCTTTTTTTATTACCAATGTGCCAATTTACATAGATTCAATTTCCTTAAAAAAGGTTTTATATTTAATACAATGAATCAAACACATCAGCTAAATCAAATCGCCGACACCCTTTTCGAATCATTCCAATCTGGGGACTATACATTAACCAAAACCCTTTTTGCCCATGATGCCAAAATCATTCAACAAATAGGTACGCCAACTGCAGTAAATCCAGAACAGTTTATTCACATTTTAGAAAATGGTCCATTATCGTCATTGGGTAAGCCTGTATATAAAGATAGACGCGTACAAGTCATTGGGCAAGATGGATTCATCGAACAACACATCACGCAACTAACCATTCGGGGAAAAACAATTGCGTTTCCAGCTTGCATCATTGGCAAGGTAAATAAAGAAGGCAAGATTATCCTATTAGAAGAATATCTCGACCCGACTATTGTCATTCAAACACTTAGAGGTTCTGCTTAAGCGAATGTCAATTTCTTCATATACTCGGCACCTACTTTGACACTCTTCATTGGAGTAGAATTATCGTATCGCTCCTGCTCTACAATAAAGTGATCTACGCCTTGTGCTTGTGCCACTTTTAATATTTTGGGGAAATCAATGATTCCTGTACCTATATCACAAGAGGCTGCTTGCTCATCTCCAGCGTCTTTCATTCTGTCTTTGACGTGAACCAGTTTGAATCGATTCGGATATTTTTCTAAATATTCAACCGGATCAGCTCCACCTGTCACGACCCAATAAATATCCATTTGATGTTTGACCAATTCGGGATCAGTATTTTCCATCAGGAAATCGTGTGGGATCATTCCTGAAAAAGGAACAAAAGAATAAGCATGATTGTGATAGGCAAATTGAACACCGCCTTTTTTACACATTTCGCCGCACTTATTAAATCTCTCTGTTACTTTTTTCCAAGCATCTTTACTCGTCTGCGGGCCAATGTATGGACAGATGACATATTCCATTCCCACCTCTGCAGCCTGGTCTATTTTCTGCTCTAAATTCTCATTTATATTGATATGACTAGACGCCATTTTCAAACCCAGATCATTTAATACGGACTTAAACTCTTTAGCCGTATGATTCCACATGAACCCTTGCTTGCCGTCATAGCTTTCAATCTGGGTATAACCCATAGCTGCTAACTGCCTGATTGTGGCTATCGGATCCTCTTCAATCACATCTCTTAAAGTATACAACTGCACACCAAATGATTTGATGTCGCCGCCTTTGGCTATCGTCTTAGCTGCTTCTTTCACAGCTCCTGTTGCTTTTGATGTTTCATTTTTACAACCCAACATACCAAGGCCAAGTGCTGATGCTCCAAGAGCAACTCCGGATTTTAAAAATTCTCTACGTTTTTTCATTTTATCTGTTTCCATAAAAATACACAATCCTATTAAAGTGCCCCTCTAAACCATTGTAAATTTAATCAGTAATAAAAACGAGTTTTAGTCTGGATATTCTTTAAAGTCTATCCGTTCGATTATTTTAATGCTAAAATATCTATACATGTTTTATTTAACACAAGCTGTACATAGGAACGCACAAATAAGAGGAAATAAAATCGCAACCATTCAAGGTGATCGCCAACACACATGGTTAGAGTTCAAAGATCGCATTTCGAGATTCGCTGAGGGTTTACGAGGACTTGGTGTTGATAATGGTGATCGAGTCGCAATCTTGGCTTTGAACTCAGACAGATACTTTGAATATTACTTTGGGGTTCCATGGGCCGGTGCTTGTGTCGTACCATTAAACATCAGATGGTCGCCAGTAGAAAATGCCTATTCTCTCAAAGATGCTGGGGTCAAAGTGTTGGTTGTGGATGACGCTTTCGCGAAAATGATACCTGCACTCCGAGACAATGATGTCGAACTTGACCACATAATCTATATAGGCGATGGTTATCTACCTGATGGCTGCATCAACTATGAACAACTCATCGCTGATAATCAACCTGCAGAAGATTCCTACAGAAATAATGATGATCTTGCTGGCATTTATTATACTGGAGGGACGACTGGTTTTCCCAAAGGAGTGATGTTGACTCACACCAATGTTTGGTCAAGCGCGATTGCATTAGTAACAGAAGTCGGTTTGAAAGAAACTCACAGAATTTTGCATTCAGCTCCAATGTTTCACCTTGCAGATGGGGCAATGAGTCAAGGCGGTATTTTAGCTGGTGCCACACACTGTTTCATGCCTATGTTTACCCCAGATGGTACGATTAAAGCAATTGAACAGTACAAAGCAACACATGCAGTATTAGTCCCAGTAATGATCCAAATGACAATCAATCACCCTGATGTCAAAACGGCAGATTTATCATCACTCCAATTCATCTTATATGGGGCATCTCCAATAGCAGAAAGTGTGTTAATCCAAGCAATGAATACATTTTCCAGTGCTTCTTTCGCACAAGGATATGGTCAAACAGAACTTGCTCCACTAGCCACTTTGCTAGGCCCAGAATACCACGTGACAGAAGGTCCCAATGCTGGAAAGTTAAAATCAGCAGGTAAAGCCATTTGTTGTGTTGAAATTAAAATTGTAGACGAAGATGGCAACACTCTACCGAGTGGCGAAATTGGCGAAATCGCAGTCAGTGGACCAAATGCCATGACAGGCTACTGGAACAAACCTGAAGAAACTGCCGTATCCATTCGAAATGGTTGGATACACACGGGGGACGCTGGCTATATGGATGAGGAGGGATTTGTTTTCTTAGTAGACAGAGTTAAAGACATGATCGTATCAGGAGGTGAAAATGTATACTCTGCTGAAGTAGAAAACGCAGTGATGAATCATCCAGCAGTAGACCAAGTCGTGGTTATAGGCATTCCATCTAACGAGTGGGGCGAACAAGTGCACGCAGAAGTCATTCTAAAAGAAGGCCAAACTGCAACACCAGAAGACATCATCAGTAAGACAAAAGAATTCATTGCCAATTACAAATGCCCAAGAAGTGTGGCGTTTCGTACAGACCCTTTTCCATTATCGGGCGCCGGTAAATTATTGAAGAGAGATGTGAGAAAACCGTATTGGGAAGGGAAAGAGAGGCAGATTAATTAATCGGAATTATTACGGCAAGAGGTATGGAGACCTTTGACTCAGGTTTCGTTCAAATACGGCAAGAGGTACGGAGACTTTGCCTCAACTTTCGTTCAAATACGGCAAGAGGTACGGAGACCTTTGCCTCAAGTTTCGTTCAAATACGGCAAGAGGTACGGAGACCTTTGACTCAGGTTTCGTTCAAATACGGCAAGAGGTATGGAGATCTTTGCCTCAGGTTTCATTAAATACGGCAAGAGGTACGGAGACCTTTGACTCAGGTTTCGTTCAAATACGGCAAGAGGTACGGAGACCTTTGCCTCAGGTTTCGCCTGAAAGAGATTTTAATCGGAGTGATTACTGAATCGAAGGTCTCCGTACCTCTCGATCTAATTTACGGAGTGATTACTGAATCGAAGGTACCTCTCTATCTACTAATCAAAAAAGCCCGCTGACTCAATAGAATCAGCAGGCACCCATGTTATTATATAACTAACTTAATTTTTTATTTCCAAGACCAGCCAAACTTTAATCGCAAGCCAACAACTGGAGATGACAAGTCCGATCCAGTCACTGCAGATCCACTGACGCCTGTCACAAAACGATAGCCACCTTCTAGTCCAACTCTCATAAATCTGAACACATTGACTTCGACTCCTGCACTTGGTTCTATGACAGATACATTCTGTGTGGATTCGCCACTGACTTCTAGACCACCTCTTCCGCCTTTGACGTATAAAACGGGATGGACAGCTTTATAAGAATTAAAGGTATAACCGAGTAGTAAATCATTTCCTTTGATGTCTACATTTGTGCCGTCAGACAAGGTTTCTCCACTACCGTAGCCAGACCACCCGATTAGAAAATTGTCATTGAGCTCAAAGGCAAAGAAACCGCCATTGTTCAAACTAAACTCTTCTCCAAAACTGACTAGGCCATTGGTACTGCCTCCCCAGACTCCGGTAAGAGAAAGGCCTCTGTTATTGAAAATAGTTTCTTCTCGTTGTCCAAAAATCGATACTGTGATGACCAAGAATAATATTGTAGAAATGTACTTCATGGTAATACGTTTTTGATTGGTAATTTTTCTAAAGACGGGAAGACTATCACAAAGGTTGCAGTAGGCTTTAATTTATTTTCATTTTTAATGTCGCCATATTCATTTGTCAAAAATCTAATGGGAATCACAGTATGTTTGCCCTTTTACCACTGTTCGCAATCAAATAAAATTCACCTGGCGAGTATTTTGGTTTAGAACAGCACAACAATTGTTGCTGATATTGACGTGTCGGATCTAAGACTAGAGTCACCACGACATACAACAAATCAGTTCGTCGTATAAATGAAGTGTTGCGGACAGCAAATTCGGAGAATCTAGCGTTTATAGGCTGAGGTCTTGTTTTTTGGAGAAGAATGGGTTACTTTTAGTACATACATGGATTACTCTATTAGTATTAATCATAACGAAGATGACTTCATAGCGGCCTGTGTAGCAGAAGAACACTGGGCGCAAAAGAAGTTGTACATGGATCATTATCCACGGATGATGGCCATATGTATGCGTTATGCAAAGAATGAGCAAGATGCACTTGACATTCTACACGAGGGATTCATCAAGGTGTTTAAAAATATTGGAAAGTATAAACCCGGAACTTCGTTTACTTCTTGGCTCAGTCGCATTATGATCAATACTGCAATTGATGCTTACAGAAAGAATACCAGAAGACGAACAGAAGATTTAGACCAGGTACTCGATGCTAAAAATCTTGATCCTGATATTATCAGTTTAATATCCGCGGAAGAAATTATCGGTTGCCTTCAGGAATTGACTTATGCTTATAGAACCGTCTTTAACATGTATGTTATAGAAGGCTATTCACATAGGGAAATTGCTGAATCACTAGGGATTACAGAAAGTACCTCTAGATCAAATTTGGTAAAAGCTAGGGCTAAGTTGAAAGCCTTGTTATACAAACGGAGAATATTAGAATGAAGGATAAGAGTTTTGACAAACTACTACAAGAGAAATTGCAGGGGCATGAATATGCCAGTACCGGTCCAGATTGGAGTAGGATGGAAAGTGCGTTGAATCAAGTAGATAAAGATATACAGGTTGATTCTGAAATTAGGAATAGGCTTGAAAATCATCGAGTACCCTACGAGCCTTCTCATTGGGAAATCCTAAAGAAGAAGTTAGAATTTGAGAAAAACTTAAAGAAAAGAATTGTTACTACAAAAATCGCCGAAGTAACCATTCTACTATTGCTGATCTTCAGTGTATATCAATTGAAAGAATATAATGAGGGTCTACACCCTAATAATATCAAAAATGCAACTGCAACTGATTTAGCAATTGAAAACGATGTTTCAGAGTCTAATGACATTCTTGTTTCAGCGGCTGAGTCGTCAATTACGAATGATTCTCAGGTTCAAGTCACTGTTGACTCAGAAATACAGCCCAAATCAATTCCAACTATTGGTACTGACCGTATCAGTCCTGCCGTTGTACAATACACGACTGGCAATAATGTAGTAAGCACCAATGCGGCAGTCGCATCTTTTGAATCATCAGCTAAACAAAGTCAAACAACTAGATTGATTGAAACATCTTCTGGTCAAGACTTTAATGAACCGAAGACTACATCATCACTAATCATAGACCAAATTAGGGGTACTGTTCAAACTCTATCGCCACTAGGCTCATCTGCTAGTGACAAACAAAATACTACTGAAACAGATAATGGCGCGAGACCTACTGCTTCATTACAGTCGAAAACTGCACTGATTAATGGTACGAGTCCGACTGCTTCTTTACAGTCTAAAACTGCAGATACTGATATACTAGCTGAAAAACTGCGTTCACTTGAAGAAATAGAGACAATAGCATTATCTAATGCTCTCGTGTCTTTGGACATAAACGAAAATGTCTTAGCAATACCAGCTGTATACGACTTTGAGAAAGTTAAAAAAGAGCAATGGATAGGTCTTAGATCTGGTGTTGATATAAATTTCCTTAAAACACCAAACTTGAATTCCTTTAATGAATCAACAAGTGAATTGTTCGAATTGAGTCTATCAAACGGTATTAATTACGGTTTTAAAAAGGGAGCTAATGAATTCCTTATTGGTGCTTCTTTCTCTTCTAAAACGTTAGATCCGGGATTAGTTGATGCGCTAGAAGTGCCAAATATAAATCCGGGAGATGCGATTTTAGATCCTGGAGAAAACATAGACGAATCTGAAATGGAAGTCAGTATATATTTCAGAAGCCTGACGCTTGAAAAATATGAAATAGTTTCGTTGCCATTTCAATACCGTAGACACTTCAACCACGAATCGAAATTTCACCCATACGCTTTTGGTGGCATTTCAACAAATGTCGTTTTGTTCACCGATTTTAAACAAAATGATAAACTTGCAACCGGAAATGCTAGACCTAAGTTTTTCCGAGATGAAGTCGCAGAACTAAAACCAGAGGATTTTCCTGAAGGCTTGATTGAAGGTGGGCATTATACCGACAATATATTTCTAACTTTAGTTGTAGGTGGAGGTATTGAAAGAAAATTCAATAGAGCAAAAGTATTTTTTGAAAGTCAGTACACAACAAATCTATTTGCTTCCACTCTGGGGCCAAGAAATGTACAACTGAGAACTGTGTCATTTAGCCTAGGTGCAAAGTATAAAATCTAATTGCCTTTAACTTTACGATAACAACACCTCTTCCGTATTCTGTCAACAATACTTTATGTGACGCGTTTGAATATGCATTTAACGAAGTTATCTATTATGAAATACGCAGCCTTAGTAATCGGTTTGTTATTTATAACAAGTTCTTGCAGTTCTGTCATTAATGTGTTAGCCAAAAAGAAGGACGCTGTATCAAGCGATTCCATGTCAAAGCCAATTGATTATACCATTTGGGATAATCTGCTAAATAAGCATGTCAAAGACAATGGCAAAGTTGACTACAAAGGATTTATAAAAGATGCAGATCAATTCAATACATTTATTGCTTTAGTAGAGGACAATCACCCAAATAATAAATACTGGTCAAAAGATGAGCAAATTGCCTACTGGATAAATGTATACAACGCGTATACTGTCAAGTTAATCATGGATAACTATCCTGTTGAAAGTATCAAGAAGGTAAAAGGTGGAGTGCCATTCATCAATTCAGTTTGGGACATTGATTTTATTACCATAGAAGGCATCACATACAGCTTGGGTAACATCGAGCATGGCATCCTACGCAAAAATTATGATGAGCCAAGGATTCACTTTGCAGTAAACTGTGCCTCTACCTCATGCCCCAATTTACTTAATGAAGCATTCGTTGCAGAAAAGCTCGATGCTCAATTGGATAAAACAGCAGAGGTCTTTTTATATGACAATACGAAGAATGTCATTGGTAGTGAAAAACTAGAGCTGTCCAAAATTTTTACTTGGTATAAGTCAGATTTTACTAAACATGGTTCCTTAAAAGACTATATCCAGCAGTATGTCAAAGAGGATATTTCTTCTAAGAAAATTTCCTACTTGAAATACGATTGGAACTTGAATGATGTCGAGTAAAGCAAAATAATCACTTAGCTTTACAGGCTAAACGATGCTCATGTCTAGAAAGCCTGTGTTTCAGTCTAAATTACCCGGAGGAGAAACGACTATTTTTACCATAATGTCTGCATTAGCTACCAAGCATAATGCGATAAATCTTGGTCAAGGATTCCCAAACTTCGACACGCCTGAAAAACTCAAGGAATTAGTTTCGCATTATCTTCATAACAGTAAAAATCAATATTGTCCAATGGCGGGCTTGTACGATTTAAGAGAAACGCTTGCCCATAAGTTATCATCTTCATACCATTGTCAATTAAATCCAGAGACTGAACTAACCATTCTTGCTGGTGCCACTCAAGGCATATTTACAGCCATTAATGCTTTTGTACATCAAGGAGATGAAGTCATCATTATTGAACCCGCCTACGATTGTTATCAACCGACGATTGAGCTTGTAGGCGCAACTGCAATCCCATATGCTTTAGAAGCGCCTGAATTTAAAATAAACTGGGAACAGTTCTCCACATTAATTACGTCTAAGACAAGGATGATTATCATCAATACGCCCCACAATCCCATTGGGAAGACATTGAAGAAAAATGACCTACTGGCTTTACAAGACCTGACTAATGATACTGACATAATCGTCTTAAGTGATGAGGTATATCAACACCTGATCTATGACGGGCAAGAACATCAAAGCGTCTTGAGATATGCAAGTCTTTTCAAACGGTCGATTGCAGTATTTTCATTTGGTAAGACGTTTCATAGTACAGGTTGGAAATTAGGTTATTGCGTTGCGCCAGATTACTTAATGGATGAATTTAGAAAAGTACACCAATGGAATGTGTTCTGTGTCAATTCCTTTTTACAATACGCCCTTGCAGAATACCTCAAAGATGCATCGACTTACGAGTACCTACCTACATTCTATCAACAAAAAAGAGATCTATTGATGGATGCGCTAACTGGCTCCAGATTTACGCCTTTACAATCAGAGGGCACATTCTTTCAGTTGTATGGTTATGACCAAATTTCTGACGAAGCAGATACAGCATTTGCAAAAAGGATGACTATCGAACACGGTGTTGCAGCAATACCAGTCTCTCCGTTTTATGCAGATCGAAAGCAGACTGGTGCCATCCGTTTGTGTTTTGCCAAAACAGATGATTTACTGGTGGAAGCTGGTAAACGACTGTGTAAAATGTAAGGAATTGTCTAATCCTTTTTAGCATCTGCAAACTCCAAGTAAAATAGAAGCATGAAACATAATGACTACGACAAGATAATTGCCCATCATTATTCAAGCTATAGACTGCCTTTACATGACTTGATTCTATTAAAATCATTGCCATCTGGAAGGGTATACACATCAGGTTTAGATATTGGATGCGGAACTGGGTATTCTACAGTAGCATTAAAAAAATACTGTGATAAGGTTATTGGTATAGATCCTAGTCAGGAGATGATATCACTTGCAAACAGACATCCTCATATACGTTACATACAAGGCGAACTTATTGATCAATCATTTGATAATCATGTATTTGATGTGGTTACATTTGCAGGCTCTCTATATTATGCGAAATCTCAGCCGTTGCTAGACAAACTCTTTTCAATAACCCAACCAGGGACACAGATTATTATTTATGATTTTGATATAGACTTATCTCTGATTCTACATTCACTACAATACCAAATAGTGGTTCATGAGAAAGAACAATATAACCACAAAGAAGATTTTTCAGGCTTACACGCTGATGGATTAATCAAACTCTCATCGAAGCAAGAAAAAACAACGGTGGACATTACTCTAGAAAATCTTACTCATTTGCTGTTATCCTCTAAACATAATTATTCCGCGATGACCTCTAAATACGGTTCTGAACATTTAGAGAGTAAAATTACAGACGCATTAGAAAAATCACTTGCCTCCACATCGACAAACATTAATGCTACTTTGCATTGGCATATATATGAAGTAGGATGAAGTAATTGAGAATATATCAGCAAGGGTCTAAAGTATGATTTTAATTAGATATCAATCACACGACTTACAGAAGAGACAGATGCAACATTGAAAAACCCAAGAGCCAACTCACCAGAAGAACAGTTTGAAATATTGCTTCTCGTGTTGGCAAGAGGCAATGCAAAAATGCCATTATCTCCATTTTGCATTTGATCTCTGGCTATTTCCATAAACTGAAATGCATTCTGGCTGATCGAGTGGATCTCAATTTTTATTATTTCATCTGGCAACCATGGAATAGGTGTGAAATTTTCATCAACAGGATTAACCAAATCTCTTATAGGTGGTATAAAGACCAACCCATCAATACCAGAACCTCCGTCAAAGGCTGCATCAAATGCAATATTTAATTCTCGTGGATTATTTCGGAATACACCATTTTTAAATGTTCGTATCCAGTAGGTATCACCTAAACCGACAAAGTCTCGTGCAATAAATTGTGCGTAAATACCTTCTGGAAAAAATATTTCGTCTCTAAATTCAAGTTCTATAGATTCAATCTCAGGGACTCTAAATAGTTCTGTGCTGGCACAAAATTCTTGACCTGCATACTGTATTTGCAATTCAAATGTATTCCCTACTTCGCCTAGCACACCAGACTCTGTTGGATCATATACATACTGTCCATTTTCTGTGAATTGGAAATTAAATTCTTGATTATCGTCTCTGATTATAGTTACAGTGGCATCATCCACTCTAGGTGTTTGATTCGGGTCGAAATAAGTCGCTGACTCCGATAACGTGATAACCTGTAGTTCAGGCATATCGTTCACCCAAGCATCGATAACAAGTTGTGGAGGAAACTCACCCAATTCCACATCAACAACATCTTCACACCCTAATAAAAAGATTCCTCCGATAATGGCTATGTATTTAAATTGCTTCATGCTAAAAAGAAAAATTAAAAGAAATTGCAGGAATAAAATTACCAATCACACTAAGTCGAATTGCTTCTGTATTTACTGGGGTTCCCGGTTCAGTAGCATCTAAATCTTGTCTAAAGAAAATAGAGAAAGCATTTCGTCTGCTGTACACATTGTAAACAGAAAAGACCCACTCCCCTTTCCATCTTTTACCCGGCTTGTCTTTACCTTTTAAGGTTGCGGATAAATCGAGTCGATGGAATGTTGGAATACGGACATTGTTTCTACTGTTTTCTAAGTTATGCGGAACAATAAAACCTTGTTGTTCAAAACGCGAAGTAGCAAAGGTCACAGGTGTCCCAGAAATTAAGGCAAAATTACTACTGACAGAAAACCGCTTACTCACCTCATAAAACCCTGTCAAACTTAAATTGTGTGTTTGGTCAAATCTAGAGGGATACCACTCACTATTATTTATACCTGGCACCAATCGTTCTGTTCGTGCTAAGGTATAACTCAACCATCCAGAAAATCGACCAGCATTTTTCTTCAACATCAACTCTAAGCCATATGCTCTTCCATCGCCTTCCAAAAGGTCACCTTCGATAAATTCATTCAATAGGATATCTGCACCATCTATATATTCAACAAGGTTGTCAAAATCCTTATAATATAACTCTGCAGAAAATTCGAAAGCATTGTCATTAAAATTTTTGAAGTAGCCTATGGCAACTTGATCAGCAATTTGAGGTCGTAAATTATTTGTACTTGGTGTCCATATATCCACGGGCGTCGAAGCTGCAGTATTAGAAATCAGATGTATGTATTGTGCAGTTCGCATATAACTCGCCTTGATCGAGCTTGATTCATTCATTTGATATTTGAATGAGAGTCGAGGCTCCAAATTGCTATACCGTTGTATTGATTCCCATTGACTGAATGATTCTGAAGATGTAACGGGCCGTCTTGTACCACTCGGTGATTCACCAAAAGTGAATGCTTCTCCTTCACCAGTAAAATTAAAGTGGGTCAGTCTAAGACCTGCATTTATTTCAATTGCCTTGCCAATCTTCATTTCATTTTCAATATACAACGCAGACTCTATCGCATATTTTGGGTCTTGACTTAAATCTTGAACTTCTCCTTCACTAACACCAACTGCATTTCCAGGCTCGAATTTGTATATGATGCCTTGTCCCCCAAATCTCAATAAATTATCGGGATTTAAATAAAAACTCATTTCTGGTTTAATGCTGTAGTTTACGATGGATGCATTCCAATCAAACATATTTTGTGAATCATCACCAAAGTTGATATCGTAATCATACTCACTTGCAAATAATGTAATATTGGAAAATAACTTCTCACTGAATAAGTGATTCCATCTGAACGTCAATGTTCTGTTGCCCCAATTAAATCCAGCTTGATCTCCAAAACCAAAATTGTCCCTTCCTGTGTACCCAGATAAAAAGATTCTGTTTTTCTCATTAATGTTGTAATTGGTCTTTACAGTAAGGTCAAAGAAATTTAACACGGAGTCATTCAAATCCTCATCTAAAAAAGGTTTGGCTAATACATCGATATAGGACCGACGACCAGCTATAATGAATGATGCTTTATCTTTGATCAAAGGAGCTTCAACCGATAACCGACTGAAAATTGCGCCTACCCCACCATTCAATGCCAATCGTTTTGAATTACCTTCCTTCATACGCACATCCAAAATAGAAGACAATCTACCACCATACCGAGAAGGTATTCCTCCCTTGTACAATTTGACATCCTTGACCGCATCTGGATTGAAAACTGAGAAAAATCCAAATAGATGCGACGAGTTATAGACTGGTGCTTCATCCAGTAAAACCAAATTTTGATCTATACTCCCTCCTCTCACATTAAATCCAGCTGCTCCTTCACCTACCGTACTGACACCTGGCAATAGTTGGATACTTCTCAACACTTCTACCTCACCCAATAGCGTTGGTAATTTTTGGATTGTCTTAATGTCCAAACTATTGACGCTCATCTCCAAATCACTAACATTAGAATTTTTTGCTTTGGAACTGACGACAATTTCTGCCAACTCATTAGATTCAAAGCCCAATTCGATATCCTTGGTTGTATTTTGATTTAAGGTCACCGTCGTTGTTTGTGATGCATACCCCAAATAAGAATACACTATATCGTGCTTGCCTGCAGGTAATGAAATTGAATAGAATCCATACTCATTTGAAACTGCACCAGCTTCAATAGATGTGACAAAAACATTTGCCCCAATTAAGGTTTCCCCATTGGTTGCATCTCTAATGTAACCGTTAACCGTGTACTTCTCATTTTGAGCAAATGCTATCTGAGATAATAAAATTAGAAATACAGTTGCTTTAAAAATAAATAAAGTGTTTTTCAATACAATGACATGTTTTATAATGACCGTAATGGTTACTCAACGTTGAAAAACAGCATTTTGTTAATCTCAATTGGTTTTTTTTCGATATGTTTGCGCCTACTTTAAGACTAATATTTTTACTCTACTTCTTTTCTACTAACATGAACTATGTATACTCGTATGGTCATAAATTCGACCAAGCTTCTAAAGCGATTAGATTAGATCTAATCAAACGCTTTCAAAAATTAGGCATAAATGTCACTCCAGATCAATGGTTTGTACTTGAATTATTACACGACAACAGTAAAGGCATGACGCAAAATGACATCGTCAAGCTTACGAATAAAGACGCTCCTACTATTTCGCGAATCGTCGATTTGCTCTGTAAAAAAGACTTCACAGAAAGAAAACCATTCCGCGGAGATAAGCGGAAACATAAAATTGTCCTTAGTGATCAAGGACTACACGTCGTTTTGAAAGCCCAACAAGAAATTCTTTCAAGCTATCAAACAGGTTGGAGCGAACTGAATGATGATGATCTTAATCATTTGAATAGGATTGTAAGCAAAATCGTAGACAACTATGAGTCTGATGAAGTTGTCGATTTCCATAATCGATAAGTAGGATTGCTGCACAGCTTTTATACGATTCTTTCTAAAGGTATTTGTAACTTGCCATCATGGCAGAATTCACTCATTTAGATTCTACAGGAAAGCCAACAATGGTGGACGTCGGCGACAAGTCTGATACAACACGCACTGCAATCGCAGAGGCACTGGTCTACTTACCAGAAAATGTTGCGCAGTTAATCAATGGATCAGAATTACATTCAGCAAAAGGACCTGTTTTTCAAACCGCCATTATAGCTGGTATTCAAGCAGCAAAAAAAACTAGCGACTTGATTCCTTTGTGCCATCCTTTGGCATTAACTAAAGTAGATGTAAGCATTAAAATGATGGAGAATCAGAAAGTCCAAATCATCTCTACTGCTAAATTAACAGGAAAGACTGGTGTGGAAATGGAAGCACTCACTGCATGCTCAGTTGCCGCATTAACCATTTACGACATGTGCAAAGCGTTATCACACGACATAACAATTGAACACATTCGTTTGTTAAAAAAGTCTGGTGGTAAATCAGATTTTGAACGTTAATCATACGCTGATGAAAAAACACAATAAACACGCACTCTTGAATCGCCCAAACATGGGCAATTGGGGAAGATCAGAATATGCGATACTCGGGACGTCTTGCGATAAAATAACAGCATTTGTTCGTGCAATAAATAATTATATTGAACCACATTTGCGCGTCGGCTACATGGATGCATCTCATTCTAGTGATTCCTATGAAAATGATAGAATGATATCCAACACCTTACATGATAATCATGTAGAAATGCGCAGATATGAACCGGACAATACATACAACAACCGCATTTTGCTCAATGATAGTGATATCCAATTAATCAATGGCAATCACTTTCTAGCTGAACAACAGATCGTAATTTTGGGAAGCAAAGAAGAGTCGCTTTCTAAAAAAACAGATCGACTTTCCAATCTTAGATATATCATTTCGACTAGTGAGCAAGAGGAGCCTTGGTCATTTTTACACCCATTTATCAAAGCCAACACTGAAATTATTTCAACAGATAATTTAGATATGTTAGCTAAAAAGCTCATTGCAAAGTTCAACAATAAAATAGCGCTTAACGCGATCATCTTAGCTGGTGGCAAAAGTCAACGTATGGGTTTTGATAAGTCGACTATAAATTATCATGGCGATACCCAAGTAAATCATTTGTCGACATTACTTAAAGACGTTTGTGATAATGTCTATGTTTCACTACGTCCAGATCAAGACAACGAATTTGATATTCCAAGAATTGACGATCGTTTTTCTGGAATGGGTCCACTAGGCGGTATCTTATCTGCATTTCAAAGCAATACAAACTCAGCATGGCTTACTATCGCGACTGACTTACCTTTTGTAGATGAAGACTCAATCAACCGCTTATTAAAAGAACGTGACAGGAGTAAAATTGCAACATGCTACATTAGGTCAGACAGCGAATTTCCAGATCCACTATTCACCATTTGGGAACCCAAAGCATACCAGCACTTATTGTCATTTCTGTCGATGGGCTATGCATGTCCACGAAAAGTACTCATCAATTCTGATGTTAAGGTTCTTCAAATTAAGAATGACATCATTTTGACAAATGTAAATACTGAAGGTGATTTAAAAATTGCAAAACGGCAACTAAACCTTTGAATGGAGCAACATAAACTTTAGTATCCAAATTCAAAATTTAGTCAATTCGGAGTGGAAAAAACACAATTTGATACTTTATCTGATTACATGACGAATCTCATACCTAGAACACCCTTCGCACTAAAAGCCCTAGTCACATTTAAATTTTAGCCAATCAAAAAAAGATACTAACTTCGGTTTTTATAAAAATTAGTTATGGCATCTAAAAAAGAAAAAGAAATACTAAAAAAGATAAAAATTCTTTTGACTCAAAAATTTGAAAACCCAGAAGATGCGTTTTCATTTTTCGACAAAAATAGCGACAAAAACCTAAACAGAAACGAAGTAAAAACTTTACTCAAATCAGCAAAAGTCAGCAGCTTCATCCGTGGAATAGTGTCTTCTAAATTAATTGAAAAATTTGACGATAGATCTGACAAAGAAATTAGCTGGAAAGAATTTAAATCAGCTGTGAAGGACATCGCCTGATGAAATTATTTATTGGCATCGTATTGTGTATGATCCTGGGAGGAGGTATCGCAATAAATGAATTACGCTCGACGAGCAAATCGGTTGATTTTATGGAGTGGAATGGTCCATGGAGAGTAAACCCTACCATGGACTTAAAGAATAATAAACAAAGAGCACTAATTGCACTTGTGGGTTTATTTGCATTGCGAGAATCAGAAGTCCTTTACTACACAGCTACCGTCGATAGCAATGGAGACAAATTGAGTTCGGAACACAATTACAAATTAGTAGGGAGCGTACCAGAAGCGAGATACTGGAGTTATACCATTTATGGTACAGATGATTTTCTAATTCCAAACCCAGATAAAACATACGGATTCAATTCGAGCACCATTGCATATGAACCAATCGATTCTCTAAATCCAGAGATGAGTCACCTTAAGGCTGGCACATATGAGTTGTATATTTCAAAAAATAGACAAGAAAAAAACTGGTTGCCTTCGGGAGATAATGATCAATTGTCAATTACCCTGCGGATGTATAATCCAGCACCTGAAGTCTATAAAAATTTAACAAGTATTCCACTACCAGAAATTATCCGCATCTAAATTTGTACAATGGCTTATCTAACAAGACTTATACTACTCCTATTTACATTTGTTTTGTCTAATTCTATTTATAGTCAACATATAATTGAGTCTGCCGATCTGACAATAGGTGAAACTTTAACAATAGAAAGTAAAATTTTAAAACAAGAAAGGATACTAAATGTCTACCTCCCCCACGGCTATAAAGAAAATATAGATAAAGAATACCCTGTCATTTACGTATTAGATGGCAGCATAACAGAAGACTTTCTTCATGTTGTAGGGTTGATTCAATTTGGGTCCTTTTCATGGATAAATTTTGTGCCAGAATCAATTGTCGTTGGCATAGCTAATATTGACAGAAAAAAAGATTTTACATTCCCATCAACTGTTGAGCGAGACAATAAAGAATTCCCAACAACAGGTCATTCTAAGCCGTTTATTCAATTTATTAAACAGGAGGTTTTACAGAGTGTGAAGTCTAGATACAGAACGACTGGCCATAATACAATAGTGGGCCAATCACTTGGCGGATTATTAGCGACAGAAATATTATTTACAGAGACAGCCTTATTTAATAAATATGTAATTGTTAGTCCAAGCATGTGGTGGGATGCAGGATCTCTTTTTAATAAGCAACCAACAAACTTTGAAATGGATCCATCTATTTTTATTGCTGTTGGGAAAGAAGGACCAAATATGGAGACAAATGCCATGAAACTGTATGTCTCTATTCTCCAACAAATTCGAGATGAGTCTAAAATTGGATTTTCATTTATGGAGGATAAAGACCATGGAGATGCACTTCATCTAGGATTATATCAAGCACTTGAATTTTTTAGCAAGGCTGAAAAGAGTAAATCGAAATAATGAATAAGAAGTTATTCATTTTTAGTATTTTAGTGCTAGTGACTTACGCGAGTTATAAAGCCACTTTTTATCTTCTGCCAAATTTTATTTATCATAGATTTTACACAAAATCACTAGAAGTACCTGACAGAGAAGAAAATAAATTCTTCATGCTGCTGAGTCCTGATGAAAATGCAAGGGCTGTTGTAAAACCAAATCCAGATTTCAGCTATGGCGTTGCTTTTTACAATCTCGAACAAGGTGCATTGCGCATTAGTGGTTCAATACCCGACTCTACATATTGGTCAATTGCCTTTTATTCACCTAATACGATCAATTACTTTGTAAAAAATGATCAAGAGTTTGATTCTAATACGTTTGAGATAATCTTGGATGATGAAAACTGTCAACAATCAACATTACCTTCACCAACAAAGAAAGGATTTATTCTAGTCAGATATCTCTGCAAAAATCAGTCTCCATCTGAAATAGAAATAGCAAGTAAACATTTAAATAGCCTCCAAATAGAAGCTTATTCTTGCATTGAATAAACAAGTATATTTAATTTGGACAATCTACAGCATTAGACCTGATCTGTCCATCGTTGTCCACTGTAATAAACCAACAACCTCCGTCTTGTGCTTTTAATATTGCCCCAGAATTTGCTGCATTCAAATAAATATTGCTCTGTACTTCTAAAGATTCTGCAGGTACATTTTGAGGATCACAAACGTCTCCAATCCCATCACCATCTAAATCTTCTTGACCAGGATTAAAATTATCTGGACAGTTGTCTTGTCCAGCTGGAACTCCATCACCGTCATCGGTTGTAAATGAAAAAGGGAAGTCAGCGGATAAACCACAAACATCCATGACCGTAAAGGTAATGACCAAAGTCTCATTGCAATTTAAAACGCAAGGATCGCAATCTTTAGTTATTGTCAGATTAAATTCGTTACCTGGGCAATCAGAAAAAAAAGCAGTGGTTTCTATTTCATTAATAATAAACTGCAATTCGCTGTCTATATTCTGACAATTACTTGTGAGACTTGTATTAGGAAATAAGCCTTCGTCAAGTTGTGGTCCTGTTTGACCAATACTTTGAAATATTAAACAAGTAAAAAAAATGATAAAGCTAAATGTATGCGGTCGATTGTTAGTTGTATTCATAGTTTTTAATATATATGGTTAAATATACCATTTCCTTATAAACTATTTTTAAAACAAAACGCATTGAGAATAAATTGAACATCCAAACTAGTATGACCAATCTCCTTTTTAGATTAGTATTTAGATTAGTTAACCCCCACCGCATCCATCAATGAATGCATGTAATATAGATCCTTTTGCTACTGAAAAGTTCTCCTCTAATACTATCCCAGTGCGCGAGTCATAATCAACATCTATTGCTCCCGTAATGACCTGACTTGATTCTATTAAACCATTGGTCTCATAATCCTCAGACATTGACTGAATGCCCATTAAGGCATTCTGCCCTGCATAATCTCCAGTTGGACAGATCCCGCAATTTATGCTTAAATCAAAACTTCCAAAATTATTTCCTGTTCGATCGCCCACATAAATGTAGTAGCTTGAATCAGGCTCAAAGGCAAAATCAAACACTTCCACGACACCATCGCCAACTGTCCTTGAACAGAGCACATCAGTGAATGTGAAGCAATCGTTAGACCTTCTAACCAACACCGTAGGATCATAATTAACATCTGGTGTGACTTCTATAAATGCAGTCCCAAATTCAATAGAAGAAAATTCGTACCATACACCAGCACCCACAGGGCAAGTAAACCCAGGAATATCATCAGTGGCCCCAAGAGTGGATTCTTGTAGTAAAACATCTCCACAGGTGATCACCGTAGCAGTTGCACATTCATTATTCGTTATAGATGAATTGCATTCTAGTTCAATGTCAAAATCAAAATAGGTGGTACCTGTGGGAATGCGATCACCAACATAAATGTAATAATCAAGCCCAGCCTGAACGACAAAAAGTATTGAATCTTCTGGCGTAGTTGATAAGCTCACAGATCCACCACTGAAAGATGTGCAGTTCATTGACGTTCTACCAACAATAGCAAAATCTTCAGTAGCATTCGTTATTCTTACGGTTACAGTTTCAGTTACTTCGGCCGTGAAGGTATACCAAGTCCCTACTCCACCAAAATTACCAGATGGACTATTGCGGATGCTACCAGTCGTGCTCTCATTGAGCAGAGGCACATTACAATCCAAAGGTTTAGCACTTGAACAGTCTATATTACTGGGCGGCTCAAAACAATCGATGCTGATGTCAAAGTCAAAATATTCGGTAACGCCACTTGTTGTATTTCCAATAAAAATATAATAGTCAAGATCTTGTTCTGCAAAGAAAACAACATCAAAAAAATTGTTATTCGCCGCGACCGTACTACAGGCAATTCTATCAAACGTATTGCAATCAGAAGACGACATGACAACATATTCTAAAGACTCAGTCATGTTTTCAATAATCATCCGTATAGTTTTAGACTCTGCATTTGTGTATCTATACCAGACGCCTAAACCTGGTGAACATCCAGAAATGCCTGTAGGAAAGCTGATGGCACCTGTCGTCGATTCAGCCACGAATTGATCTCCACATTGAATTGACTTTGGCGTAGTACAACTTGCATTGGAAGCAATCGCATAACACTGGAGAGACACATCATAAGTACCAGAATCCGTACCGTTGGATCTGTCAGCTATATAGACATAATAAGTGACGCCGATAGAAGGTTGAACGATATATGTATTACTCTGACCAATATTAACAGCCCTACAAGTTACACTCGTAAATGATTGGCAATCTGAAGAAGACGATACTGTAAAGAAGATGTCATAACTGACATTCTCTACGACAATTTCATGAGGGTCTACACTGGTAGGCGTAAAACTGTACCACACGCCTACTCCAGTATTGCAACTCGTTCCAGTGGCATCACCGTTATCCGTAGATCCTACTGAAGATTCATTGACTAATGTAGTACCACAGAACAATTCAGTAGCAGTTGTGCACAGATCATTACTTGGTGGGGGCACACAGTTTACTTGCAAGTTAAATGTGCCTGTATCGGTGCCTATCGGACTGTCATCTCCTACAACGATAACGTATTGTTGGCCAGCAACCCCAGCAAACACAATTTTTTGATCTAGAGTGCTTTGAAAAATACGTCTACATTCTAAGACATTAAAATTGCCACATCCAGTAGCCTCTGCTATGGATACTTCGTGCACGAAATCCAAATCTGTAAAGATCAACTCAATTGTTTCTGACGTCGCTGGTGTAATGGTATACCAAGTACCAACTCCAATGGAACAAGGTACTAGTAGATCGTTATTGTCAACAGCACCAACGGTCGTTTCTCCCATTAAGTCATCACCACAATTTAACACAGTAGCATTAGAACACTGATAATTGACTGCGGGAGTTAAGCACTCTAAGCTTAGATCAAACGTCCCTGTTTCCTGTCCACCATTATCATTATCTCCTACATAAAGGCGATACTCCTTACCTTGTTCTGCTAAAAAATTCATCTTATTATCTGAAAACCGACTTCCAGCCATGCATTGAAGGTTTATTAAATTCCCACATGTTGAGCCTTCAGCTAAAATTAGGTCAAAGGAGAATGTAATATTGTCAACAACAACTTCTATCGTTTGTGTAGAAGAAGGGATAAATTCATACCATACGCCAATACCACTTGAACATCCTAAGTCATCAGCTGAATCTATAGACCCATTGGAAGTTTCAGCAATCAAATTGGAACCACAGGATAACTGAGTTGCTGTGCTACAGACTACATTAGCTGGAGGAGTCAAGCAATTTATTACAATATCGAATGTGCCATCAAGAATGCCATTATCAGTATCGTCTCCAATGTATATGTAATATTCTTTATTGGCTTCAGCATAGAAATAAAATGTTCTGTCGGCTGACCCTGAGCCAAATGAACACAGTATATTTTCAAACCCAGTACAATTCGACCCTTCGGCAATTGCTATTTCGTAAAAATAAGTCGGATTGCTGATAATGATTTCATAAGTCTCAGATACTGCAGGCAATATCTTATACCACACACCGACGCCAGTTGTGCATCCCAAAATATCTCCATTATCTGTAGCACTTACAGTAGATGCCCCTACAATCGAAGAACCACATGCCAATAGTGTAGCCGTACTACAATCATCATTTACAGGTTGTGCATAAACATTCTCAAATTGAATAATAAAAAATACTAGCGTGCAGGTGATTAATCTTTTAATCATGGAAGTTAAACGTTGAGTGGCATTTAGCCAATTATAAAAAGACAGGCTTATATAAACATACAATGAGTACAAGACCCACTTTATTTATATCTTGTAAAATTCAAATGTCCAATATTATTTTAGAGAAAACAATCACTAGAAATGGTGATTTCTGTATGTAAAGTATGTCTGCTGAAGGATAATTAGAGTTGATGTTCAAGAAGAAATTGCGATTTAACGGAGAAGACTTCATCCATCCGCAACTAGAATCTTACTCAAATAATTAGCTGTTTGTTTTAAGAATTCGCTGATTCTATAAGGTAATAGTAACCGATTTTGATTTTGGCTAACAACATTTTCTTTGGGATATAAATCTTGTCTTTGGTTTTAAGGTTTTGTATAATAAAGCCCAAGGGCTTCTCTTTTATGATTCGTATGGTTTGACTCATAATGTACTTCGGTATGCTTATGCTAAATTATACTAATATATTATGCAAAGCAACCCTACAGACATTTTTTATCAAAGACTTCGATAAAAATGGGCTTGGTAAAGGCCTCCTTTGGGATAAAGATGTTGTCCAATAGGTAATTCTAGAAATGCATTGCCATCGGTAAGGCTAGCGAAATCGCCAGATCCGTTGTTGTTGACAGGAAATGCAATAAGCTTGCCCTCTTCATTTGTTTTGATGTCTACAATAGGAAAATATGTCAACTCAGGTTTGAATGTGATGTCGGTTGCTAATTCAGCATATTGGGTTGTCACTTTTGTGTACTGTATTGATTTGCGCATCCATGGCTGAATGTATCTAGTTGCACACATGAAAGAAGACACTGGATTTCCTGGCAATGCAAAGACAATGGTTTCATCAGATAGGCTTCCAAACCAAAATGGCTTGCCCGGTCGTTGTTGGATTTTATGAAAGTGTTTTGTGACTCCAAGTTCTTCAAGCACTTTAGGTAGAAAATCAAATTTCCCTTTGGACACACCGCCACTCAAAATAATGCAATCGACAATTGGTAGCAGTGTTGATAATTTTTCTTTTATGGTATCAAAATCATCAACCAAGTGTTTCAATTCGACTTCTCCTCCCCATGTTCTTAATAGAGAAGAAATCATATGAACATTAGATTTTCTTATTTGATACTCTAAGGGAGTTTGCTCCACATCAACCAATTCGTCTCCAGTAGAAATCACGACGATTCGCGGTAATTTACTGACTTCCAATTCAACATTTCCTGTAGATGCTGCAACTCCTATTTCCGTTTGCCCGATCATTTGACCCTTATCGACAACAGCAACACCCTTGGCTCGATCTGAACCTTTGAAATGGATGTTTTGTCTTTGTGTAATGGTAACATCATCTAAAGTAGCTACTCCATTTTCGATTTGTACATCTTCGTATCTGACTACAGTATCCACACCTGCAGGCATGATAGCTCCTGTCATCACTTCAAGACATGAGTTAGGGTTTCCCATTTCTTGCTTCGGTGATCCAGCAGCAGCGACACCTTCAATCTTATAAGACCTGACTCCTGCTGAATAATCTTCAAATCGGATAGCAACCCCGTCCATAGTCACACGGTCATAAGGCGGCAAATCTCTATCGGTAACGATGGGCTTACGCAACACTCTACCTTCAGAATGATATATCGAAATAATATCCGTTCCAAAATCCTTGACGTGTTGATCAATAATGAGTTGTGCTTCTTTGACTGGAATCATCCTCCTATTGTTGCCATAGATTCTGAGACGAATCTGTTGTTTCTATTTTGTTCAGCTTCAAAACCGTCCTTAGCTCTTGAACCTATAGCAGACTGAATGGCTAATAAGACTTCTTGATCTGTAGCGCCATTCCTCATGATGTCGCGGACATTAAATACGCCGTCATCGTATAAGCATGTTTTCATCATCCCCTGAGGCGTAATTCGAATGCGATTACATGTGCCACAAAACAAGCGTGAATAAGCAGCTATAAATCCTACACTTCCTTTAAAACCAGGAATGATATAGTTGGCAGATGTGCTGTTTTTTTCGTCTACAATTTTCTTCAATCCAGGATGCGCGTTTTGTATGAACTCTTTTGTTTTCGCTGATGTCCACACTAAGGTTTCTGGATGGTCACCTGTGCCATTAAACGGCATCTCTTCTATAAATCGAACACTGATCGGCTTGTCTTTTGCCAATGCTACCATAGGAAGTATATCCTCTGTATTTTGACCTTCCATCACCACACAATTAATCTTAGTCGGCATACCTACTTCCAATAATTCATCTAGCGTATCCATCACTGTTTCAAATTCGTCTCTTCTTGTAATGTCAAAGAATCGCTGCTTATCTATACTATCCAAACTTAAATTCATAGAACTTATGCCCATTTCCTTAAGGCGACTGACTTTGCCTTTAGTCAAAGTACCATTGGTGGTGATGTGAACCTGCTTTAGGCCATCGATAGCTGTTAATTGCTCAAGAAACTCAAACATACCTTTTCTTAGAAATGGTTCTCCTCCAGTGATGCGCACCTTCTCAATGCCATTCTCCGAAAGGATAGTCATCATTCTGAGCATCTCTTCATAGCTCAAAAGCTCATCTCTCTTCACATACTTGATCCCTTCTTCTGGCATGCAATAAAAGCAACGCAAATTGCATCTATCCGTGACAGCTAGTCGGACGTAGTTAATATTTCTATTGTGGTTGTCAATTAACATATCTGATGTCAAAATAAAACAATACTTTTCATTAAGTTGTTCTAAGTATGAATAATAATCAAAATGGAGGTAAAATTGGTGTCATATGGTATCGTTAGAGATATCTTGAAAGAAAAAGAGCTAACATATGCCGTTCAGGGACAGACAATCGGAGATCTGAAAACAGATCTGATGTCTACCTTTCCTGAGCTAAAACGCTTAAAATCATTGAGATTTGCTGTTAATCAGGAGTACGTCGATGATACGCAATCCATTAACGACACGGACGAAATCATCCTTATACCGCCTGTGAGTGGTGGATAACTTGCAAGAAACGTGATAGACATTCAAATATTAAATACCCCTTTAAGCATTTCAGATTGTACAAATGCAGTTAAAGATCCATCGACAGGCGGGACAGCCGTTTTCGTAGGGACAGTCAGAAATCAGACCCAAGGCAAAACAGTCACCAAGTTGGAATTTGAATCCTTTGATGCTATGGCCATTAAAGAGATGACTAAAATTGCCGAAACCATTACAGAGAAGTGGGGAGCATTTCATGTATCCATGCATCATCGCAAAGGGACATTGCTGATAGAAGAAATTGCTGTCATTATCGCTGTCTCTACTCCACATCGAAAGGCTGCATTTGAAGCATGCGAATACGCCATAGATACATTAAAGGAAACGGTCCCCATATGGAAGAAGGAGTTTTTTGAAGATGGGGCTGTATGGGTGGCGGCACATCCTTGAGT
>CALLFA010000046.1 GCA_937997635.1 uncultured Saprospiraceae bacterium | reverse complement strand
TGGTGGTTTACCACTACTTTTTATAATGGATGTATACCTCGATTTATAGGGCAATGGATTCATTTATCTTATGAATTTAATTTAAACAAATACTTATGAAAAATGTAAACCTATATGCCTTGGGTTTGATCTTGGCAATTGTATGTGCTTCTTGTCTAAAAGAAGAATTGTCGTATGAGGAGAACGCTATTATGCAACAGTATCCAGCCTTAGACAAGGTGTTTACTGAGTATACAGTTGTCGAAATTGACAATGATGGAATCTTGGACTATTCAAAAGAAAAACACAATGAAGAATTTGTGTTAGACTTAAACATTGCTGACAAGCCTGATTGGGTGTTTAATGTTAATTTTCATGACTTTTTCGGCGATGAGTACAAAGCCTTTGAATCAGATGCATATGGTAATTGGGTGGAGATAATCAGAAAGGACAGAAGTGACGCGTATCATGGACAAAGTAAAAGCTTGGAAAGCAAAGCTATGTTTATTATGGAAGACGATCTGTTCACCGGCAATATTTTTGATAGTGATCAGGAATATTTTATGGAGCCGCTTAATCGTTTTGTTAAGCATGCTTCTCCTAATCTTTATGTGTATTATCCTACTACTGCGGACATCGAAGGAGGGAAAGCTACTTGTGTAAATTCAGATAATGATACAACTGAAGACTTTTATGATACAGAAAGAGAAAACTCCGGCAGTACAAAAGCAGCCAGTTGCCGTGAATTAGAGATTACATATGTAGCGGATTACCAGTACAGACAAAAGTTTGATGACAGATCATCATTGACTAGAAATTATGCAGAAAATAGAATCCGTTATGCCAGTTACAGATATTGGGGATATAACAGGTATCCATTATATTTTAAATTGTACAGAAGTTATATTAGAACATCAACTAGTAATCCTCCATCAACTTCTAGTAAAATATGGTTTGCTAGGGACGAATTCGCTTCTTGGGCTGGGCGTAATATTACGAGAGGTGATGCTAACCTACTATTTTCAGGACGTAATTTTCCTGGTTATCTCGGTTGGGCTTCCAGAGGCAAGGTTTGTAATACTCCTTCAATGGCTAATGCAGTAATAACTAAGGCTGACGGAATCTCCTCGAGTTATTACAATTATGCAGTCGCTCATGAAATAGGTCATACGTTAGGTTGCGTTCATGAAGGTTCTGGGTTTATGAAGGCTACTAAAACCACCGACTCATCTATGCATCCTTCTACAAGGCATCAGTTGAACAGTTTTATCTATTGGAATAATCGGTGCATGACAAATAGAAGCTGTACGTGGTACAGATCATAGTTTAGTTAAGAATAGGCAATTTCCAAATTGCCTATTCTTTTAAAACCTTGCTTGAATTCGAACCAAACAGTACCATTTAATTTCGGTTTTACAGGTAATCCGCAGTGTTCATCCCATAGTAGAAAATTACCTTCATTGACAATAAGCACATCGTATCCTTGGTCATTGTTGATGGCAATTTGCAGTTTATCTCCCAAGGTTGATAATAATATCCGCCGCAGTGACAATATGTAAGTAATAAAAATAACAGAATTAGGTAAATGTACTTGAGAGTGGTATTCACGTTAAAGCCTAGTGTTCCTTAAAAGCTTACTCACACTTTTTAACTAAATAATTTTACTAAAATATCTGTGAATATCACTTTGATATACTAAGCACCGCAACTATTGTCCATAAGACTCTATTTAAAGGGTGTACACATCACCGCCTCTGACTATATGCACATTTTCAAACTCAATTTTTGACTCATCTTCCAAAGGTTGTAAGTCATCATATCGGCTAGAATAATGGCCAATAATCAATCTACCTACATTTGCTTGTCTAGCAATCATACCAGCTTCTTTTGCTGTGGCGTGTTTTCGTTTTTCTGCCATATGCTGCAAATCATGTAAGTAAGTTGCTTCATGATATAGGAGATCTACTTTCTGGATAAATGGAATTAAATCTTCATCATAGACAGTATCAGAGCAATACGCATAACTCTTTGGGTTTACTTGTTCTTTTGTCAAGGCTGCATTAGGTATCACTTCACCTTCTGAAGTAACAAAATCACCTCCAGCTTTAATCGCCTTAATCTGATCAATACTAAGTGTATATGTTGTAATGGCTTCAGACAGTATATTCTGCTTTCGTTCCTTTTCGGTTATCTTATAGCCATAGGTAGGCACCCGGTGTTTCATTGGAAAGGCCTGTATGGTTACTTCTTTGAGTTCGGTAATGTGTTTTATGCCTTCATGATCCAATTCATTGAATACAATTACATAATTCAATGTAACGTAGGTGGTTTTAAACACGCCAACTAAAAAAGCTTGAATACCGACTGGACCAATGATTGTCAATGGCTCACGTCTGCCAGCAAGATTAAACGAACCAATCAGACCAGGTAATCCATAGACATGGTCCCCATGCAAATGGCTGATCAATATAGTATTGATTTTAGAAGGCTTTAATTTATACTTAGAAAGTTGGATTTGTGCACCTTCTCCGCAATCAATGAGAATGGACTCTTTTCCTACTTTGATGTACTGTGATGTTGGAAATCTCTCTTTATTGGGAACTGCAGAATTAGCTCCCAAAATATGCACAGCAAAAGACATATACTACTCTGAATCAGACTGCAATTCCTCTTCAATGGATTCCATTGTCAGAAATTCTACAGATTCTTCTACAGTAGGTATGATGCTTAGGATAGATTCCAATCGAGAAATTTCGATTAACTTCTTTACTGATGGATGTTCGACACCTGTTAAGATGAAGGTACCAAAATCTTTCCACAAACGATTAGCTGTCAATATGGCGCTTAAACCAGACGAATCTACATACTTAACTGCCGTTAAGTCAAAGATTAGATTTTGTACGCCTTCGTTTCTTAAAAAAACAAATTCGCTTTTTAGGTTAGGTGCAATTAACGAGTTAAGGTTCTCTTCCTCCAACTGAAGGACAGAATAATTGTCATTTTTATCGACAGAATACTTCATTCTTTATCAAAATTAACTGAGCGCAAATTTATTGAATTATTAGTTTAAATACCTAATTTCTTTTCAGCAGATATAACGATCTGATTATCAATGTATTGCCATAAAAGGCAATAAGTGTACTGTTAATATACACAGCTTATTTCGTCGTCACAAATAATAATCCCTAATCGATATGAAGATGTCGATGAATTGTCGATAAAGTGAGTGAAATAATTGTTAATTTGCCGCCTGATAAATCTATATCTCCATTTTTGGTGTTGGTAGAATAAATAAGCCAGATTTAGACTGCGATTGGCACACTTTTTAACACTATTACTGGAGTATGCTTATATCAGTATAAAGTGGATGTAAATTTAATTGGAATGAATAGAAAGTTTTCACCAAAAGTAAAAAAGATAATCTCTCTTAGTCGCACAGAAGCGTTGAGATTGGGACATGACTACATTGGGACAGAGCACCTTTTGTTGGGCATGATTCAAGAAAGAGATAGCCTTGCAGTCAAAGTATTGGATTCGCTTGATGTGGATTTGACAGAATTAAAGTTTAAAATTGAGGAAGTCATCCAACAGGTGAAAGTCGAGAGTACAAATTTGAATGTCGGTAACATCCCCTTAAACAAACAAGCCGAAAAGGTCTTGAAAGTGACTTTCTTAGAAGCCAAGCTATTTAAGAATGATGAAATCAATCCTGAGCATTTGTTGCTATCCATTTTGAAACACAATGAAAATACAGCTTCTGATATTTTGTCTCAGTTTGAAATAGATTATGAAGGCTTTAAATCTGAATTAGAATACGTCAGACAAGAGCAAGAATCAAACTATGATATATACGGAGCATCTTCACCAGAAGGTGATATCCCTATGGATGACGAAGAGCCAATGGAGTCTTTTGGAAGAAGAAGTGCTGGCAAATCGAAAACGCCAGTCTTGGATAACTTTGGACGAGATGTGACCAGACTTGCAGAAGAAAACAAGTTAGATCCGATCATCGGTCGAGAAACAGAAATAGAAAGAGTTTCTCAAATTTTAAGTAGAAGAAAGAAAAACAACCCAATCCTCATTGGCGAGCCTGGTGTTGGTAAAACAGCCATAGTAGAAGGTTTAGCCTTAAGAATCATTCAAAAGAAAGTATCTAGAACACTCTTCAATAAGCGAATTGTCATGCTAGACCTCGCAGCTTTGGTTGCAGGTACAAAGTATCGTGGTCAGTTCGAAGAGCGTATGAAAGCAATCATGAATGAGCTTGAGAAAACAAGAGATGTGATCCTCTTTATAGATGAGATTCACACAATTGTTGGTGCAGGTGGGGCAACGGGTTCATTGGATGCTTCCAATATTTTCAAACCAGCACTTGCCAGAGGAGAGCTGCAATGCATTGGTGCATCTACATTGGATGAATACAGACAACACATTGAAAAAGATGGTGCACTCGACAGACGTTTTCAAAAAGTCATCGTTGATCCGCCATCAGCAGAAGAAGCAGTACACATTTTAGAAAACATAAAACCGAAATACGAAGAATTCCATAATGTAGAATACTCAGACGCAGCTGTAAAGGCCTGTGTTTCTTTAAGTGAACGATACATAAGCGATAGATTCTTGCCAGATAAAGCTATTGATGTATTGGATGAGGTAGGTGCGCGAACCCACCTAAAAAACATTCACGTACCAAAGCACATCGAAGAACTGGAAGAAAACATAGAAGAGATTAAAGAGCTAAAAAATCAGGCTGTTAAAAATCAACAGTATGAGCGTGCAGCAGATCTGCGTGACAATGAATCAAAATTGTTGAAACAGCTAGAAAATGCAAAGCAAGAGTGGGAAGAAGAATCGAAGACCAAGCGCTACCCTGTTGATGAAGAAGATATTGCTGAAGTCGTCGCGATGATGACAGGCATCCCTGTCAAGCGTGTTGCTCAAAGTGAGAGCAACAAGTTGGTGAAAATGAATGAGGACTTGCAAGAAGTTGTCATCGGACAAAAAGAAGCAATTCTTAAAATCACCAAGGCTATTCAAAGAAACAGAGTGGGTCTTAAAGATCCGTCTAAACCAATTGGATCATTTATTTTCTTAGGCCCAACAGGTGTCGGTAAAACTGAATTAGCTAAAGCTTTAGCAAGATATTTATTTGATACAGAAGATGCGCTCATCCGTATAGACATGAGTGAATACATGGAGAAATTCTCTGTCAGCAGGTTGATCGGGGCTCCTCCGGGATATGTAGGCTATGAAGAAGGTGGTCAATTGACAGAAAGAGTAAGAAGAAAACCATATTCCGTCATTTTATTAGATGAGATTGAAAAAGCGCATCCGGATGTATATAATATATTATTGCAAGTCTTGGATGATGGACAGTTGACAGACGGTCTAGGTCGCAAAGTTGATTTCAGAAATACACTGATCATCATGACATCAAATATTGGTGTCAGACAATTGAAAGATTTCGGTCAAGGTGTAGGTTTTGCAACCAAAGCCCGCCAAGAATCAACAGAAGAGTATTCAAAATCAATCATACAAGGTGCTTTAAAGAAAACATTCTCACCTGAATTTTTGAATAGAATAGATGATGTTGTGATTTTCAATAGCTTGACTCAAGAGCATATTTTCGAAATCATCGACATTACATTACAAAGTGTGTATAAGCGATTGGCCTTATTGACATACACCTTGGAACTCTCGAAAGATGCGAAAACGTTTGTTGCAGAGAAAGGCTTTGATCCGCAATTTGGTGCCAGACCATTACATCGTGCAATTCAGAAATATCTTGAAGATCCGTTGGCAGAATTCATACTAAATGAAAATCCTGCGGAAGAAAGCAAGTTAAAAGCTGTGATGAATAAGGAGAAAGATGGTATCATTGTCACGTTTGCGAAAAAGCAAAAAGCGCAAAACGTTAACGACTAAGTCATAGATTTACATTAAGTTTATATCATATATACCAAAATGAAAATAGTTTGACCGTTTCTTACTTGATCTTTTATCTGTTCTCATCGTTGAAAATACTCGTGAATACCTGCATTCGCTGCGTTTTTCGTCTTGACAACAGACAAAACTTCTACGTAATAAATCAGTCAAAACATTCTCCTTTTGGTTTAATAACGAATTGTAGGTGTTTTATTTTTGCGCTTGCATATATTAGCTAACTAAACAAATTCATTTGGCAAAAAGAAGAAAAAAAATTGTCCGAAAACCGGAACCAAAATTCAACACAAATCGAGACATCAGAGTATCACAAGTAAGATTAGTCGGAGACAATCTTGTTGAATTAAGCGAAATAGCAGGAAGAACAGTTTCTCCTGATATCTACCCTACATCACAAGCTTTAAAATGGGCTCAAGACATGGAACTTGATCTCGTAGAGATTAGCCCTAATGCAGATCCACCCGTTTGCAAAATAGTGGACTTCAAAAAATTTCTATACGAGAAAAAGAAGAAGGACAAGCAAATCAAAAATAAGACAGCTAAAACAGTCATCAAAGAAATCAGATTCGGCCCCAACACCGATGAACACGATTTCAATTTCAAACTGAAGCACGCACAAAAATTCTTAACTGACGGAGCGAAAGTAAAAGCCTACGTATTCTTCAAAGGACGTACCATCGTCTTTAAAGACAGAGGTGAACTACTCTTATTGAGACTGCTCAAAGAATTAGAAGATTATGGTGCAGCGGAAGAATTGCCAAAGTTAGAGGGCAGACGGATGATTGTGATTATATCTCCTAAGAAGAAAAAGAAAAAGAATTAAATCGCGTTGCGATTTAATAGTGAGGAATCAGCCTGTTGGCTGAAGTTATGAATTTTAGACTATGTCTAGAAAGTGTTGAGTTATGAAATTGCCTGGCGGCAAAAGTTGGCACTCCATTAAGAAGATAATAGTCATTATTAATTAAATCGCCTTGCGATTTAAAGTTAGGAATCAGCATGCTGCTGAAGTTATGAATCCCAGCCTAGCGCTGGGAAGTGTTTAGTTATGAATTTGCCTAGCGGCAAAAGTTGGCACTCTCTTGAAAAGATAATAGTCATTATTAGAAAAGGAAATGATTTGATACGACATATGCCCACTTCCCGCATTTTGCGGGACTCATCACTGCGAGCCTTCCTATTAAATCGCTTTGCGATTTAAAGTGTTGAATCAGCCTGTTGACTGAAGTTATGAGTTCTAGACTATGTCTAGAAAGTGTTGAGTTATGAATTTGCCTAGCGGCAAAAGTTGGCACTCCTTTAACAAAGCAATATCCAATATTGAAAATAATCTCATTTAGAAATAGAGACAATTTTGCTCTTTTGATAAAGGAAATGATTTGATACGTTATATGCTAACTTCCCGCATTTTGCGGGACTCATCACTGCGAGCCTTCCTATTAAATCGCCTTGCGATTTAAAGTTAGGAATCAGCCTATTTGGCTGAGGTTATGAATTCTAGACTATGTCTAGAAAGTGTTGAGTTATGAATTTGCCTAGCGGCAAAAGTTGGCACTCCCTTGAAAAGAAATAGTCATTATTAGAAAAGGAAATGATTTGATACGACATATGCCCACTTCCCGCATTTTGCGGGACTCATCACTGCGAGCATAGCGAGCTTCATAACTTCTACCAAAGGTAGATTCATAACTTCCTGCACAAAAAGTGCAGGATTCATAACTTTGGGAACTTATATAAAATACGTTGCATTTTATATAAGTTTCCAACCCTTCCTATATGGTCGAGACACAAACTGATTAGCATCTGCAAAATTAGTGACTTCCATGTTGTCTCCGTCCCACATGAGACGTTGACGACCGTAGAATTGTTTTCTACCTGTTTCATTTTTAGTCAATGCATAACTTCTGATAGCAAGATTTCCCATCAATACAGTTTCCGTTAAAGGTCCCGCGTAATCGAACGAAGAAGTCAATGCTTTGTGTTCGGAACTATCGTATCCTGCTTTACATGCATTTACCCAATACAGTTGGTGTCCTAAGTCGGGTTTATCAGACAAGGCATGGCCCCCTGTGTATTCTTCCGGCATTGTTAATATTTCGCCACTATTTAAATACACTTTTGGATCGATGCCATAAGTTGCACAAGTCATGATTCCTTTTTCTCCCATCATAATGACACCATTAGAGCTGTCTTGCTCTCCGATGTAGTGATCTGCTGGAATTAAATCAGGGTGGAATGGACGAATACCACCATCATACCAAGTCATCGTGACAGGTACTGGATTATGATCAGATGCAGGAAATTTAATTTGCGTTTGTGATGTTGGAGGACAACCTTCTGGAATATGCTCTGGTGTCCAATCTCTTGTAAACACCTGTCCAACACTGCATTCTACTTCTGTAGGGTAACCGAGTTCTAAGACTCTGAATGGTGGATCGATTAAATGACATCCCATATCTCCTAGTGCGCCCGTACCAAAATTCCACCAGCCTCTCCACTTGAAGGTGTGGTATAACGGATGATAATCCACATATTCTGCTGGACCGACCCACAAATCCCAATCAGCTTCAGTTAAATGTTCTGGTAGTGCTTGAGCCTCTGGCACTGGAATACCTTGAGGCCATACAGGTCTGTTGGTCCAAACATGTACTTCATCAACATTACCAATGATGCCTGATTTGAACCATTCCATCATTTGGACCTGTCCCGGGTGACTTGCACCTTGATTACCCATTTGTGTCACTACTCTATTTTTTCGAGCCGCAAGAGTTAGCTGTCTTGCTTCATATATATTATGTGTCAATGGTTTTTGCACATATACGTGTATTCCCATATCCATTGCCATTTTAGCAGCAACGCCATGTAGGTGATCAGGTGTTGATACTGTAACAGCATCTATGTCATTCCCCATTTCTGACAACATGAAACGGAAATCTTTATAGACTTTAGCATCTGGAAAAGCTTGAACAGACCTTGACGCATTTCTAGAATCTGGATCAGCCAAGGCTACTACCCTATTCTCTCCTTCGTTCCATGCATTCCTTAAATCCGAGGTTCCTTTACCTCCTGCACCTATCGCAGCTAAATTAAGTTGATCGCTCGGAGGCGTGAAACCTCTACCAAGCACATGTCTTGGGACGATATAAAAGCCAGCTAATGCTGTAGTGCCTTTCTTAACAAATGTTCTCCTTGAATCAGTGTTAGATTTCTTCATTTAGTCTATTTAATCGTTTTCGGTTATAGAAACCAAGTCTAATATACCAATAGAATAGAAATTGATGAAAGGAAATTTAATAATTGACGAATCATTAGGTATTTTAGATGACACATGAATTCAGACCATCTATCCTTATCATCAACCCTTATACTGGCAGCATTCATTTTAGTACAGTGTACCCCGTCTACTGAAAACGAAAAGCAAGTCAATCCAAACATTATTTACATTTTGGCTGATGATCTGGGTTATGGAGAACTCGGATGTTACGGACAAGATAAAATTGAAACGCCGCACATTGATGCACTTGCTTCAGGGGGCATGATATTCACAAATCACTATTCCGGAGCACCTGTATGCGCTCCAGCAAGGTGCATTGTTCTGACTGGAATGCATGCGGGGCATTCATTTGTACGAGGGAATCACGAATGGGGAGACAGAGGAAATGTCTGGGATTTTAATGCCATGTATGCAGATCCGTCACTTGAAGGGCAATACCCCATTCCAGATAGCATATACACCATTGGCGAATTTTTACAGGAGAACAACTACGTTACTGGATTGGTCGGCAAGTGGGGATTAGGAGCTCCAGGCACAGAAGGTACGCCCAACAAACAAGGTTTCGACTTTTTTTATGGATATAATTGTCAACGTCAAGCGCATACCTTGTTTCCAACACACCTTTGGAAAAATGATGAGCGTGACATGCTCAATAATGCATTGGTTATTCCCCATAAAGAGTTTCCATCTGATCTTGACCCAGATGATTCTAACAGTTATGCCGCGTATCATCAGAATGATTATGCTCCAACAGCCATGCAGAAAGAGGCGCTTTCATTCATTAAAGAAAATTCTGCTGACCCCTTCTTTTTGTACTACGCAACTCCAATTCCACACGTACCATTGCAGGCACCAAAAAAATGGGTAAATCATTACAGAGACAAATTCGGAGAAGAAAAACCGTATACAGGTAAAAGTTATTTTGCCAATCAATACCCAAGAGCCACCTATGCAGCGATGATCTCTTATCTGGATGAGCAAGTCGGTGAACTGATCCAAACTTTAAAAGATGTTGGCGAATACGAAAACACACTTATCATTTTTACTAGTGATAACGGCCCTACATATGCTGGCGGTGCAGATACTCCGTTCTTCAATAGTGCTGCTCCATTTGAAACTGTCCAAGAAAAAATCAAAGGACAATTAAATGAAGGAGGCATCAGAGTTCCGATGATTGCACATTGGCAAGGTCATATTATGGAAGGCAGTAAATCTGACCACATTTCCAGTTTTTATGATGTCTTTGCTACACTCGCGGATATTATTGATAAACCTAGTCCGTTGACAGACGGCATCAGCTTCGCCCCTACTCTGTTCAATAAGAAACAACAAGCTCACAAACATTTGTATTGGGAATTCCCTTCCTATGGAGGTCAGCAAGCTGTAAGAAAAGGCAAATGGAAAGGCATTCGAAAAAACATACTAAAAGAGTCAAATACAACCATAGCTCTTTATAATTTAGATATTGATCCACAAGAAAACATCGATGTATCTGCTGAATTCCCTGCTGTAGTTGGTGAGATAGAATTGATCATGGAAAAAGAACATGAAGCTTCACCATTAGAGCGTTTCCAAATGGCTGCTTTAGGTGATTGAATAAAACGGCCTATTTTCATACGCCGAGGGGCTTTGCATTCGTTCATTATCCAGTATGAAAAACTGTTCATTAGTATTCTTTGCCATTTGGTTTTCTTTGCCAATAATCGCTCAACACATTGATAATAGACCGAATTTGTTTATTGATTGCAACACAAGGTGCGACATGCAATACCTTAAGCAAGAAATGACTTTTGTCAATTATGTGCAAGACCGACAGGCCGCAAATGTTTTTATACTTGCAACTGACCAACGAGCAAGTGGAGGCACAAGTGAAATTCAATTCATCATTACTGGTCAAGAAAGATTTGACGGTAACATCGACACCATACAGTTTTATAGAGATGCAAATATCTCTGATGCTGAAGCAAGGGACCAATTTTTGAAAAATGTAAAAAAGGGACTTTTGCCTTATGTCATTCAAACTGATCTAGTTGACCAACTTGACTATACAATTGCCACAAACAAAATTCAAAGTGAGACAGAAGGAAATGACAAGAATGACCCGTGGAACAATTGGTCATTCAATGTAAGAGCTAACGCTTATTTGAATGGCGAATCAAGTTTTCAAACTTCAGATATAACTGGTTCGATTTCAGCTTCAAAAATTACCGACCAAAGTAAATTAAGAATTCGATCCTGGTATAATTATGAGAAATCAAGTTTTACTTTGAATGATGGCGAAGAAGTAAGCACAACGATAACAAGGAATAACAGCAGTGTTCTTTATGTCAAAAGTATTACTGACCATTTTTCGATTGGTGGAGAATTAGAAGGCGGGTCTTCAACGTTTGGAAATACAGACTTCGAAGCAGAACTAAAACCTGCAATTGAATATAACATTTATCCTTATTCTGAAAGTAGTACTCGACGGTTTAGTCTACGGTATTCTATTGGACCAGAATACTTTAACTATACTGAACAGACGATATATGAAAAACTAACTGAAACAGTCGTGCGACAAGGCCTTGACATAGAATTTAATCAAACGCAGAAATGGGGCAACATAAGCATCTTCGCAAGTGCAGAACAATTCTTACATAACCTCACTCAATACAGTATTGAACTTAACCCAGATATAGAACTCAACTTATTTAAAGGATTGAGTCTTAACTTCGGTGGATATGTTGCTTTTGTAAATGACCGAATCAATATTGCCAAAACCGATTTTAGTGATGAAGACATTTTATTGCAGGCAATACAGTTGGATACTGACTACACCTATTTTACTTATTTAGGTTTTAATTATCGGTTTGGCACTCAAAATAATAGTGTGGTCAATCCAAGATTTTAGACTTTGATTTTTCTGAGGCGGACGCATGCATTTTTTGTCTTAGGCAGGATGTCTAACCTTTTTTATCTGAAGCGGGGGACGCCCTCCATTATCTCTGAGGCGAGACGCCTACGGAGACTAGTTATCTTGCTTGGCGAATACTTCTTTGAGTAATGGGCTGGTGCGAAGGCCAACATCACTTCGAATACCTGCTTCTTTTTCTTTGATTAGACCAAACATCCCATCAAGCGCTTTATTATTGACGTGATCATCAAGTTCAGGATTAAGTTTCTTTTGGAATGGAATCTTATTGTAGGCAGATACCGCTTTTGACCATAAAGATCTGGCGTCTACTTCATCCAATGCATGTTGTATGACTGGCATAAACTCTGCAAATAGGGCCTTTCGAGCAGTGCCTTCTAGATATTGAGTCGCAGCATCTTGCTCTCCCATCAAGATATTTGTCGCGTCTTTCACTGTCATTTGTTTTATGGCGTCCAAAAAGATAGGGCCTGCCTTTTTAGCAGCTAACTCCGCAGCTTCATTCATCTTATTTATTAAATCTGTCTCCACATTTGTAAATCCCGGAATCTTGGATACTGTCGAAACAACTTTCCGCGCATCTTCTGGAATAAGCACTTTAAATGGACTGTCTAAATATCCATTCTCTTGAGAAAGAGAAGCCACTGCATCATCAACACCAACTTGGAGGGCTTCTTTTAAACCACCACCAATATCAAGAGCATCTTCATCGACATTCAACACAGACTTAGCTTTATCGAGTAACTTGCCAAACTGACCATAACTGGGTGCTATACTTAAGGATAGTGCAAATAAAAGTAGGAGTAAAATTCTCATAAAATACTTATTTGATACTATAACTCTTTACAGAGTCGCTTGGTTGCTTTATGCTTCAATTTAACTGAATTTTAAAATAGTGATTCGGGCTCATGAGAACTCGCTTTAAGGCATACGCAAGCTCACTTTTGGGTATTACGTGTTTTAGTACCGTCGAATTCATTCGATGAATTGATATAACTGCTCAGTAAAGCAGTCCCTTAACCAACAAAAATTGAAAAGCGCTAAGCCTATCGAAAAGCAAAGTGCCTGAAAAGCCATTTATAAAAGAGATCGTGCGTGTCCTAAATCAGATTTAAGTTTAGCCACCATATTATCCCATGTTGCCATAGTTATTGCGTCTCCGTGCATTTCATTGGCTTCCAGAGTTGCTTGCCTAATCTGGGCACTCCATTTGTCTATCAACCCATTAACGACTGCTTCAGAAAAGTGGCTTTCTTTAAACTCTGCAGCAATTCTATTGTAGTCCTCTTCGAATGCAGTCCAAGCTTTAAACAATTTATCGCAAGATGCCGACCGCTGTTGGAGAAAGAAAGTTCCGTGACTAAATGGGCGACAATCGTTAGTTATTTGATTCCACTCATCTGCAACAGGTGTCACTGGGTTGGAATCAAAACGTATATTTTCAAAAGCATGATCTAAATCCCAGGGTATGAGATGCATTGTTTCGTCTGTGGGATTCTCATACCAAAAGAAATTGTGTGGAGAACAGCTGTTCCCGTTGCAATACCAATGAAAAGCACCATCGTCATTCCTGATGGCTCTGTCTACAACTATATAAGACATTACTTCTTCTATATCCATCCATTTTTCGACAACACTTTTTATATCTGCTTCGCTAACACTTGCTAAGTCTTGAGCAAAATTTTGCATTTGAGCAGCTGAAGGATTTTCATCTTCATTTGTCTTCAAAGCATTTAAATAATCTCTTTCAGAAAATGGTTGTCCATTATCTCTCAATGGCCATATCTCTTTGTACAAATTACCTGTACCATCATCATAATTTTGTCTGGTAAACCTGCCATCAATTTGTTCAACTAGTGCGTACAAGCCAGAATACTCGCCATTGATGAATAGCTTTGCGTGGACACTTCTTGGAGCCGGCACACCCATTTCTCTAAACAGTTTATAGCCCAGTCTTTCCCTCAGTTGAGAATTATCGTTATTCATCGAATGGAACTGTAATTTTTTCAGCCCATAAAAGGTATCGTCTTTGTCTAACCAATTGGCCCTTACTTTCATGGAAAGTTTTGTACAGGTTTTAAATCCATTGGGATTGGCAAAATTATTCCCTGATAGACAATTCACAAAAGCACCTATTGACCCTTTGTAACGAATACCAACTTTTTCAACTGTTTCTCCTTCGAAAGACAAACTGCCTTCAACATATTCTTCAGCTGCTGGATCTGCATCTATTTTATCCAAAGCACTTGAAGACAAAATCAGGTTAAAGCTTAACAACTTATCATCATCAAATAAGTAATCTGAATCTAAATTCAAATAATTGGCGTTTTCGTCTCTTTCTACCTGAATTTGTTCAGTTTCTGGTCTGTTGTCACCATCTATAGGGCTCTCATCTTTCGCACAAGAGAACATGAAAAGAAAACAACATGCAATAGGTACTAATGATTTAGAAAACTCCATTTTAAGAATTAACTGATTTAAAAGGACTGTCTAAGCATTAATGCTTACTTCTAAATATACTAGATTATTAAGGACTTATATTTATGTTATATAAATCAAGCCTGAAGAACTAAATACTTGTCTGTTTAGTGACAAACAATGATTCACTTTCTTTTGAATTTAGCTTTCATCCATAAACGGATATCGATATTCTGTTGGTGGATTTAAGTTCTCTTTGATTGTCCGTGGACTGACCCATCTGAACAAATTTAAAATCGAACCAGCTTTATCGTTTGTACCAGAAGCTCTTGCACCACCGAAAGGTTGTTGGCCAACGACAGCTCCCGTTGGTTTATCATTCACATAAAAATTACCTGCTGCGTGACGGAGTTTGATGTGTGCAATTTCTATAGCTAACCTATCTGTTGCAAATACAGCTCCTGTCAATGCATAAGGAGAGGTATCATTGACAACATCAAGTATCTCTGCATATTCATCATCTTTATATACATGCACTGTTAATACTGGACCAAATATTTCTTCACACATGGTGAGATATTTTGGATTTTTTGTTTCTATAACGGTAGGCTCTATAAAGTAACCTACTGACTTATCGTATTTGCCGCCAAAGATAATTTTAGCGTCCTTTGCTTTGCTTGCTTTTTTAATGTACCCGCTTATCTTATTAAATGCTTTTTCATCAATCACTGCATTTACAAAATTTTGGAAGTCCTCAGGAGACCCCATCTTGATCTCTTTTAAGAACGTTCGCATTTTTGCTTTTACGTCTGTCCACAAAGATTTGGGAACATACGCACGCGAAGCTGCAGAACATTTTTGCCCTTGATATTCAAAGGCGCCTCTTACTAATGCTACGGCCAACTCATCTACATTTGTTGATTTATGGGCGATGATGAAATCTTTCCCGCCAGTCTCCCCCACTATTCTTGGATAGCTGTTGTAAACATTGATGTTATTCCCAATTGTTGACCACAAATGTTTGAACACAGCTGTACTTCCTGTGAAATGCAATCCAGCAAATTCTGGATGCGAAAAGATGACGTCCCCTACTTCTGGACCATCCGCAAAAACCAAGTTGATCACCCCTGGGGGCAATCCAGCTGCCTCAAATAATTCGACAATAACAGCAGCAGAATAAATTTGAGAATCTGCAGGTTTCCAAACAACTGTATTGCCAAGCATTGCTGGAGCGGCACACAAATTTGCTGCAATCGAAGTAAAATTAAATGGCGTCAATGCAAACACAAAACCTTCAAGTGGTCTGTATTCTAGTTTGTTCCAAATCCCTTTTGCACTCTCCGGCTGAATCCGAAACATGTCCGTCATGTACTGCACATTAAATCTGAAAAAGTCTGCCATTTCAACAACAGCATCAATTTCAGATTGAAATACATTTTTACTTTGGCAGAGCATCGTAGCGGCATTCATCTTAGCTCTAAATGGTCCACACAATAAATCAGCAGCTCGTAAAAACACGGCAGCCCGTTCTTCCCAAGGTGTTGCCTCCCAATTGGCCTTTGCTGTCAAAGCTGCTTGTATGGCTTCTTTAACGTGCTTTTTTGATCCTTGTGAAAATGTACCAATGACATGTTTATGATCATGAGGTGGAGAGATGTTCACTTTCTTTCGAGTGAATATTTTCTTTCCACCTATTGTCATAGGAATATCCAATTGTTTATTTTTCAATTCATCATAAGCCGCTTTGACTTCTTCTCTTTCTTTACTTCCAGGCTTGTAAGATAAGACTGGTTCATTCTTAGGAATCGGTACACTTGGGTGCGTATTATTCATAGTTTATTTTAATATTATTTGGTATAAATTGGTCATAATTTCCTTTTCCTTTGATGATCTCGCGGACTATGGTTGAACTGAAATGTGAATACTCTGGTCGGCTGATTAAAAACACCGTTTCAACATTTTCACCAATAATATTATTTAGCTGAGAAATAGTTTTTTCATAATCGAAATCTGAAGCATTACGCAAGCCTCTTAATAAATATTGAGCCCCTACGTCATGGCAATAATTTACAGTCAATCCAACAAATTTACCTACTTCAACTTTATCATAGTCTTTAAACACTTCTTTCAACCAGCCAATTCGTTTCTCCAAAGAGAACAAACTATTTTTAACTGAATTTTCTCCAACAGCAACATAAATTTTATCAAAGAGTGGATACGCTCTATCTACGAGATCAACATGCCCTTTGGTAATTGGATCAAATGAACCAGGAAAAACACAATTCTTCATAATGTTATATTAGCCTACGTCGAATATAGGTATTTTGATCAATGCTAAGTAGATTTCAGAATAGAGTATTACCTTATCATTGGAATAAAGGCGTTGCGTCGAATGAATTCGTTGGTAAATGTTGTGCATGATGCCTTTTAGTGAATAGAGACAATTGGCGCCAAGGAATTATTCTAATGACTCATCCTTTCGGATTCTACTTGAAAAGAAAGGTCCAAAAATTAGATTGTGCTTAGCCAGTTTTCAACCTTGTACAGGTGCTAGCATCATCCAGCATATAGTCTAAATGAGTCTAAAAAGGTGTCGATATCTTTGTTTAGACTATGCGGTTTTGTTGTAAACACTTGTATGAAATAAAACTTATTTTCGTGAACAAGCATCTTAGCCTTCACCACATTGAATCCTTCGTCATATTCGACACGAAATATAGAGTTAGGTGGCGATTCATCTAAA
>CALLFA010000045.1 GCA_937997635.1 uncultured Saprospiraceae bacterium | reverse complement strand
TCTGCTGAAACGAGATGATCTCGATGTCAGTAGTGGTGTCTTATACTACCAACTGAAAGTAGACGATGTGGTTATCACTAAGAAAATGATAGCCATCCAATAAGATGATAAAAAGGAGTTGAGTTTTTCAACTCCTTTTTTAATTATAAAGAAGCTAAGACTAGATAGTTGTATGATTTATGATCTAAGATTTCAGGATTTTACATGTGTCGTTAGGAAAGAGAATCAATGTCCTTGCAGGCGTCACACCTCATGAAATTTAAACCAATCACTTACCAGTTCGAATCTGCTTCTCTTTGTGAGTACAAAATCATAAATCCGTTAGATTGGCAAACTAAAGGCGAAAAGCAGGCTGCATGTCCTTGCAGATACCTCGCAGCATGAATAAGAAATGACTTTTCTAAATCCAAAGTACGTCGGCCCAAAGCAAAAACTAGTTTTAAACTACATAGATTTATGATTTATGATCTAAGATTTCAGATGTATGATTTTACATTTGTCGTTAGGAAAGAAACTCAATATCCTTGAAGACATCCCTCCTCAAGAACATTTTCTACTAGATAGATTTATGATGTATGATGGAAGATTTCAGATGTATGATTTTACATGTGTCGTTAGGAAAGAAACTTATTATTCTTGAAGACATCCCTCCTCAAGAAATTTTAACCTCTTACTAAGACGAGTCTTGCTTCTCTTTGTGAGCACAAAAATCTGAAATCATACATCCCGTTAGATTGGCAAACTAAAGACCGAAAGCAGGCTGCATGTCCTTGCAGATACCTCCCAGCATGAATAAGGATGACTATTTCAAAAACCAGAGTACGTTCAATCCAAAACACAAACTAGTTTTAAAACTAGATGGATGTATGATTTATGATCTAAGATTTCAGATGTATGATTTTACATGTGTCGTTAGGAAAGAAACTCAATATCCTTGAAGACATCCCACCTCAAGAAATTTTAACCATTCCTTACCAATACGAGTCTTGCTTCTCTTTGTGAGCACAAAAATCTGAAATCATACATCCGTTAGATTTGTAAACTAAAGACCGAAAGCAGGATAAATGTCCTTGAAGACATCCTACCTCAAGAACATTTTCTACTAGATAGATTTATGATGTATGATGTAAGATTTCAGATCTATAATTTACATGTCTCGTGAGGAAAGAGACTTAATGTCCTTGCAGGCGTCACACCTCAAGAAATTTAAACCAATCACTTACCAATACGAATCTGCTTCTCTTTGTTAGTACAGAAATCATAAACCATAAATCTGAAATCATACATCTGTTAGATTGGCAAACTAAAGACCGAAAGCAAGCTGCATGTCCTTGCAGTTACCTCCCAGCATGTATAAGGATAACTATTTCTAAAACCAGAGTACGTTCAATCCAAAACACAAACTAGTTTTAAAACTAGATGGATTTATGATTTATGATCTAAGATTTCAGATGTATGATTTTACATGTGTCGTTAGGAAAGAAACTTTGTAAAAATAAAAGTGCCTCGGGGCAGAGTATCTACTTTTGAACCTGTAACCGTTCCTAAACACAAGACCATGAATCAGGAAGTTGAAGATGTGATGGTTTCACTTTATGCTAAAGGGATGAGCAATGCCTTGAATTTATAAAGTCATGCTACGGTGTTAATTATTCAACTTCACAAGTATCCATTTATTACATATTCATTGTTGAATGATATTAAAATTTGGCAATCCAGACCATTAGATGATGTTTATCCCATCATTTGGATGGATGCGATTTGATATAAAATGGATAAAGACTCGCAACGTGCCTGTATATGATTGTCATACAAGAAAAATAAAAGGGCAAAGACTGTTGTATTTCGTCTTTGCCCTTACTAGCAGAGATTATCTCTTTTCAGTTGTCGTTTCTCTTAGCATCGCACCACCACATCCATCAATGAATGCATGAAATACTGTCGACTGTGTTACTTCAAAATCAGGCTTTAATGTAATCATAGTACCTGAATCATAATCTACATTTACACCACTGCCTCCTGTAACCAATTGATTTGATTCAATTGCTCCGTCAACTTCAAAATCTTGGGTAACAGCTTGAGTACCGACTAACATATTGCCGTTAGCCATTGTGTATTCATTTACACCTGCTGCTACTGTGGCAGAACCAGATACGGTACATCCGTTAGCATCAGTAGCTACAACTGTATAGACACCAGGTGCTAAACCTGTGGTACCAACTTGATTGCCAGCTGAATTTGTCCAGACTATTGATATAGGAGCTGTTCCACCCGTAGGAACTGCATTTACTGTACCATTAGAATTTCCAAAACAAGTTTCTCCAGTAGCTGTTGGCGAAAGATTCCAGCTTAAACCGGGACCGTCCATGACCGTTACACAATCTGAAATCGTACAACCATTCGCATCAGTGGCAGTCACACAATATGTACCAGGTCCTAAATTATCTAAGCCAGTGCTACTGCCATTTCCTATGCCACCACTGCCTCCAATGGTACTGCCATTACTATCTACCCAAACATTGGTATATGGCGCTGTGCCTCCACCTGCGGTAGCGAATACTTCACCATCATTGATACCTGCACATGTTGTATTTATGGCTCCAGGTCCCATTACCCAATTAAGCACAATACCTGGATTTACAGTCGCCGAACCAGAGACAGTGCAACCACTAGCATCAGTCGCAGTTACAAAATATGTTCCCGGTGCTAATCCTGATATTGTTGTTAATGCATTACCCGCAGCATCCTCCCAGTTGTACGTATATGGAGCAATACCACCTGTCGCAGTGGCACCTACTGCACCATCATTTTCGCCAAGACATGATTCATCTCTACCAATTGGAAAGCCTGGCGTAAACGAAATGCCACCACTCACACCCACAGTCGTAGTTGCTGTCAACATACAACCTGATGGAGATTCAGTCACCGAAACAGTGTATGTTCCACCAGCTAATCCTGTTATTGTCGAGCCTACACCACCGTTTGACCATGCGTATGTATATGTACCAGGACCTGATGCAGTTGCAGTCGCTGTACCATTTGTACTACCACAATCCGCAGGCGTAGATGACGTGTTGATTGTAAAACTAGTTCCAGAGGATATAGATACAGTTTCTATGGCATCACAACCAGTTGTCTGATCTGTAACTGTAACTGTGTATGACCCTGGAGACAATCCTGTTTCTGTGGCAGATGATCCACCACTTGACCAATTATAACTGTAATTACCTGATCCCCCCGAAACAGTCGCAGTTGCAGAACCGTCTGCATTCCCAATGCAACTTTCATTCGTACCACTAACTGTTACAGAAATACCTGTACCAGAACTTATCGTCACTGAAGTACTTTCAAAACATCCAGTATTTACATCAGTGGCAAGGACAGTATATGTCCCTGCAGTTAAACCTGTTATTGTAGCGGTTGTCCCACCATTAGACCAACTGTATGTATAGTTCCCTGATCCCCCAGTGGCAGTTGCTGTAGCAGATCCATCTCCTATAGCTAGACAACTTTCATCTATTCCGGTAGCTGATACAGAGATACTAGCTCCAGCACCTACTGTAACCGAACCATTCAAAGTACATCCAGTCGCATCGGTAGCGACAACAGAGTAAGTACTCGGAATCAATCCAGTAATTGTAGAACCAGTAGCACCATTTGACCATGCATAAGTATAAGGAGGAGTACCGTTTGTAGCTATTGCAGATGCTGTTCCATCACTTGCTGTTGAACAAGTCGCATCTGTCGCAGATGGTGATCCTGGAATCCATGTTAATCCCCCTGCGGTAACAGTGACACTACCTATTTCTGTACACCCATTTGAATCTGTAACAGTAACTGTATAAGACCCTGCAGCCAAATTATTTTCAGTAGCCAATGTACCACCACTAGACCATACATAAGTATAGCCTGGTGTACCTCCTGAAGCAGTAACAGAAGCTGAACCATCCGTGTTGCCTCCGCAACTTGCAGGACTCGAACTTGTACTCAGAGATATAGCTGGAGGTTCCGTTATGCTCACATTATCGTTCGCCGTACACCCATTCGCATCTGTAACAATTATAGAATATGCACCCGCTGCTAAACCAGAATTAGTCGCAGTAGTGGCACCATTCGACCAAGCATAAGTATATGGAGCAGTGCCTCCATTAGCAGTAACAGTTGCAGAGCCATCGCTTCCGCCATTACAGCTAACATTGGAGCTTGTAATGGAGCTTGATATAGCAGTCGGTTCAGTAAGGGTAACATTAGCTGATACCATACACCCATTCGCATCTGTAACAATTACAGAATATGCACCGGCTGCTAAACCAGAATTAATTGCAGTAGTGGCACCATTCGACCAAGCATAAGAATAAGGAGCAGTGCCTCCACTAGCAGTGACTGTAGCAGAACCATCACTTCCTCCATTACAGTTAACATTAGAACTAGCTGTAATTGATGCGGATATAGCAGCTGGTTCTGCAATAGTAACATCATCGGTTACCATACAGCCATCCGCATCTGTGACAACTACAGAATATGTCCCTGCTGCCAAACCAGTAACAGTAGCCGTTGTTGCCCCATTTGACCAAGCATATGTATATGGTAGGACACCACCAGTCGCAGTAACTGTAGCAGTACCGTCAGTTCCTCCATTGCAGCTAACATCTGAACTAGCTGTAATTGATGCCGCTAAAGTACCTGGACAGGTGCCTGCAGTTATCGAACAGACTTCTAAATCCCAGCATGTTAATTCACCACCATCAACATTTGCTCCGTCAGCAATAGTCAATGTCCAAATGCCTGAGGCTGGACCACCATTAAATACATTAAAAAGATTTAGTGGTTGATATGCGTTTCCGTCTGTTGGAGGGCATGGAATCGAGACATTTGGTGCACCACCATCATCAAAAACAATACTGACATCGTCCACGTTTCCGCAAATACCACTAAATAATGTCGCTGTGTTACCTGACGGATCTGTAAGTGTTATTGTCAGATCACCTACCCACGTGTGATCAATAGTTAATTTTGTAATATTTACATCAGTAACCGTTCCTGCATTTGGAGGTATAGTTATGATTGAAGTGATGGTTGGTGTCCCATTTGGACTGATTATGATTGGTGTATCAGTACTGCTGACTGTAGTACAACTAATACTTCCTGTTTGGAAATTAAACGTTTGACTAAACGGTCCTTGTCCGCATGAATTTTCAGCACTCACTCTCCAAAAATATTGGGTAGTTGTATTTAAAATCATACCTGCATGTGATGTTCCTGTTACAGTGGCAGTTTCTATTATATTTGTGAAAGCAGCGTCAGTAGCTATTTCAATGACATAAGAACTTGCACCTGCAACTGGATTCCATGTATAATTTGGAGATGTTGTTACACCTGTGGCATTGTTCGCAGGAGTTAATAATGTGGGAGCAGTCGTTATTGCACCATCAATGGTAAGATTCACTATCAACATATCAGATTCAGTACCATCTGTTGCTGTGATGGTAAGAGGATAAGTGCCAGGAGTTGCTGCACCAGTGTTACTGACTGTCATGTTGTACATTCCAGCACTGTTAGCTGGATTTGCACTAAACGTTGCAGTTGCACCTGCTGGAAGTCCTGTGACAGAAAAGTTGACATTGCCAGTAAACCCTCCTAAAAATTCCATTTCAAAATCAAAAACAGCATCATCTGGTTGACAAATAATTTGGTCTGTAACAGAAGCTAGTAAATTAATGCCAAAGCAATCAAATGGGATTTCAAAATGTGCAACTCTAGTGGCCCAAGCAGGTGTAGGGCTATACTGGGCCGTTACCCAAAAGGTACCATCGACAGGATCTACCGTTAAGGTGCTGTAATCCCCATATCTGTTACTATTACTTGCAGTACTCCCTTCTATAATAGTAGTTTCAGGCCAGGTCATAACACCCAAAGGATCACATTCTTTGCGTCCTGTGTATCTGATACCAGGAAAAACACTTGTTGCATCCGAAACATTGTAAGCCAAACCAATAGACCCATCATCATTCAAGCCTATGGCAGCCATCCAGCGGCTTGTATTGTCTGGTGAATAGGTGCCTTGTTGGAAAATAGTCCATGCTCCACTTGTGCCACCAGTTCTACGTAGTTCGTACCAACGAACACCAGCATCATCATTACCTGTAACATCTGTCACATGATTACAAACCAATGCCTCGTAAGAGCCAAAATTTCTGTAAATAATCTTATTCATCAAAACTTCTCTCAATGGATCTAATTCTAAGTTTGTTCCTGGTTGAGCGATAGCAGAAAAAGCGGTAAATCCATTTAGCTCTGTATCAAAAGGCTGAGTCGGCAAGTTAAAGGGGCCTGTAATGGACGAGTTAGCTGCGTTGTTAAAATCAATGTTCATCTCAAATATTTCTAATCGGTCTTGATTTACTCCTGACCATCCATCATCTGCCATTCGCATAAACATACCTGGTGCTCCGGTGGGAGGCAATGTCGTACCATCTAAATTTACAGGAGTAGCTGCTTGAAAACCTATTGTTTGGAAGTTCATGATATCGAATTGTTGTGCAGTTGCGGTTGGATCTCCAGCAAGCATTTTGACTCGATCTAAGGCATAAATTCTAGAATTGGTTTCGTTTGTCGTCACTATATAGGAATCATTCCATATTGAATATTTAGGATAATCTGGAAAGCTTGGCGTACCAAATGAATATATCGCATAGGCACCTGTCGGATCGGGGGTCATCGAAATGCCAATAATTAAGACATTTGCACCTTGAGGCCCAAACTCACTTAGCAGCCAACGATCTGCCAATTGATCATAAATGACAATGGGATCTCCTGCTCCTGGAATACCCGTTACTCCATCAAATATAAATGAAGTCAAGGAGTTACCAGCTTTATCCCAAATCTCCACATTTGACCCGCCAATTCCATTAACCATTTGGACGACATGATTTGGTCCTACATCCAAAGCTGGATCTCCTGGAGAAAAGGTAGAATTACCTGGGCCTTGTCCTTCCCATTGATTTAAGAGGATTTTTTGCGTATTCCTAGGCGCATAGTTCAGCTGCCATGCAGGATCAATCCCATTTGGAAGAGCATCTTTATTTGTGATCTCGTGCAATGGCCAATCCTTTTTCGGATGGTAGCCGATTTTAGGATATCTGACAACGTTGCCATCGTGCGCTGTGTTAATGTCACGCACAGGCTGAGTTATTTTTATAAGGTTTAACGGTTTTACCTCTGCATTTGAGATGGTAGTTGGATTCTGTGCTTGCATCACGCTAGTATATGACCAGCAAATAAAGAGCAAGAACAGTGACGTAAACATTTTTTTCATAGTAGTAAGTAGATTTGATGAAAAAAAGAGTCTGCCTTTATCAAAGACAGACTCTATTGTATTATAATTAATTATCTATTTTCAGATGATGTATCTATGAGCATCGAACCACCACATCCATCAATAAATGCATGGAATACTGTGGTAAGTGTTACTTCAAAACCAGGCTTCATCGTAATCATTGTACCTGAATCATAATCTACATTTACACCACTACCTCCTGTGACCAATTGATTTGATTCGATTGCACCATCAACTTCGTAGTCTTGAGTAACTGCTTGTGTACCGATTAACATATTCCCATTGGCCATCGTGTATTCATTTACACCTGCTGCTACTGTAGCGGATCCACTTACTGTACATCCATTAGCATCAGTAGATACAACGTTATATACACCAGGAGCTAAGCCCGTAGTGCCTACTTGATTACCAGCTGAATTGGTCCACACTGTTGTAATTGGAGCTGTACCACCCATTGGAATGGCACTCACTGTGCCATTGGCATTCCCAAAACAAGTTTCACCAGTCGCTGTTGGCGATAAAGTCCAGCTTAAACCGGTACCGTCCATAACTGTCACACAACCTGAAATAGTACAACCATTCGCATCGGTAGCTGTCACACAGTACATACCTGGTGGCAAATTATCCAATCCTGTATTACTACCGTTCCCAATACCTCCGCTGGTATTAATGGGATTACCATTACTGTCCACCCAGTCATACGTATATGGAGCTGTGCCACCACCAGCAGTTGCAAATACTTCACCGTCATTGATGCCCGCACATGTTGTATTGATGGCTCCAGGTCCTGTCACCCAATTAAGCATCACACCAGAGTTTACGGTTGCAGATCCTGAGACAGTACATCCACTAGCATCAGTTGCTGTTACAAAATATGTTCCCGGCGCTAATCCTGAAATAGTTGTTAATGCATTACCAGCAGCATCCTCCCAGTTAAATGTATATGGAGAAATACCACCTGTTGCAGTGGCGCCTACAGCACCATCATTGGCACCAAAACATGATTCATCTCTACCAATTGGGAAGCCTGGAGTAAATGAAATACCACCATTCACACCTACAGTTGTGCTTGCTGTTATGACACAACCAGAAGGTGATTGAGTCACTGACACAGTATATGTCCCTCCAGCTAAACCTGTTATTGTCGAGCCTACACTTCCATTGGACCACGCATATGTATACGTGCCCGGTCCTGAAGCAGAAGCTGTTGCAGTACCATTTGTGCTACCACAGTCTGCAGGAGTAGATGAGCTATTAATTGTAAAACTGATACCAGCTGCTATAGATACAGTCTCTGTATCAGTACAACCTGTGGTTTGATCTACGACTGTCACTGTGTATGTACCTGGAGCTAATCCAGTCTCTGTCGCTGCAGTACCACCGCTTGACCAAGTAATGCCATAGTTGCCTGATCCTCCGGTCACAGAAAGTGTGGCAGTTCCATCAGAATCTCCTGTACATGTTTCGTTTGTCCCAGTAACTGAAACAGAAATCCCAGTACCTGAACCAATGGTCACTGATATGCTTTCCATACATCCAGTATTTGCATCTATAGCTTGGACAGTATATGTTCCTGCAATTAGTCCTGTTTCAGTAGCAGTTGTCCCACCAGAAGACCAACTGTATGTATACGTTCCAGATCCGCCAGAAGCAGTTGCTGTGGCAGAACCATCACTTGATCCTGCACAAGTTTCATCAATTCCGGATGCAGTAACAGAAATACCTGCTCCGGCTCCTACCGTAACTGTACCGCTCAAGGTACAGCCAGTAGCATCAGTAGCAGTTACTGTATAACCACCTGGTGCTAAGCCAGTAATTGTTGAGCCAGTAGTCCCGTTTGACCACGCGTAGGTATAAGGTGCTGTACCATTAGTCGCAGTGGCAGAGGCAGTTCCATCACTAGCATTACTACAACTCGCATCAGTGGCTGATGGAGAGCCCGCGACGAAAGCTAAAGTCCCCTCAGTCACTGTAGCACTTCCTATTTCTGAACATCCATTTGCGTCTGTGACAGTAACTGTGACTGTTCCTGCCGCAAGATTATTTTCAGTAGCCAGCGTTCCACCGGTAGACCATAAGTATGTATAACCTGGTGTCCCACCTGATGCGGACACTGTAGCTGAACCATCAGTGTTGCCACCACAACTTGCCGCGCTAGTACTCGTTGTTATTGATAAAGCCGTAGCAGGCTCCGTTATTATCACTGACGCGGTTTCTACACATCCATTTGCATCTGTTATTGTTACTGTGTGGCTACCCGCAGTTAAATTAGATTCAACGGCAGTATTCCCACCTGAAGACCATGCATAAGTATAGCCTGCGGTTCCACCTGAGGCAGAAGCAGTAGCAACTCCAATAGCATCACCAAAACAAGAAACTGCAGTTGTTTCCGCTGCACTCACAGTCAATGTTGAAGCAGGTCCCGTAATTGTTACAGACGCAACAGCTGTACATCCACTAGCATCTGTGGCAGTTAAAGTATAACTACCAACTGCCAAGTTAGATTCAACAGCAGTGTTTCCACCTGAGGACCATTGGTAAGTATAACCTGCGGTGCCTCCTGAGGCTGTTGCAGTTGCAACTCCTGTAGCATCACCAAAACAAGATACTGCGGTTGTTTCTGAAGCAGTAACAGATACAGCAGTCGCAGGCTCTGAAATCACAACTGTCGCGGTCACCGTACAATTATTTGCATCAGACACACTCACTGTGTAAGTACCTGCAATTAAGCCCGAAGCTGTTGAGGTCGTTCCACCAGTTGGAGACCAAGCAAATGTATAAGGAGCAGCTCCTCCATTTACAGTGACAGTTGCTGATCCATCTGCGCCACCTGCACAACTCACATTCGTACTTGCCGAAATAGCTGCACTCAAAGTGCCGGGACATGTTGAAGGAGCAACTTCGACACAAATATTTGCATCATCACAGACAGGAGTTGTTGTTTGGTCACTAGTGACACATGCCATATTGGGTATCTCAATAAATTTATCATTGGCGATAGTGATATCATCAACCCACCAACCAATATTATTTGTGTTGTCATCTTGACCATAAACAAATCTGACTCTCGCATTAGGACTTGTACCAAAACTTCCAAGTCGCGCAATAGAATGAATAAATCCTCCGCTATTGCCAGTCCAAGCGTCACCCACTATTCCAGGATTACTGCTTGCGCCTAAAGCTCCATTATAACCGTTATCACAAAATGCAGCATTTGTAATTTTTGTCCAACTAGCTCCACCATCTAAAGATATTTCAAGGAATCCACCATCCCATCCGGCTTCTGTATCAAATTGATGGAAAAAGTCTAAAGAAGTCGTAGCTGTAAGATTGAACAGTGGCGATTCTAAGGCTGTTGTTTTATCTGGCCCATTTGTATCAGAAACAAACCAAGAATTTGAAGGCGAATTTGATGCGGAATTAGCAATCACCCACTGACCCGCGGCACCCCCAAGTATGTTATTTATCGTCCACCCAGCATTTCCTGATTCTGTGTCATCCGTAAATAAAGTGCTTGGTGTACCACTTGCATTCACAACTGTAGATACGGTACACGTGAAAGTAGTCCCACCTGCGCCTCCAGGGTGCGCAATTGTCATCGTCTGCCCACTGAAAGTTACAGCTGCACTAGGATCTGTACAAGTCACAAATGTTAGATTTGTCAAAGCTGGGTCGAATGTATCGGAAACATTAAAGTTCGTTTCAGCTCCACAAGATTGTACGGTAAAATCATAGCTAATTGTGTTGCCATCTGTGGTCAAATTAGTACTGGCTGTTTTAAACATTTCTATAGCTGGTACATCAAATGCTTCTACGTTATCAGTTCTAATAGCTGAGCTTCCTTGGACAGCACTTAGCCCCAATCCTCTTCTTGCGAATGCTTCCCAAATGAGACATTGATGTATGCCATTATATAGAGCTTGATCTGCTGCTAATATAGCATCTCTACCATCCACAAAGCCAGGTGAACATGGTTGAAGTTTTAGTGCTTCTATTACTAATTGTAATGCAAGGTTTTGTCCTCCAAATGTGCCTGGAGCTCCAGGTGTTCCAGCATTGGCTATATTATTGTCATAAATGTCTGTACCTATGCCATAAATACCAATCAAATCCCAAGTCATATCCCAAAGCATTGTTGCCCACACTGTACCGACGCCGTGCGGTATAGATTCATTGATTGTACCTCCAGTACCAGAAGCGCCACCACTACTTGTATAAGTCATTGGATTAACAGCGAAACTTGTTGAGTAAGGGAAAGGTCTGATACCATCACCTGTAATAGGTTCATCCAATAAATAAGTCCCAATTCCTCTACTTTGTGGTCCCGTATCCCCAGGTTTTATCGTCAGAATAAGTCCAAAGTAATCACTCCATCCTTCACCCATCTGATCATCACCACCTAAGCAGCCCGAATTAGCAGCGCCACCTGTTAATCTTGTAGATATACCATGGCCATATTCATGGACGATGACACCGTTATCATAGTCAGAATCTCTATTAACATTCATAAACGTTGTAACGTTTATTGTAGCAGGTAAGCTAGCTCTTAATGTTGCACAATCTGCTTGTGAAATCATAACAGACGGAATCGTAGGTAAAATAGGAGGCGGCGGGTTACTTGCTCCCATAGCAAATGGATTTGTATTTACATTATTGCAGACAATAGCAGCTATTGCTCCTGCATCTTCTGCATTTTGCACTTTTTCAGTAAAATTGCAAGACCCTCGATCCAACAAAGCGATATTTCCAAAAAGAGCACCTGCATTAACGAAAGGAACATTCACATCACATGCTTCATTTGAAGCACCTCCATTGTCAACGACTTCGACTACAGTACCTGAAAATGTAGCATTTGGACCGAAACCAGCTGCGACTGCATTCAGTGATGCAGTAAAAGGAGATGTAACATCAAACAATGTTGTTACTACTGTCCATTCAAACATCGTCATTGTAGGATTTTGACCGTCTGGAGGTGTACCAAAAGTAGCATTGTTTGTTCCAGATCCATCTTGTGCATCGGCTTGAACAGCATCACTTCCTATACCTTGTCCAGTAGCATTTGTTTCTTGAAAATTGCCGCATTCTTCATTGAATCCATATGGATACATGATGTCGTGTACGAGATTATTCCAATAAAATAAATTCGTAATTGCAGCATCTTGATAAGTAATCGGTTGATTAGAAAAATTTGGAGTGAAATCATATTGTTGGGCTCCTGTGATTTGTGAAGCTGGAGAAAAACCTGCAGCTTGATTGTTATCTGCATTTCTATCTTCTACAGCCCACACATTATTTCCTCGAGTTGTAAAGTGTGTGGTGTTGCCATCGTGATGCCATGACTGTCCTGGAAACGCAGTGAAAGGATTTGCTGCGGGATCAATATTATTTGTCCATGGAGCATTCACAATTGAAGTCACGCCGCCAGCATGAGAAGGCGATTCATTGGGGATAGCGATGACTCTATAATCATCTGCAGCTAATGTCGCATTATTTATCGAATGATGTGTTTGCCCTTTGAGGGAATGTGAATGTTCTGAATGATCACAAACATTTTCACCATGACCCAAATTACATTCAACTGTCCAAGATGTTTTTTCTACAATCTCACCAGTTATTGCATCGACTCTTGTGTCCCACCAAAAATTGTCGTCTTCTTTTTCGTAGGCAATGCTCCAGGTCAATGTCAATTCACCATCTTGGTGGACATAGAAAAGTTCTGCTGTGATGTCGCTTGCAGCAATATTGGCATTTTCTAAAACACTCAATTGAGTTACATCAGAAGAAGGCAACTTTATCGTGGTCGCATTTCTGGTTTCTTGTGAAAAATGCTCAGCCACTTTATTTACTGCTGCAACTGCATTTATTGTTCCAGAAGAATTAGATTTTGTTGAATGTTGAACAAACCTATTACCAACATGAAAAACGTTTCCTTCTGCATCTAAAGACACATTAGTGATAGCATTGTAAATTTTTATTCTATTAAAAGTTTGATTAAAGTAGATGTGAGTTAAGCCACTATTTTGGCTTGTGTGTTTGTTTACCATCAACAAATTGTCTTCTGTCAATGACATCGTAAATTCAGCTTTATCTGATAATATATAGTCTTTGGCCTGTTGAACCATATCTTGACTAAATAATGTAGAAGCAGAACAAAAAATAAAGATGAAAACACTTAAAATTGAAATGGGTTTTCTCATAATTATATTTGATTAATAAATAAAATCCATTAATTCACCCGTGGAAGGAGTTCTGCTTGAAAAAATATTTGGGGGAACCTTTAATGATCTTGAAAAATAGTAAATGTCCTTAAGTGTGCCAAATATTACTACAATAATTGTCAAATAATATTGTCGTTCTAACTACAGATAACTAAGACAAATTTCATTTAATTAAGTATATTTCAAGGGGATTATTGCGAAATAATAGAATAATGAAAACTATTTATCTTTTTAATAAGGCACTGTTGATTTTTGCAAGTTTGGTCTTCAGCTGTCACTTGTCTTTAGCGCAATCCATTTCTTTTGAAGAAATAGCTGATACGCTGGGGCTTAATGAAACACTGGGCTTTACCAATTTTGGGTCTGGTGTCAGTTTTGTTGATTTTGATGAGGATGGCTTTGATGATCTCACTGTTGGGACAGATGTTGGTCAAGAAATACTTTTCTATAAAAATCTTGCTGGTCAACATTTTGCACGGATTGATTTAGGAATCGCTGATGTCAGCTTTCAAAAAGTCGTTCTTTGGGCAGACATTGACAATGATAATGATTATGACTTTTTTTTGGGCTCATATAGTGGACAAGACAGATTATACGTAAATAACGGCGACAATCAATTTACAGACATTGCAATAGCCGCTGGTTTGGAAAGAGGCCCAAATGAAACATCGACTGCTAGTTTCGCAGATGTCAACAATGATGGCTTTCTTGACCTCTATGTTGGTACCTATTGTTCTTCTGATTGCACGAATGACCTATACATTAACAATGGAGACAATACATTTAATAGACAAACAATGACTTATGGTGTGGCCGGAGAAGTCGGCCCAAATTTAGCAACTGCCTTTTTTGATGTGGATAATGATCTGGACGTTGATCTCTACACGTCAATTGACAAAATTTGGCAAAACAAATTATTCAGAAATGATGGGCAATCATTTAACGATATAAGTAGAACGAGTAACACTGACATTGTCATCTGTGCGATGAATGCCGGCATAGGAGATTTTGATAACGATCAGTATCTTGACATCTACGTAACCAATACTCCTTCGGGAAATGTGTTTCTTCAAAATAATGGAGATGAAACATTTACTGACATAACCACTATCACCAAAACCTCATTTAATTCTGTTTGTTGGGGTGGAAATTTTATGGATATTAATAATGACGGATTTCAAGATTTATATGTGTGTTCAGACATTCGAGAAGATCCAAACAAGCTTTATGTAAATGAAAATGGTATCACATATAACGAGATGACTTTGCCAGGAGATACGACTAGTTCTTATGCAAATTCTTTTGCTGATTTTAACAATGATGGACTGTTAGATATAATAACGGTAGCTGGCAAAGATGATCCTTTATTATTCTATAAAAATACGAGTGTACAAGCCGGTAATTATGTAAAATTAAATCTTACTGGTACCGTATCAAATAAAGATGCCGTTGGTGTTTGGGTAAAAGCATATTGCGACGCTAATGTATACTCGAGGTTCACACATGCTGGTCAAGCATATTTATCTCAAGAATCTAAAACTGTTCATATAGGATTAGGCCAAACGGAGACAATCGACTCACTGTATGTTCTTTGGCCATCTGGTATTACTGATCAATACTATAATCTTAATGTGAATCGACATTATCATTTGTATGAAAACTGTATACAAAATGACACTCTAGAACTTTCTAGCACACCAATTTTACACAACTCTTATCATAATCAAATCATTCATTCGGCTGGGACAGTTGTTGACTCAATTGAATTTCATGTCAGCGACTACGCTCAATTAGATTCGTCTTTTCAAGTGCTGCCAATGTCAACCTTCTTAATTGATATTGATGGTTGTGGAAATTAATTAAAACAATAACGAAGCTAGATGTTTTATTAAATCCAACTTAATCTTATTACTGCTCATAATCTACTTAGTTAATATTTGTCCCCTAGTGACAATATGTGTGTCGTATAATTGAAGGAATGTATTTGCCCTACACGACTAAATTGTAAAATCACGTTTTGTACCTACGGCACAATAATTTATATGTTTGTATTCACTACCCATATTTAGTCCCTATGGGACTAATTAATAACTTCAAATAAAGTTGATAGAGTTCCTTTTGTCAATAAAAGAGCAATGATTCTAATACTAATTCATTTGTTCTAATCAGATTTAAAAAATGCAATATTTGCTACACAAACTGGAATTTCACACGCACAAAACCAGTAATAGTGAGCTATCGATCACCTCAGTGCGCAATGTAGGTTAAATAGCCTCTAGATATTCTATAAAGTTGGTGCGTTTATTAATAGAGAGTTTGACTGGCAATTGATGTCTAAGAACGACATATTGAGGATCTGAGTTAAATGTATTGACAACTTTAGTCGCATTAATTAAATATTTTCTGTGTGTTCTAAAAAAATTATAGTTACTAAACTGCTCTTCCAACACCCTAAGCGAATCCTGAATAACCTCCTTCTCTACTTTACCTTTATGCGACTCATAATACATAATTGTTAGCTGGTCTTCTGTGGTGAAATAGAGTATCTGGTCGTGGCTAAATTTTTTTTTAACATTATTTGCTTTATTGATCAATACTGATCCATCACTTGAGTTGCTCAGGAATAAATTCTGTATCAAGCTACATTTATCAAATACGATGGAAAGCTCATTTTCTACAGAAGACAACAAGTCTTTCCAAGACGTTTGATGTATGGCATATTTGGCAAGTTTGGATGGAGTTGGGTTTGATAAATCCTTTACATAAACCCAACATTTTGACCGAAGAAATAACTCGAACTGATGATCCGAGTTTTGCAAATGTTTATCATCAACCAAAAGCAACTCAAAAGAATCTGGCAGATTGTAATAATCTTGCACAATAGATTTCAAGTCAACTGATTCCATATATGACCGAAACGCAGTTGCATTTTGTTGGTGACCCAATAAGATTGACACTTGAGAATTCCTCAATTCAATAACTTTTTCAGCAGTTTATAGGTATGCAAGAGTGGAAACGAACCTTTAAAACAATAATGCAATTTAATTAACTTAAGTTAATTCATTCAATTATATATGTTAATCTTTTCAAATTTTTAATATTTCTAGTTTGCTAATCTTTAAAATCTTCCCGCGTCAGCCGGGCAATTCAAATTTTCTACTTCCACTACAGCGAAAGGTATACACGTGTCATCTGTCGGTGCTGGTGTAAGTATCGCTACAATTGTCAAATCACCAGCTGGCAAACCCGTATTGTTTGATGTCAAGACTGCCGTGCCACCAGATGCACTTACTGGGAAACCTAATGGCGTACCTGGTGTCGTATATGGATTTGCAGGAGCTGCACCAGCACCTGGATAATATACATATTGGATTTGGAAAGGTCCTCCTCCACTAGTTTGCATCATCTGTGCATCATCCAAACCTGATGTGGTCAGCGTAAATTCGTTATTATCGCAGACATTTCCCGTTACTGTCAATGCAGCTATCTCTGGACAAACTACAACAGTAATTTCCGCTGGATCATAGTCATCATCCGATGGATCTTGCATAGTTGGATCGTCGTTGCCATCATTAGTTGAATCATCATCGGGGTCAGGTGCATCAGTCGGATTGTCTCCTGGCACACTGTCGGCATCGTCGCCAGAATCCATAGTGATTTCAGCATCATTTATTAAGCTTCCACCTGAGAATCCTGGATCAATCATACAATCGACATCAAAACAGACATCTTCACCTGCAGCAAGAGCGTCGATCTCAAAAGTAGAGCCACCTGCTGAAGTGATATTTACGGCAGTTCCTTGGGTTGTCGTGGCAGGCGTCGTGCCTAAGCCCACAAAATTAAGACCACCGCTTGGATTTGTGGTAGAGTTAGCTCCATAGTCAGTCACCTGTGTATTTGTAGCATCTACATTCCCCTGATTGAATACGCAAATCGTATATGTAACCGGATCACCTGGAGAGAATGGACCAGGAGTTGCTGTCGCGTTTAATTCTTTGGTTAATGCCAAATCAAATACAGGCATTACACATGCACTAGGGTCAACATCTATCATAAGGGGCGCAACAGAGGTACAGCCATTCATATCGGTGTATTGTACCCATACAGTTTGATCAGCCGTTGGCATTAGAGTTGTTGATGGAAGCATTGCAGTAGGCAGCGCCGCAGCAGGTAATGTATTTGGATCAGCAGAGAAAAATGCAAAATCGGTCGCATTAAATGCCGGCACATATGTAAAATCGGTCGTTAGATCAACTGTGCCTGTACCATCATCACACACAATACCAGGGCCTCCAGATACACTTACAGGATCGCCAGAAGGTTGAGTCAAGGATTGTTCATTACTAATAATATTCATCGCACATCCAGCTTCATCTTCAACTGATTCAATATCATATACACCTGGACAAGCATTAGAGATAGTAAACGGCATGGATACTCCAGCTAAAAGAAATGAAGATCCATTAAACGTATAGCTTATTTCAAAAATATTAGAAGAAGTACCTCCTCCACTTATATCAAAAGTCACCTCACCATCACATGGCTCGCAACTTGTAGGGTTAGCCGAACCAGTTATTGTTAACGTTTCTGTTGGTCTTATATTTACACACACTTCAGTATCATTGACCGATCCACTGCATAATGCTCCTCCTTCATCAAAGATTGACACTAGCGTAACTTTTATTTCTCCCATAGTTGGTCCTAGAATATCGATTGTCCCTCCATTTGCAATAGAAACTGATGGTTGTGTTACTCCATTAATGGCATATTCAACAGTGTAATTAGGTCCTGTGCCGCCAATAATTGTAATTGGAATCATAGCTGTTGAAGCATCTGCTTCGCAAAGTTCAATTGGTGTTGTATCTAGTGCAGCATCCGGACAAGAAACCGTGACGCTTAGTGTACCAGAAGTAGCATCAGCTTCATCGGGTGGTGATTCTCCAGCTACAGGGCAATTGTCTGAATCAAATGGATCAACAACTGCTTGGAAAGTAAAATTACCTATAGGACATGAATCAGCTGGTATTGTAAATGTGGAGCAGAACTCCATATCAGCTGGGGTGGAATCGTATCCACCAGACACAGTAGACGAAATTCCAGGACCATCAGCAGTTCCAAATCCACCATAATCTAAATCTGAATATGAATAACTCGTACCTGTCGGGTCAATGACAACACTTCCATCATTACTATTATTAGGCCCGTCTATACAATTAGCAAGACCTGAACTGGTGCAATCTCCTCCTTCATAGCTTACTGCTGAGATAACATTTCCAGCAGGATCACTAAAAAATATTTCATCGCCGGAATTTCCAAAAATAATGCCTATACCTCCTCCTGTTGCAGTAATATCGCAAGCTGGAAGAGATATACAGGCTCCACCGCAAATCACTATTACTCCATCGGCGGGCACAGTAAATCCTGCAGGAAAAGTAAAGATACCTTCTCCATCACTCAATGTATATCCTGAGATATTTGCACCCGGGGTTGCTACAATTTCAACGACTTCAGGACTTGTATTTCCCCATTGTTGGCCATCACTACAACCAGTAGGAACTGAAATAGGATCAAAAATAAATTCTGAAATATATGCATCAAATGCAGGCATGGCTGCAGGGATAGAAAAACTTTCGATATCCATAAAAGTTGCACCATCTTCTGAATATTGCCAAGTGATTGTTCCTCCAGGAGGTAGTTGGTCTCCATTAAAACAAAGGACAACATCTTGCCCAGGACATGCTTCTACAGGACCGGCACCTCCGTCAATATCAACAGAAAAATTTTCTGGACAAACAGGTTCTTCTGCACAATTATCTGCAATATTTATTGTGATGTCAGGATGGCATCCTGAACCATCAGTGATTGTAGCTGTCCAAGGACCTGCGCCTGTTGGTAAATTAAAAGCACCGGCAGACTGCGGTCCTTGCGTTGTTCCACCATTGTCTTCCAATGTGTACATTAAATTAGCGCCTCCCATCACATAATCTGCTAGATTTATAGCACCTGCGGGGTTATCATCTGGACACTGTATATCATCATCAAGAGCAACGAGAACATCCGCTACTACTATTGTAAACGTTTCTGTTTCATAACATTCATTCGGATTACTCTGGGTTGCAGGATTTCCTGAAGTTCCACAACAATTCGTATAATCGTCCCAAACTAAACTGACTGTATTAGTACCCACATTCCAGGATGAAAATGAAAATGTCATGGTTGTTGTTTCTCCATTTACCACATAAGTATCATAGGTCATTTGTGTACCATTCACTTCCACGAAAGAACCAGCTTGTATATTATCAACACCTGACATGATGTCTACCATACCATTGGATACATTTTGAAAATTATATACTTCTACCGTAAACATAATTTCTTCGTCTACAGCACATGCAGCTTCTGCAGATGCCAGAAATAAAAATGTGGGGTCATTATTTGGTTGTCCAGGAGTTGGATGATCTGTATAATTCCACTCGGTATCAGGATCACCGCAAGAAGATGGTGTAAATGCATTTATTGTAAAACTATCTCCAGTAACTCCTCCAGCAGTTGTGATCTGTCCGTCCATATGAGACGGATTTCCATGTGAGCCTGTTTGAGGCCCACCTCTTACCCATGATGAGTTACAGCCTATGAAAGTTGCTGACTGTGGAGTGATATTATACCATACTGGATCTGTAAGAGGTGGCATGGTAAATGTTCCTGGACTTCCAGGAGTATTGCAACCACATGCCATATCTGTTGGCAGCACAGGAACAGCTGTGGCATTGCCGCCATCACAACGACCTCCAGGAACTGTTCCAGCATTGTCATTGACTATACCATTACCATTATTGTCACCAAGAGTATATGGATTCCCATTCTGTACACTACAATGGTCAGCACCACCAGAACCGCCATTACCTCCCCAGTAGATGCCATCATGTGGCGTACCGTCAGGTAAGAATAACATGACTTGTTCTCCATCAGTTGAATTACTGTTATCAAGCGTAAATCCACTTGCAGCAGGGTCATAGAAACTGCCATTCGCTGGGTTGCATACATCGAGATCTATTTCGGTTAGTAACCCAGCATTGAAATCGCCTTCACCACCTCCACCTTGTGAACCAGTGGGATCAGCTGGATCTACTCCTGCAATTAAACCATTCGAGCCACCATTAATACCAACTCCACAATTGGAAGACATATCTGTACTACAGGCAATTAGAAATACTCCATCGGCAGGAATCGTAGACCCTGGAGGAATCAAGACTGCCCATTCCGAATCCGATACTACCATACATCCAATATCTGTCCCAGGAGGGCCAACAATTTCAACTATGGCATCATTGCAGCCATCAGATTGGCCAGCATCACCAGACACCTCTCCGATGACAACATTGTCGTATTGCCCAGCAGACATACCACACATGGTATTGGCTGGTGTCGGACATTGTGCAATAATGTAAAATGAAGTTGTTATGAAAAATAGTGTAGAAAATAGTCTGTTCATGGCAGTTAACATAATTCGTGAAAAAGATAAGCAGAACAACTAATTATCTGTAAAAATTGGCGTTAAAGTTTGAATTAAATTTTGTGAATGAATATTAACAGCGACTTACATATTACTATACTTAAAATACTATTTTTAAAACAGTATAAAACAAGGACTTTCATCTCTAGTTCTAAAAATAATTTACACCGAAATGGTTTTTAAATTATAAAATTAATTAATGTATAGAGTGCACATTATCATTTTAATATAAATTAAATATTTAGTTTATTTCTTAGAGAATTTTAGTTTAATAACACCAATTGAATGCTATTAACATTACATATTTTTTTAATCTATAATCAATTGTCTGTAAGCCTTTTATTTATTAAGAATATATTTTATTTAATTAGTTTCTTTTTTTGTCCAATATTTTATTCTGCAGAGATTGACTGAAAGTTGGACTAGGTAAAACCCTAAGTGTTAAATCATAAACTACTATAAATAACTCATATTTAACATGATACATAGTTCATTTTAATTAAATATTATCTGTTCAAATAATAAAATTAGAACAGATTAAATAATTATGTTATATCTAAACATATGAGGATATATACTTTAGATATTAACTATATATTTAATATAAATAATTAATCTTAACATATCTAAATTTAGAGTTATATATAACTTCCTGAAAGCATCTTTTTCAGATTTTTTTCAAGCACTTCCTTCTTTTGTTGCCTCCATATTTCAGTAAGTTAGTTGTTATGTCAAGCACGACACTTGACCCGTAACATCATTTTTAACTCTAACTGCGCATGATAATCCTAGGTGAAAGTCAACTTAAGCACTTATTCAAATCTATATTGAATAATCATTCAACATTTTCTCTCAATACAATACTCAAAATCTTCTTAATTGTTGCTGTTGTTCTTTTGAGTTTCAACACAGAAACATTTGCTCAAACAAAATTAAACGCTCCTGTTAATCCTGTTCCATTTACTGAACTTCGATGTAACACGACATCTGGTCTAGCATGGAGGTTAGCTAATGATCCGGTATATAATTCATTTCATCAAAATGCAATGAATATACCAGCGATGGCAACGCAACCAACCAATAATATTTTATGTGATGCAGGAAATACAATTACAGTTCCAGTTGCCTTTCACTTTGACGCTGGTTTTGATTGTACTGATGTCGCTTGTGTTTTGCCAATTTTACAAGATCAACTTGCTGTATTAAATACAGGCTTTGGAAATAATGTTGGAGTTTTAGATGCTCAGGGCAATGACCCAGCAGCACTATGCCCAATGGCATATCCTGATGTATCAACAGGGACATGTATCGATTTTTGCTTTGCTATCCCTCCAGCTGGAGGCGCAGCTGGTTTAGATCCTGCGTGTGATCCGCCTATAACCTTTGGTGTATTTAATGGAGGCATTAATGCAGGTGGTATGGGTGCACCAGGATGGGATGGTATCCTTAACATATTCATCACTACAGGAAACTGCCTAGGCGTTGCTGATGGTATACCTGGAGCAGCTAATGGTGATGGAGTTACTGTTTGTGCTGGCGCATTTGGCGGTCTTGGACCTGCAGCTCCTGGTTGCGGTACAGGTCTAGATGATGAATTTCCCAATCAATATGATTTAGGTGCTACTCTTGTAAATGAAATTGGACATTACTTAGGTTTGTTTCATGTCCATCAAGATTTCGGTGGAGGTTGTGCTGGAGGTGATAATGATATGAATGCACCTGGCCCTTTTATGGTAAACGATACACCGTTAATGACTGCTGCATTCTTCGGCTGTCCTGCAAATGGTGCTTGTCAGTTTAATGCTGATGCTGGTTGTAATACAGCACCAATTCCAATTGCAAACTACATGGCTTTTACAGATGATGGGTGTATGACTATGTTTACAGAAGATCAAGCTATGGTAATGAATTTTTGGGCTAATCAGTTGTTTGGTCCTAATAACTCCATTTGTGGTAATCAGACACCTACTGAATTGACTTCAGCATGTGAAATGCAATCATGCATTGCATCTTGTCCAACTGAAGTGATAACTCCTATTGCAGAAACAAATGAATTTTGTAGCGTGAGTCCTGTAGTTGATTTTCCTGATCCTCTAACTCTTGGATTAATGGTAGATGATGCAAGTGACCTTGTTTTTGTTTGGTCTACAGGAGGTTTTATAAATACAGGTGGTACAGTTGTCACCATGCCTGCAGCGATGATGTCAACAAACTGCTCAATGGAATCGGAAACATACTTTTTAAACGTGGATTGTGGATCAACTCCAATATCTCCTCCTTTTGAAGGTGGTACATATACTATAACTGTATTCCCAGGTCCACCTGCAGATATCACAACATTAGTCACTATCTCTGGTGAAGGCACTTGCGACGAACCAATGGTGGTCCCCATAGAAGGATGTGAAAATTTTGTGACAATAACACCTGATCCGAATAATCCAACATTTCCAGTAGCTTCTGGTCAAAGTGGAACGGCAGCATATACCATAGAGTTTGTATCCGATCCTCAAGGTCCTGAATGCTGCGTCACACCAATGGCTGGTGAATTAATTATTAATGGCCCAACAGCAACTCAGAATCAAGATGGTGATCTTGAAAATGGCGGTATGGGGTGGACGACAACCTCTACAAATTTTGGTACTGTTTTTTGTAATACAGGTACCTGCGGTAATGGAGGAGGTTCAGTCAATTATGGTGTTCCTCCCAATAGCGGTACTGAGTTAGCATGGTTTGGTGGTATTGGCGCATTTGAAGCAGGAACTCTCTCCACTGATGTTGTCATACCAGTTTGTCTGAACGGAGATGCAGTCATGACCTTCGCGTATGAAAACTCTGTATGTGGATCAAGTGACGATTTTATTGAGTTACTAGTTGATGGAACTCAAGTGTGGATCGATAACACAGATCCTGCGAATTGCGATCCTAACGGAACAATAAATCTCATAACAGTTAGCCTTGCTGCATTTGCAGATGGATCCTCTCATAATATATCTTTTAATTCTGAATCAGGAAACGGAGGTGTCGCGTCTAACTTTACAATTGATAATATTTTGTTAGAAACAGTAGGCTGCTCTGTAGAATCAAACTGTGAAGCGCTCGTCACAGCTTCTTACAACTGTGACGTCATGATAGAATTAGAACAAGATTTAACTGCCTCTGATCCTTGCTCATGTAATAATGATCAAAGTGCAAATGGAGCTGGAGATGGTACTTTCTCAGAATCAGTTGTGATTACTGGTACCCCAGGTTTAGAACTATGCGCTGGCCCTGGTTCAAGTGGGATCATTGACCCAGCAACTGGGATGGATGTTTCTGGAGCTTTCCCTGCTTTTGTGGAAGGACCTGCAGGAACATATACTTTATCCTTCAATCATATAGATGCTACTGGTTTTGTCGTGCAATTTTTTGATTGTGCTGCAAATACGGTTCTAGATATTGATGTCAATGGTTCAGATGAATCCGAAATATCTAATATTTGTTATTATCCGATTATTGCATTAGCGGTAGCAGATCCATTCTGTGATACAGATGGACCTGTAGACTTAAGTGGTATTGTTACAAATGATATGCCAGATGGAGCAACGTCTTTTGGTGGAAGTTTTGTCTATACAGGCACAGGAGTCACAGCATCTGGTGATCAGTTTGATCCATCAAGTGTTGGTGCTGGTACATATACGATTACCGCTGAATATACACCTGCAGTCCTAGTCGGTACAAACGTTGACCCTGCCGGAGATGTTTGCCTTACTTCAATAGATGTGATGATAGAAGTTGTGGAAGCCGAAGTCAGTTTTGATTGCCCTAGTGGGTTCATTTGTGCTGGAGCTGGTATTGTTGATCTTAACCCAATGCCTGTTGGTGGTGTATGGTCTGGTACTGGAAGTAGTTTGGTGACTGCAGCAAATACCATTGATTTGTCTACACTGTCTATAGGAGATACATTCACTTTAATATATACGACGACTGATGCAAATGGCTGCGGAGGTTCCGAAATGTGCTCGTTTACCATTACAACAGACTGTCCAGCTAATGCAGGGGCTTGGTAACATAACTAGAAAAATATTTAACACAGACTCATATTCAATATCATGACATTCAAAAATCCGAATAATAAAAGCATAATGAAACAAATTATCCTAATGGCATGTCTCCTATGCACATGCATCAGCGTAAGTATCGCTCAAACAAAAACGACTCTCACACCTGAACAATCAACTCATACAGTTGAACTCGAAAAAATCGACAAACAACTGATTGAACTAAAAACTGAGTACGTCAACTCTAATAATCCTGACATACTTGCTCAGTATCAAGAACTTAGTAAAAAAAGAAATGAGTTAACTGGCATTAAACCTGTCCAAAAAAATGTGAAGACAGAGCCTAAGAAAAGGAATGTTGTTATCAATCCTACTCAAATAAAAATCAAATCACCAAAAAGCGAAAAACTGTAGAGCATGAAAGTATTTACAATAATCTTATTAACACTGGGCATGTGTTTAGTCTACGCTCCCAGTAGTATCGGACAAAAATCGATCAACACATCGACGAATACAATCAACAGTAGTGAGCGCCAACCAAACGTTGTACTACCTGAGAATATTGAAAGTCAAAAACCAACTGCTGATGAGCAAGCCATTCTAAGAGGCTTCGAATTCAGTACTCTACTCGAAGCAACACAAGAAAATATGCAAGCTCTTGCTTTATACATAAGACATGGCGACTTAAGACCAAGTCAACTTGATCGTGCAAAACGAACCCTAGCACGAATCCAAGAAGAATTAGGGATAATTTCTAAAGCTGATCTTGAAAAATACAACTAGTAATGAGACGAATTAACTATATACACACTTTAGCTACCATTTGCTGTTTCAGCCTATGGTCTCTTTCAATGTCTGCACAAGGGGCTACTTGTGTGGAAGCAACACAAATATGTGGTTCTTTGGTACCGCCGCTGCCTATGGCAATTACTGGAGGTGGAACTACTACCACATCAGACAATTCAAATTGTTTATTAGCAACTTTAAATGAAACATGGTTTTGGGCGCTAACCGATCAGCCTGGTAACATTTCGCTTGATGTCATGATAAGTCCAGGAAGTGACATTGATTTTGCGGCATGGGGTCCTTTTACAGACCCAGTGGCCGGATGTACAATGATATCGACTGCCAATGAAGTAAGTTGTGATTTTTCTCCGGCCAATGGAGGTACATTATCTGTCATGGGTGCAGGTGCTAATGAATACTATCTCATACTTCTTAGTAACTTTGGAGATGATATGGGAGAAATTAGCGTGAATGCTACATCATTGGATGGCGGTATCATCACTTGCGACCCTCCAGAATGTTCCATCGTTGGTACTCCTATGCTTGATATAGGAGCTTGCATGGGTATGAACACAACTGATACCACTGATGATATATATACTGTTACATTGACAGTTGATTTTTCAGATGCCAGTTCTACTGCTGTCACATTAGATGGTGCGGCCATGACAAGTACGAATACAAATACAACAACTGGCGGAGCTGTAACCTACACCATTGATCTACCAGCCGATGGTATGAACAATCCTGGTGTTGTCGTTATCGGCGATGGCATGGGAACTTGTACAATAGATTTTACCGATTTCTTGTCACCAATGCCTTGCTCACCAGCAGGCTGTGATGCCGATCCTGGTACCGTCTCGATTACTTCACCCAATATAATATGTTCACTTGGTCAAGGAGATGATATTCTTACCGTAATGACAAACGATGATTTCGAAGATATGCCTGCTGATCCTTGTGGTCTTGCTGGGACTCCGGGAGTTGCTTATCTAGTATACACCGACACACCCAATGGAGGTGACCCATGTGCAGATCCAAATTTCGCTGGTGCGTCTTTAGGTAGTGGTCCTGCAAATGATCCAGGTATGTTGATGCAAAATGTAACCTTCTCATTCGACACCCCTCCTTGTGTACCACCTATTGGATGGGGAGAAATCGGCGGTGTACCCAATACAAACATCAATACCACTTTCTTAGTCTGCCCTCTCTATTTATTTGATGAAGCGACATTGACTAGTGCTGTAGATTATGATTGTGGACCAGCGACAGCCCTATGTGGACCTGTTGTCGGGACAGATTGTGAAGAATTTATAGTTCTCGGTAGTGTCGAATTCTCCAATGATGTACTCGTTTGTGGAGCAGATCCATACTTGGGCACATTAACGGTGAGTGTTGCTGGTGGTTATCCAGGATTCGTTGCCGCTACTGGCAATGATCCACTTGCTAATCCTGTATTTGCGGTAAGCGAAACAACAGGTAATGGCACCCTAGCCTCTCCTACGATGATGAATGGCGGAACCATTACACTGTCTGATATTGCCAATGGGCCATTCGAGATTATGGTGACAGATGCTAATGGATGTTCTACTTCTTTTACTGGTGTGTGGAACCAACCAACAATCAGCTTGTCTGCTGACGAAACAGTAATCTGTATAAGCGAGCCAGATCCAACATGTGTGTTTATGGATACAGACCCAATTGATATAGCAGGCATGATTACGCCGGAATTAGGACAATTTGTGATTTGTGGAAATACTGATGGCTTTCCTGGTGAAACCACCTGGACAATTACAAACAGCGCTGGGACAACAGTTGCTTCCGGAGGTGTTGCAGCCCAACCAGTAATACTATCAGGTGGATTGGATCCCAGCGAAACCTACTCTATAACATTCTTTGATACTTTTGGAGATGGTTGGAGTTGTGTAGCAGGAGGAGTGCCAGATATTACTGTCACTGACGATGCTGGAGCTGGATGTGGAGGTGCGACTTTATTTACTTACGTACCAGGATCTTGGGAAGGGGCAAATTGTGGAGACACAAATCCTGTGAATTTTTCTAATGGAGATGGTTTCTCTTTTGGACCATTCTCTTTAGGTTCTCCGACAGCATTCATCAGTCCTGCAGGAACAATCACAGGTCCTGGAACGACGCAAACCGCAGGAACAAGTGATGCTGTTTTTGATCCAAGTGCTGCTGGTGTCGGTACGCATGTGATCACTTTAGAATTTACTGATGCTCAAGGTTGTATGTTAGAAGAAGAACTGACTTTAGAAGTCATTGAGTGCGATTGCTTATTTCAAGTTTGCGATTCTGATGTCACAACAGCAGGTATAATAACACCACCAACAGGCATCAATGCAGCACTGGCAACATTATACTTATTGGTAGATCCAATGGGTACAGTCATACAAATTGACGATATGGATGCTGCATCTGTTGATTTTGATATTTCACAGATCACAACCACTGGCTTGTGCAGAGTATTTTCTGTGAATTTTGATAGCTCAGACCCAACATCTCAAGCATTTATCGATGGACTTGGTGTTGGCTCGACAATAGAAGATTATATGGCAGACCCAATGGGCTGCGAGTGTATAGATGTATCCTCTAATTTCTGTTCATTAGAGAAAATAGAAGCTCCACTTGCACCAAATACAATGCCTGATTGTGTGTGCTCAGAACCAGGTACACCTGCAGCAGGAGGTGGACTTACCGCTACTTGTGCAACATGTCCAAGTACTGATTGTATTGATGCAGGTAATTTCCCAGCACTCACTGATAACGGTGTCATCTGGTATCAAGAAGATGCAAATGGTGATTTAATGCAAGTAGGTATGGGATCACCTTTCGATCCGACAACGGCTACATTAGCTGTGGATTTAGAAATCGGTGATAATACGTTCTTCGCGGCATGTTCTTGTTCTACAGCAGGAGATGCATCAACATGCGAAAGCGAGTTGACACCGACAATATTTGAAGTTGCACCTCAGCCAGACGCTCCTGACATTAATTCTCCTTTAACATTCTGTCAAGGCCAAACTATAGACCCAATAACTTTGGTATCCAGCCTTCCAGCTGGCTCAACATTCAATGTGAGAGATATAGCTGGAACACTACTTGCTGGTCCGTTAACGGCGAATTTGGTTGCTATTTTTGACCCAAATCCATTTTTAATGGGCGGTGCTCCTGGGACATACCAGTTCTTAATTTCAGAATCAGTACCAGCTTCTTGTACAGATTGCGAAAGTGCGGGAGCTTTATTAGAAATAATCATCACGGCAGCTGCTGATCCAATTTGGGATGCTGCTATCGTATGCTGTGATGAAGCGCCTATACTTTTGAGTGCTGGATGCGACGCTGATGTCGATCCTTTGATTTCGAACACACTAGGTATTGAATTTGGTTCTGGACCTCAAGCAGATCCTGATGCCTGTATGTCGGGAGGAAATGTCACAATAACAAGTGGTGGTGATGCTGGTGCAGTGACCAACGATCTTCCTGCAAATTTATTTACTTCTACACCAGTAGATGTTTTATTCGACGTTAATGGTGATGCAGCAAATGGCACTGTTCCACCTGGAACAACTGTATTTGCCATAGGTGGATCTCCACTATCTCAACTTGTTGCTAATGCAGTGACGACAGATTTAACTGTGTCCTTAAACTTTGAGTTTTCAGGAAGTGTCAATTTCAATGAATTTACCATTTATGCTTCTGATGGAGCTGGAAATGTAATAGGCAGTCCTCTTGCAATGGGAGCAGGAGCTGGCGGAAATCCTACACAAACTGTCACCTTTAATTATGTTACAGATTTTGGTGTTGTTATACCTCCTCCAGTATTTACAGAATGTACAGATATGATGGGTGATGATTGTGCCATCAGTGGAGATGTCAGTACAGTATGTCCTGGAGGAATAGCCACTGCTGTTCAGCCTGACATCATCCTTCCAGATATTTTCCTCATCGTTGTTGATGAACAATTTAATGATAATCCACCATCAGTGCAAAGTACATATGTACTTACAGTGGATGCTGTTGTAGACGAATTCACACCCTGTACACCATGTACAGAAACGACAGTTGCCTGTAGCACCTCAGGTGGAGGCGTTAACTTTAATCCAACAGGAATGTGGACTGGCGATGGTGTATTTTGTGTAAATAACCCTGATGGAGACCCGACTACGGATGACAGTTACTGTTATTTTGACCCAGCAATTGGGGGTTCAGGTGGTCCAGGTATTGGTAGTCCAATACGAGATGAAGGAGAGATTTCAGTATTATACACCGTTGGCGATGTGCCATGTGAAGTATCACACTTGCAAGACTTCTTTGTTTTCTGTGAAGAACCTGTCATCTCTGATGATATAACAATTTGTTGTTCACCATCTGGAAATTTCCCACTGACAGGATTAATAGAGGAGTCCTTGGGAACGATGCCTGTGAACACAACAAATGATTGCTCTATAGGTGCACAATCTGTAGACGGAGCAATTCCGTTGACAATAGGTGGTTGTAGTCAGCCACTTGCCTGTACTGGTGCAGTCTCTGGAGTTATGGTAAATGTCACTATAAATGGATTCGAAACAATTGGAGCTTCATGGCAAAGTGAAATTCAAGTGACGATAACAGACCCGTGTGGTACAGCTATTTTGATTAATGGCGGTATGGATCTAGGTCTACCTAATGCACCAAATGCTGGTGCACCGATTAATCTCAGTTTTGCTGCTGGTGGTGGTTGTACGACACCTGGCAATTACACAATTTTTCTTGAAGATACTTTTAACGATGCTGGTGATGACTTCATGTTTGACGATTTAATTGTCACTGTCAGCTATATTTGCCAAGCTACTGTCCCAGGTGGCCAACCAGACAATGCAGTATTCACCATATTACCAGCTGGTGATCCAGGGTCGAATACCACAGCTGATTTTACAGGTAATATTTTTGGAAATGTACTGCAGTATGATCCAAATCAAGACAAGCCAGCAACTGTTACTATACAGTACAATTTTGGCAATGACTTAAATGGAGATGGAGATTTCTCCAACGATGGTGTCTGCTCAGGAACTGGAACTGTAGACATTAACATACTAGATAACTTCAATGTCACTATTGATGCTCCAGAAGTTTTCTGTAGCGATGCAGGCAATGATTTAAATAACTTTTTGGTTGTCACAGATTCTAATGGAGATATCGTAGATCCAATGAATTTACCTGCTGGTACTATGGGCAATTGGGCGATTGTCAAATACACAGATGTTTCTGGAACCATTCTAACAGACAATCCAACTGATCCTATGGATGGAAATCCATTGGGCAATGGACTTGGTAATGCAGACACAGGTTTATTAACACCTGGTGGCTTATATAGCCAAGGTGTTGGAACGGGTACTGTAGTTGTTAGTTATACGTTGGTCACAGAAAACATTGATGGTGCCGATTGTATTGTTTCAGATTTTCAAGTCATAGAAATAGCTCCACCAATTGATTTTGATGCCAATTGTATGTGTACGAACAATGATGACATCGCAATGGTAGATATAGGCCCGATAACAGGAGGACAAGCACCATATACTGTTAATATTACTGGTGGTTTTGAAAATACTGGTTTAGATCCTGACGCTGATGGCAGTTACACAGTTGCTAATTCTGGTGACGATGGTGGCTCAATGCTGATTTTCACAGGAGGCAACCAATGGTCAGTCACTGTGACAGATAACCGAGGTTGCGAAGTATTCCAATCTGGTGAATGCGAAAGACCTATACTTGATTTTATAGGCTTACAGACTGAATCATGTGAATCAGATCCTACTCATATAATCATAAATAACACTGATTACAGTAATTCCGTCTTTACAGAAGAACCTACTCCTTTTACAAGCAGTATGTTCAATGATTTAGGGAATACAGATCCATTCTTATTGGCAGTGGATGACATCGTGACATTTGAAGTATGTCCAGAGTCTCCTTGTGCAAATGCTACAGGTGACTATATTAGTCTCTTATTCTCTTTTGGAGCAACTATAACTAGTGATGGAGATTTAAGTCCATTGGGTGTTCCAGGAGACGCCTTGTTTATACTTGCAGATTATGATAATGACGGTGCTGCGGATGGTTCGTACAGTGATAGTCCTGCTCACGCAGCAATATTTGCGACACCTCCAATTGTCTTGGGCGCACCGCAAAACCCAGAAGATGGCCAATTTGGCATGTTTACTGTAGATGAAATTCCGGTAGGCACATGTGCTACTTTTTCAATTACAAGTGTTGCAGAGGTTGTCGCACCACAGATAGGTTTACCAAATCCAACTGTAGATCTTAGCAATGAATTTGGTATAGCTGAAGGAACAGTGGCATGTCTAGTAGTTGATACACCTGCACCAACATGGACTGTTACCAATTTGTGCGATGGATCCGATGTTACAGGTGCATTTTTGGACACCTCTAACCCAGACACGATTATTTTTGATCCAGGTGCTGGCGTTTTCGGACAATTCGAATTATCGATGTGCGTTGAGTTCAACGAACAGGTAGCTCCAGGTATGGCTACTATGGCTCCTGGCACAGTTCCTGCAAATGGGGCTTTTATTGAAGATCCTTGTTATCAAGCTGTTATAGCAGCAGATCCATTTTGTGATGGTGCTTGGGATGGATCTTGTCAAAATCTGCTAGATACAGGTATGGGTGGTTTATTTGGACTTGCACTACCTGATCCGTCAATTTGTGCTAACTCTAACTTTGATCCGAATGATCCATCAACATGGGCTGAAGAATTCCAATCATTCCAAAAAACGTGTGAATCATGTGAAGAAGAGTTGTTCAAGATTTTCCCAGAGTTTGATCCATCTTTCACTGTTCCAGACCTACTTTGTGAGGTAGATACGTCTTTCACACTTTGTCCAGATGACATTACAAATATATTAGCGACATTCGAATCTCTTGAATGTGTTTTTGATAGACCAGGAGATGTTGTAGAAGCAAATGAATTTATCGATTGGAGTGGTCCAGGCATCACCCAATTAAATGATGGCACCGGTTGTGCTACATTCAATCCAATGGCTGCAGGTGCTGGTGTACACGCCATCAACTTGTCTGTAGGCTATACGACATGTGAAGCAAGCTTTGTGTCAAACATCGATGTCAAACCTGCTGTTAATGCAGATATAGAAGACCGTACGTTCTGTGCGTCTCCTTCGCAAAATATTTCATTATCGAGTTTATTCGCAGCAAATACGACTGCACAAGGTGGTACATTCTCAATCGTACCTATGTCTATGATGCCGCCGGGATCATTCTCCATTAGTGGAGGAGTATTAAATTACATCAATGATCCAGACTTATTCCCTCTATCAGTCATGATTCAATATGAAGTTGGGGACATCACATGCTGTGATGGTGGCTGTACTCCAGATGTCGGTGACGATTGCTACGGTGTAGATGTAGCTACAGTAACCATCATCGGAGGTAATGAAGCCTTCCTTGATTTACCAGAAGACGATTTTTGTTCAGATGAAGATAAAGTTGAGTTATTCAAGCATACCTCCATTGCAAGTGTTGACTTAACAGGTTTGACAGTGGACATGGACGGTGTGTTAGAGCCAGGTGAAGTAGCCTTTAGTGTAGTAGCTGTCAACGGTAGCAATGCCGCTTCTGCTTTATTTGTAGACGTAGATGGTGATGGTGTCTTTACACCAGGTATCGACTTTGACTATACTGGAGTGATTGATTTTAGTATGTGTGCCGCCGGTGATGATCCTGCAAATGGGCCATCTACAAAACCATTCGATCCGATGTGCGCTATGTTGAATTTTGCAGGCATACCAAAAGAAGTCACATTGACAATAAGACTAGAGTACTTCAATGGTACAGACACAGATGGAGACGGTACTGTATCTCCGTTAGAAGGCTGTCTTAGTTTAGCAGAAGACAACATTTGGGTTAAACCTTCTGGCAATGCAACACTTGTAGAAGATGCTGTCTGTATGGGTACAGGCACATGCGGAGGTCCGAATTCGATCAATTTATCTAGCCTTTATGTGCCAGGAGTGACGACTTCATGTGGTAGCTTTTCTATAAGTTGCCCAGACGATCCAAGACTTGGTCAAGGCGCAGATCCAAATGATACTAATGGCAATGGGGTATTCGACGTCGATGATGCCAATTATCCATGTTACGATTACAGCCACCTAATTGTGGGGCTTAATCCACACATTGCTACTAAATTATATGTCAGCTACACTACTGGCGATCCTGCATGTTTCGTGGATACACAAACCTCTGTTGTGGAGTTGTGTCCTCAGCAGACAGGATTTGGTATAGTCGATGAGATAATAGAATGTACAGAGGGGCAACCATTAAACCTTGATTTCATCGCATTTGATGCCATGACAACTCCAGGAGGCACATGGTTTGGTCCTTATATGATAAGTAGTGTTCCTACAGACTTCTCTACAGAAACACCTGTTGCAATGCCTAGCATGATAGATGTATTAACCATACCAGTAGGTCAACCGACAACCTTTGTCTACTTACTAGAAGGTACAGGTAGTTGTGCTGGTATTTGTCCTGCAACAACAAGCTTATTAACCATCACAGTAAATGAAGATTTAACGCAAGCAGAGAGATGTCATTTCTTTGGGAACGGTGAAGACTTTGGTGATGGAGCTGGAGCTGTAGCTCAATTGGAAGATGGCTATTGCTCGACAGATGTTGATGAGACGGCTCTATTGCTCAGAAGAGTTTGTCCTGAGACGATTGTGGTTGGTGACGTTGAAGCTAGTGGTGGTTGTGATGTAAATACAAATTTCGTTCAAGACTTTTATGACATTGATGGTGATGGCAGTGCTGATATATTTAATAATATAGAATTAACAATGACAGTTGCAGCTCAAGGAACAGTATTTCCTAATGCAACAATAAATGATGAATGGTTTATTCAATTGATATATTTCAATCAAGATGATGATGCAATTGATCCAGGCACACCGACTGGTCCTGGATTACCTGGACCAGATATCAGTCCTACTGATTGTGCGACAGGAGATATTGATGATCCTACTGATTTAGATGGTGGTGACCATGCTGGCTTTATATTTAGCGGAAGTGGCTTACCATTCCATTCTGCTAACATACCAGGAGCTGGTGATTATATCATTTTAAATAATGATTGTCCTACGGATAATTCCGGTATGACAAATCCATCAGCCTGTGGTAACATTATGCCGAGTCTCATAAGAGCTGGAGAATTAGCTACTGCATATAATCCATTCGTATCAAATGGCGGGGCTCCTATGACATTGGCAACCTTAGGTACTCCTGATTGTACTGGCGGTCCTACACCTGATGATTACTTCATACTAGAATTTAGTGCAACTGATATTTATGCATTATATGACGACGGAGATGACTCTAATGGAGATGGTAAAAAAGATTTCTTAGCTGCATTCTTTGGTAATAACTGTAATGGTGCTAGTGAATTTGTTTGGGCATTTGGTGCAATGACAAATCCAGAAGAAACTGACATTCACATGGTGATGAGCGGTATGGAAATCTACAACTACAAAGAAGATGTAGCTGCGATAAATGCAAATTACCAATGTAATGGTGTTTGTGATGAGCCTCAAGACTTAGGGTTTACCTTAAGTTGGGTTGATCAACTGTGTGAGGATCCAGATTCTCCTGTTGATCCTTCTACCCTACCTGCTTGGGTCACTCCTGAAATGTTAATGGATGTCATCACGATTGAAGTTGAAGCTGGTTCTAATCCTGGATTCAATGATTGTTATGATGTCTTATTAGACTTGAGTCAATTGGTCCCACCAGCATGTGACCTGACAACATATGAATGGGAGATTTGCCATGAAATTGAAGTTTGCGAACTTGGTTGTGAAGTCAATGATAACATTGCAGCTACAGTCCCATGGGTTCCAGAATTTAATGGTGGTAACGGCGTAATTGCAATAAGTCCTGATGGCACAGAAATTTTTGTGGAAGGGCATTTTGAATTTGACCCTACTGTTGGTCCTCCGTATCCTCTAACAACTTTCTGTTGGACACCAACTGTGGATACGCGTATTTCGTTCCTTTGGGATGCATCTAATTTGGATTTAAACCCTCCTGTACCGCCTTCTCAAGATGTCACTTCTGGGTATATCCTAGGTGGTCAACAAGTTGTACTTGCTTCATCTAATACATTTCCAAATCAAGCTCCGGCAGCTGTTAATATTCCTGCTGGAACAGAATTCTGTTTTTATGCTGACGGTGGTCCTGCTAACTATACATTTGGTATTAATGTGATAGATATATTTGCGGATGAGAGTTTAGTAGTTGAAAATCCTGCTGTCTATACCTATTGCAAAACATTCACAACAGAAAGAGAGCATGTACCTAACAGTGAAGTGGCCTGCGAAGCCGACTTCGATAACTTCTTACAATTGGGTTGTATTGATTCTGGTAAATTATATTTCGACGAATGTAAGTTGTATAACTTCTTTGAGCCTTTCACAATTACGAATGATCTTGGATTCCCATCAGATGGTGATACGGATCCAGGTGATGATATCATATGTGATGTCTTTGGTTGTGACCAAACGGCTCCATCAGATCCTGATGCGGCCTTAGGTTTCTGGTCAATACCACAACCGTTTATGGATTACGTAGTACAAAACGGTTCTGAGTTTGCTGTCCTCCCTGGAATATGGGATGCTTATGAAGCGGGCGAGCTTGGTGATGGCACACCATATAATGTGGATTTCACACCTGAAGAGTTCCCTTCATTCAATGACTTCGGTCTTGATAATCCTAATTGCGACTACCCTACTAGTGAAAACAGTGACAAGCAATTGATTATCCCTGTCGAATACAAATTGAAGGCATGTAAAGATTGTGAATCTGAAAAACTATACAGATATCTGCACATTACCAGAACGCCAGAAGTAGAATTGGCCATTAATGATTCTCCAGGAATATGTACAGCTGAGAAAACTGTTATCTGCCTTGAAGAAGATTGTGAATTCCCGAATTGTACCTTTGATTTAATCCTTACGAATGAGAGCAGAGTAGAATTAGTTGCGGCAGATGGTGTATTGGATAATATGATTACTGGTATACCTGCTTTACCTAATGATTGTGACCCAGATAATTGTGCTGGTTTAGCACCTGCATTAGCACCAGGTATCATGTTAATAGAAGATTGTGGTAATGGTAATCCAGGAATCGAAATCGATTGGGCGCTCTTGACAAGCAGTGGATTCCTTACTGAAGAATTATTTGGAGACTTCAATCTTGAGCTGATCGTCTATTGCGGTGTAGGAGAATGTGATGCAGACGGAGACGGAGTTGTTGAATCTGCATATTGTAGTGCTGCTGATGATCAAGATCTGTTCTTCTTAGGAGAAGCAGATGCGGAAATTATGGACTATTCAGCATGTCAGGTTGATGTTAACTTGACAAATCACTTCATCGCTGGACCTGATGGTACGACAACAGGTGGTAACTTCTATATCTACGATGGTGACAAAGCTGATATAACAATAAATGATACAAATGGAGATGGTGTTATAAGTGGAGATGAAGTAGACATAACGAATGGATTTACAGCAGCTAGCATTACACTTATTACGGGTGATGTACACACATTTGTAGCGACCTTCCCGACACAAGATTATGTGATATTGTATGCAGTTGGAGCTACAACCTCTTGCCAGTCCTATGGCTGTGGTATTTTAACCATAACTCCATCAGATGGCAACATTGCAGCTTGGGCATTCGCAACAAATCCAATATGTAATGACGATGGTATCATTGACCTAGATGCACTACTTCTTCCAGGTGCTGTACCAAATGGTATTTTTACTGGAATTGGAGTTGGTTTTGATCCTGGACCTGACGGTGTTTTAGAAGATGATCCATTTACTATTCTAGATGAATCTGCTGACAACGGCGCTCATCCAGACTATGTATTTGATCCATCAACAGTAGAATTTAATGGAGAAAAATCTATTGCCATCACCATATGTTACGATGTATCCGAAGGTGACGGTTGTGAAGCTAGCCAGTGCAACACACTGACCATATTCAATGATGCCACTATTGCTTCTGATTTTGCTAACAATGCAACGACGCTTGAATGTCAAGATCCTAACAATGGAAATGGTTTCATCGATATTTTTGACCTAAGTGCATTACTTACTCCTGATTCAGATCAGGATGGAGAATGGACAATCGTTACAGCCCCAGCACCTGGACCTAATGGAAGTGGCCCTGCGATTTTCAATGGTCAATTAACAGGTCTTCCAGGATGCTACGAACTGAGTTATACAGTCAGTTGTTTTGAAGGTGCAGATGGCGCTTGTGCTGATACACAGACATTCTGGTTAAGACTAGCTGAGCAAGCTGATCCAGCTTTTGATCTCGCAGAAGAAGTCTGCTGGGATGGTGTAGCTGGTAGCCTTACCTTATCAACACTATACAACGGAGCTACATTTGGTACTAATGGTACAATTGTAGACTCTTGGACTGTAACCACTGTTTCAGGCGCAGGTCCTGTTCCTACATTTAGTGATGCCATGGCGCAAGAACCGTCAATCACAATACAAGGCGCAGGTGTGTTTGAGATTTGTTTGACAGAGGAAGTCACTTATCCAGCTTGTGGGCCAATGCCTGCATTTGATGATGATGATTGTGAGGTGACAGTTTGCCATATTTTAGATGTCACAGATACTGCAAATGAGATCATTGCTGATTGGGACCCATTCGGTCCAGTTTGTGCAGATTCACCTATTGTAGATTTAGACCAACTAGTCAACGGAGATATCAATGGTGTCTTTTCAGGTGCTGGCGTTAGCACTGCACCATCAGGACATCCAGATTACGAATTTGATCCAAGTGCAATAGAATTTAATGGCGAAGAGTTTCTTGATGTTGCTATATGTTATACAGTTGGTAACGATACAGATAATTCAGATGGTTCTGCAGGTAACTTTAGAGTACGAACTCCGACTATTTCTGATGGAGCTGCCACATGGGATTTTCCTACTGCTGGTATTCAAGCTGGAGATCAAAGCATATTTTTTGATCCAGGTAGTGGAGATTTAATCTTTTCTCAGGGATGGTTCTTTGCATTAAATGGTGGATTATCTCAACCATTGCCATCTCCAAACCCAGCAGATTTTACTACGACAGCCAATTCAGTAACGGCTATCATCAGAAATATTGGTGGTGTAGCAGGATTAGATGCCATATTCTCTATATCCATAACTGAAAATGGCCCACTTGATGTCGAAGTGGCTCAGATCCTACAAGTTCAAAATGGTACTGCATCTCCAGTAGATGTCTCATTATTCCACTATTTGGATATTGATAAATCGGGCACCGCAAATAGTGGAGAAATATTCTTGGAAGACCAATGTAATTTTATCACGCAGATTACGGATACAGATTTACCAAATCAACCTTGTTTTTATTCAGTAAATGGTGCAGCTAGTTGGCAGGTGACTGCTTTTCCTACCCTAAGAAACGCGCTCAATGCTGGGTTAACTAACTTGAATAATACTGGATTACCATTAAATGGAGATCATACGCAAGCGTATGAATTTTCTTCAACTATAAATCCTGGAGAATCTGCTGCTGGTCAAACCTTGATAAATACAACTAATCCTCCAGAACCCGCTACACTAGATCCTTCAACAGGTCAATGTGGCTTCCCTAGTATAGACATGCCGACTGTTATGGGCAATGGTTCTGGTTCAGGTTGTGATGCAGTAGAGTGCCATAACATTAGAGTGTATGCTCCAGTTGATGCTACTCTTGAAGATTTAGCATTTGATTGCACCATTGCACCAAGTGGTAACATAAGTCTCGATGCCTTATTTACAGATGATACAACTCCAGGAGGTACATTCTCAGGAGATGGTGTCGTAGGTAATACATTGCAGTATAATGAAGCAGGCTGCTATCAGATTACTTACACTGTTGCACCATTTGATGGAGCGACAGGTGCATGTATGGCAACAGCTACAGCATACATATTAATACCTGAAGAACCTCAACCTAGTTTTGATATTCAGGATCAGGTATGTTACAGTGCTGGAGATGACCCTCTAACTCATGTATTCTCTCCTCTTGTCAATAGCCCTTCATATGATTCTGATCCAGCTAATGTTGTGACGACTTGGGCAATAACTTCAGGTCCAGCAACGGTTGCTGCTAACGGAGATGTGACAGTGACAGGTACTGGTGTTGTGGAAGTCTGTATGACTGAGACCATTACAACTCCTGGTTGTCCTGGACTTGACGATGTCATCTGTGAAGAGACATTCTGTGTCCAGATTCAAGTGAATGACGGTACAGCACAAGATGCTTCATTTATGATAGCTGATCAGGATTTATGTCCAGGTGCTACAGTGACCTTAACTCCAGCAGTTGATGGTGGATTATTTACAGGTCCAGGTGTTATGGATGATGGTCTGGGTACAGGTGCAACTGTTGTTGTTCCTGACAATTGCGAAGATGTTGAAGTGACCTATACATTGAATGATCCTAATGGATGTACATCAAGCTTCACTGCAACTATATTTGCAGATCGAATTGATCCAACATTCATAACAGAACCAGCCGATGAAACAGTTGAATGCGGACCTGATAATGCAATGCAATTAGCAGATTGGTTAGCCATTAATGCAGGTGCAGTTCCAGATGACAATTGTGATTGGGCAATCAGCTCTGAATTAGTAAATACGATATCTGGCTGTGGTGGCACAAGTGAAAGTGTGTATGCATTTACTGTAACAGATGCATGCGAAAACACTGTTACTGCTCTTGCTTCCTTTATTATTGAGGATACCACAGACCCAGAAATAGCAACTATAGCTGATCTTACATTAGATTGTACAAATATAAGTGAGACAACAGATCCTACTCTTCTTATAGAAGACTGGTTAAATACGAATTTTGCAGCTAGTGACATCTGTGGTGATGTTACCGTTGATCATGATTACAATCCAGCTACATTGAATATATGTATGGCGAGTACCACGACAGTCACATGGACTGCTACAGACGAATGTGGTCTTACAAATACTGCAACAGCGGATTTGATTATCATTCCTGATTCAGAAGCACCGACATTTGATTTTGCTCCAGCTGATTTAACGTTGGATTGTGGAGACATCAGCGAAACAACGGCTGTCACCATTTCAGGATGGTTAGATAGTGCGATGGCTTCTGATAATTGTGATTCAGATGTGGTTCTAACTCATGATTATACAGAGACGTCGCTAGATGTTTGTGCAGGAGGTAGTGTTGTGGTGACATGGACTGCTGTTGATGCGTGTAATAACGCGACAACACATCAAGCCACACTTACGGTTACTCCAGATACAGAAGCACCTTCACTAAGCGTACCAGCGCCAATTACGCTTGATTGCACGACAATCAGTGAAACAAGTAGTCCGGCAGCTATCATAGATGCTTGGTTGGCAGAAGCTTCTGCAACTGATGTTTGTGATACTGATGTCGTACTAACGCACGATTTTGATGGCACTACGTTGGATGTATGTGCAGGTGTATTGACGACAATAAGGGTGACGTGGACTGCAACTGATGCATGTAATAATGCGACAGTCTTGAGTTCAACCATTACAGTTGATCCAGATACTGAAGCACCGACATTTGATTTCGCCCCAACTGATTTAACATTGGATTGTGGTGACATAAGCGAAACAACAACTGTCACCATTTCAGGATGGCTAGATAGTGCAATGGCTTCTGACGATTGTGATTCAGATGTGGTATTGACACATGATTATACAGAGACATCATTGGATGTATGTGCAGGGGGAAGCGTGCTCGTTACTTGGACTGCTGTTGATGCATGTGATAACGCGACAACACATCAAGCCACACTTACCGTTACTCCAGATACAGAAGCACCTGTCTTTACATTTGGTCCGGCTAATCTAACATTGGATTGCGGAGATATAAATGAAACGACAGCTCTTACTATCTCTGGATGGTTAGACAGTGCAAGAGCTGAAGATGTTTGCGATACTGATGTAAGTTTGACACATAACTTCACAGAAGAGTCATTAAATGTATGTACAGCAGCTGGAAGTCCTTTTACTGTGACTTGGACAGCCATAGATGCTTGTGGAAATACGGCAACACATACAGCAATATTGACCATTACTCCTGATACTGCACCACCAATGCTAACGGTGCCTGATCCTATTGAGATAACTTGTGCAGGAATATCATCAACAGATGATCCAGCAGCCTTAGTGGCAGCATTCTTAACCACAGCAACTGCTACAGATATCTGTGATACAGATCCTGTGTTGACTCATGATTATGATGGATCATTGATTGATGTATGCGTAGGCGAAGTGATTACAGTTAATTTCACAGCGACGGATGCATGTGGAAATGCAACGACATTAGCTTCTACAATTACGATTACACCTGATGTGACGGCACCTGATTTACCGATGCCACTGAATCAATTAGGCGGTACAGATTTCTTTACGTGTGAAGGAGACATAACATTTAATCATCCACTACCAACGGATGAATGTGATATTGTTATTTATACGTTTACAGTGACTGATCCAGATGGAACTCAGAATGGTCCATTTGACTTATTACAAATACTTAGTACTGGGAATTTTGGTGTTGAATATGGTTTCCAAGAAGGCATAAGCGAAGTCAGCTACTATGTTGAAGATGCTTGTGGAAACAGCAGTACAGATTCATTTACAGTCGGAATTGGTGATGAAATAACACCGTATTTTGCAGATTGCCCACCAATGATTATGGTCGGAAACGATCCTGATCAATGTTCAGCATTTGTCAATTGGGATGTACCAATTGCTTTTGACAACTGTGATAATCCTGATGGAAATGGTGCAGCTCAAGACGAAATTACTGTCACTCAAATTAGTGGTCCTCTTCCTGGAACGGAATTAGAAATAGGTACACATACAGTGGTTTATCAAGCTGTTGATGATGATGGTAATTCAGCGACTTGTGAATTTGACGTCATCGTCAAAGACACAGAATGCCCTGAGTTCATCACTACCCTACCAGGTGACCAGACAGTAGAATGCGATGCCGTACCAGTAGCATTTGAGGTCATACCACAATGGCATACCTCTGACAATTGTACAGACGCACCAGATGTAATCGTCGAATTTGTCGAAGTCAGAACAGATGGAAATTGTGAGTTCAATTATGAATTAAAGCGAACGTGGACGATTACTGACGAAGCTGGAAACAGCTGTTCACACAACCAGAAAATAGTTGTCACAGATACGACTGCTCCAGTTCTTACTATTCCACAAGATGCGACTATTGAGTCTTGTCCTGTTGCCTTTGACACGGTACAAGTACCTAAAGTAATTGTCGTAGATACAGTCGAGCAATTGTTGCAAATTGGTGACGATTGGGTATTGACTCAAGTTGTTGAAAAGTTAGATACATTTGATTTAGTCATTACACCAATTTTCATTGATCCTACGGATGGATTTGAGGCTACAGCTACAGACAATTGTTCTGCAGAAGATGATATAGTGATTACTGTTCGAGAAGAAACAGAATTTATATGCAAAGGCATTAAATCTGCCATTGTGCTGAGAATTTATGAAGCCATTGATCAATGTGGAAATATTGCAAGAGATACCCAAACAGTTGAAGTTCTAGATCCTAACCCTCCAGTCCTCTCTGTATTAGAAGAAGTGACTGTATCATTAGGAGCTGACGGGAAGGTTGATTTACAGCGTGACGATGTGGTCGTTTCATTATTCGATGCTTGCTTTGGTGATGACTCCGAATTAACTGTGGAGATTGTGCCTAACTTTTTTAACTGTTCTGATATTGGTCAGCATACAGTTTTAGTTGGTGCCACAGATCCATGTAACAATATGACGGCGTATGAAGAGGTGATTGTCAATATCGTTGACATCATAGCACCAAGCATTACCTGTCCTAGCGGAGGTCCAATAGACATAAATATTGATGCCACAAATTGTGATGGTACATTCGGTCGAATATTAGATATAGTCGATGGCAATGATTGTGATGTCACTATATTCACAGATCCACCCCTTGATGCAGGCATTGATGTGACAACTGATGAAATTACGGTATATGCGGTAGATGCTTCTGGCAATGCAAGCAGTTGTGTTGTAGATGTTAATATCACTATAACAAACCCGATTGATTTTGATGTCACACTGTCATGTAATGACCAAATCAATGTCTCCCTTAACGGAGAATGCTGGCTTGAGTTAGAACCTGATATGCTACTTGAAGGAGATCCGCAAGTATGCACAGAGTTACTTTGTATAGAAGTGTCTGATAGCGAAGGAAATGACCATTTGAATTTCTTTGACGAAACAGATATAGGAGAAGTATTTACAGCAAGAGTTGTTGATTGCAATGGTTCTGGTAACAGTTGTTGGGTTGAGGTACGTTTAGAGGAAAAACAGATTCCTCAAATAGTATTCCCAGCAGATACATCTCTATTATGTGTAGAGCCTACGGATACATCTTACTTTAAACTAGATGTGCCTCAAATTCTTAATTGCGAGCCTGTGATTAGTTTGGAATTTGAAGATGAATATGTCGAATTTGACAGATGTAGTAATCCTCGTGCGACCATAACGCGTAAGTGGACTGTCACTGATGATGAAGGAAATTCAGAAGAAGCGATTCAGACCATCAATATTCTACCATTTGCTAATGAGCATGTGATATTCCCAGAGGACATCACAGTAGAAGATCCTATTGATTGTCGTTTAGTGACTGAGACGATTGATGATATTGAAAATAATGTGTTAGACCCAACATCTAAACTTCACCCAGACAGTACTGGCTTACCAAATATATTTGGCCTGCCATTAGAGACGAATAGTGGCTTATGCTTATTCTCAATGGGTTATGAAGATAGAGTTTTGGAGATTTGTGCTGGTTCTTATCAAATACTTAGAAAATGGGAAATCAATGACGTTTGCAGTCCTTTCGCTGAGGGCGTAAATCCAGTTTCTCACACGCAAGTGATCACAGTATTTGATGATCGAGGTCCAGTACTTGAAGAAGAATTCGTACCCGTTAATGATACGCTAAGTTTTGAACCATGGACATGTACCTTCAATGGTCTACTGCCAGTACCTGGTGGTGACATCGAAACATGTGGAGATATTTTCTTCAGTGCATATGTCACTGGCGGAGGCTTTATCGAGACGAGTGGAACAGTACAGGGCGGTGATTTAGAGATCATGGCGTCTGACTTCCAAGAAGGAGACCATTGGGTGACTTACGTGTATGAAGATGGATGTAACAACATCAGTTTGTACAAATTTGTCGTAACCATAGTTGATCAAGTTGCACCAGTTGCTGTTTGTCAAAATGACATAAACGTGTCTGTATCCACTGATGGCCTTGCCTCTATAAGCGCCTCAGATATTGACGCTGGCAGTAGTGATGCCGGATGTGGTCCAGTAACGACATGTATTGTTAGACAGATAGATTTTGATGCAGGATTCATTGGTATCATCGATGGCTATAAAGCCTATGTTGCTGCCAATTCTTGCCAGATAGATGGAGAATTCAGAGACACCACATTTGATGACAAGTTTGAAGAGATTCTAAATATTGACATCATTCCATTTGTTCTTTGTAAAGAAGAATTGAAAATATGCTGTGATGATCTTGGAATACAATCCATTGTGCTTGACGTCACAGATAATGTTGGCTTGTCTTCTACTTGTCATGCTGAAATCAATATTGAAGACAAATCTGCAGACGTATTGGTCTGTGCTCCTCATGAAATTAGCTGTACGGCAGATCAAAATACTGATCTACTTCCTGCTGCAGGTATCAGCACCATTTGCGGAGATGAGTTGCCACTTTTGTTTACTGACACGAATGAATTTATCGACGATTGTGGAGATGGTCAAATATTCAGAATCTGGTATCTAGATGATAATGATAATGGAGAACTGGATGAAGGAGAGACAAGCTGTAATCAGTTGGTCACTGTTACCAATCCAACTCAATTTGATCCATTTACCATCAAATGGCCTAAACATTACACTGGTGAAGTATTACCAGGTACCAATATCGAATGCGATCCTGATGATGAGATTGTAGAACAAGACATTAATGTATCTATGGGAGATGTCTTCTCCTGTGCTGCTACTGATCCAGGAGACGTACCATTATGGTGCAACACTTCCTGTGGTTTAGTCGGTATGAGCGCTGAAATTGACACAGTAACTGCTGGCGATGCTTGTCTGAAATTGGTCAAACGTTGGACTGTTATTGACTGGTGCTATTGGGAAGCGAATGGCGGAAGCCCTGGCGATGACAGCAATGATACTGACAACGATGTATTCGAACCAGTCGAAGATTGGGCTCAAGGTGTTTGCGATAGTTGTCCAGAAAGTGTATCCGACGATCCTGTATATTTCAGATATGTTGATGTAGACATAGATGGCTATTATACATTTGATCAAGTCATACAAGTCGTTGACGACACCGCTCCTACTGTCACAGCTGATGATGTCCTTGTCAGTACAAGTGGTGGGGCATCTAGTAAAGATGACGATACGCCTTGTACGGGAACAGGTATTGTGACTGCAACAGCGTCTGATGCTTGTGGAGACGATAATATCACTGGTGAATTATTGAGCTGGACGATTAGCTACAATAACGGTGTGTCAACTACAGTCACTACGGCTGAAGGAACTGAGGTGTCCATTGATACTGAAGCTGGAAGTCCTGGAGATGAGCACACAGTGAGCTTTACAGTCACAGATGGCTGTGGAAACAGTAGTTCAACATCAAGTTCGATTACATTTGGAGACGATAAGAATCCAGTTCCATTATGTATAGCTGGTGTCACTACTGCCTTTATAGCAGAAACTGGTACGGTGGATGTTTGGGCAGCAGACTTTGATTTGGGCAGTTTCGATAATTGCACCGATGTGAGTTTCACTGCAATAAGATCTGGTGGAGATCCTGATTCAGCTCAAGCCAACATCACATTTGCATGTGAAGATTTAGAATCATTCTACGAGCTAGATATTTGGGTGACTGACGAAAATGGAAATAGAGATTTCTGTACAGTAAGTGTATTGGTCTCTGGTTCATGTGATTTTGAGCCTGGATCAAGTGCCATTATTGCTGGTAGATTATTTACTGAAGAAGGTGAAATGGTAGATCAAGCAGAAGTAACTATTCAATCACCTAGCTTATCAGAGTATCCGATCAGTATGATCACCAGTCAAAATGGGGAGTATGCATTCCCATCTAATCCAGTGTTATCAGACTACAGTGTTAATGTCTTAAGAGATGGCGATTATCTTAATGGTGTAACCACCGCGGATTTAATTGCGATACAAAGACACATTGTTGGTCAGCGAGTATTTGATTCTCCTTATAAGGTCATCGCTGCTGATGTCAACAATGACGAGCGAGTATCTGTACTGGATGTAGTCGTACTTAGAAATGTCATTCTTGGAATCTCAAGAAGATTTGCGAATAACACAAGTTGGAGATTTGTAGATGAGAAACAAGAATTTGCTGACATCCTACAGCCTTGGCCATTTACTGAAGTATTGGCTTACGACATGTTGACCACTGATCATACAGATGAGAACTTTATTGCTGTCAAAATTGGTGACTTGAATACTTCTGTAGCCGCCAACAGCGCTGCTATCGAATCGTTGACAAGATCAAACAGACAATTAGACTTCGCAATACAAGATCTTGATGTTGAAAAAGATGAGTTGATACGCATTGATATTTCCGCTAATGAAGTCAATCAATTAACTGGTTTCCAATTCACATTGGAACACCCAGGATTGGCTTATAAAGGAATTGAATCTGGAGAGATCGACATGTCAGACTTTAATGTAGGTGTGCACAAACAAGCGATTACCGCTAGTTGGGAATCATTGGAGGTAGTGGAAACAGAAGGTACATTATTTACCATCGTGTTTGAAGCTGTAACTCCAGTAAGATTATCAGATGAATTGAATATTACTTCTCGCATCACGAAAGCGGAAGTATACACGACGGAAACTGATATATATGATCTTGGATTAAATGTTGATCAAGGTTCTTCAAGTATAACACTTGAGCAAAATGATCCGAATCCATTTGCTGAGCAAACGGAGATTACATTTAGCCTACCTAAAGCAGATGCAGCTGTCTTGACCATTTTCAATGTTGACGGTAAAACATTGAAACAAATCAAAGGTGATTTTGCTAAAGGCACCAATAAGGTTCTGCTGAAACGAGATGATCTCGATGTCAGTAGTGGTGTCTTATACTACCAACTGAAAGTAGACGATGTGGTTATCACTAAGAAAATGATAGCCATCCAATAAGATGATAAAAAGGAGTTGAGTTTTTCAACTCCTTTTTT
>CALLFA010000044.1 GCA_937997635.1 uncultured Saprospiraceae bacterium | reverse complement strand
GCAAAATTCACTAAAGATGTACCCATGAAATCGTCATCAATTGTCAATACGATATCTACTGCGGTACTTGCACCAGCAGCTAATGCGCCACCAGTTACTGTCACAGGACCTGCAGCAGGGCCTGTCCAACCATTCGCATCTGCAGCACTTAATGTCATACCAGCAGGAATATAATCAGTCAACTCAAATGATGTTGCATCTATAGTTCCTTGATTCGTTACTGTAATTGTATAAGTCACATCATCACCTGGTGCATATGGACCTGCTGATGATTCTTCCTTAACTAAGGCTAAATCGAATATTTGTCCAACTACGATGTCTTCAGGATCGTGATCATCTTCATCTGTTGCAGCAACACCGTTTCCAGGTGCACCACTTCCGTCACCATCTAGAAAATCATCCGCAGGAGAATTCACCATTCCACCAGCATCGTTAGCATCATTCACATCAGGTGTACTATCTACATCAGGTTGACCTAATGCATTTGCATCATCACTGATCTCTGCAAAGTTTACTAAAGACGTACCCATGAAATCGTCATCAATTGTCAATACGATATCTACTGCGGTACTTGCACCAGCAGCTAATGCGCCACCAGCTACTGTTACAGGACCTGCATCAGGGCCTGTCCAACCATTCGCATCTGTAGCACTTAATGTCATACCAGCAGGAATATAATCAGTCAACTCAAATGATGTTGCATCTATCGTTCCTTGATTCGTTACTGTAATTGTATAAGTCACATCATCACCTGGAGCATATGGACCTGCTGATGATTCTTCCTTAATTAAAGCTAAATCGAATATTTGTCCAACTACGATGTCTTCAGGATCATGATCATCTTCATCTGTTGCAGCAACACCATTTCCAGGTGCACCACTTCCGTCACCATCTAGAAAATCATCCGCAGGAGAATTTACCATTCCACCAGCATCGTTAGCATCATTTCCGTCAGGAGTACTATCCACATCAGGTTGACCAAGTGCATTGGCATCATCACTGATCTCTGCGAAGTTTACTATTGTCGTACCCATGAAATCGTCATCAATTGTCAGTACGATATCGATTGAAGTAGTTGCGCCTACAGCTAATGCACCACCTGTAAATCTCACTGGACCAGCCAAAGGACCTGCCCATGGATTCATATTAGTACCACTTAAAGTCATACCAGCAGGGATATAATCTGTTACTTCAAAAGAAGTCGCATCTATCGTTCCTTGATTCGTTACTGTAATAGTATAGGTCACATCATCACCTGGAGCATATGGACCAGAAGATGATTCTTCCTTGATTAAGGCTAAATCGAATATTTGTCCAACTTCAATTAGTTCAGGATCATGATCATCTTCATCTGTAGCTGCAACTGGACTTCCTGGAGTACCTGTACCGTTACCGATCAGTACATCATCAGATGCTGTACCTTCAGCACCACCAGCATCATTTCCATTAGTTGTATCAGGAGTACTATCGATATCGTCTCCGTCATCAGCACTGATCTCAGCAAAATTTACGATTGATGTGCCCATAAAATCTTCATCTATCGTTAAGACGATATTTACAATTTCACAATTTCCAACTGCAATAGCAGGAATAGTCATATTTACAGGACCAGCTAAAGGGCCAGCCCAACCATTCGCATCAGCAGCACTTAGAGTCATACCTGTTGGAATGTAATCTGTTACCGTTACATTACTTGCGTCAAGAGTACCTTGATTACAAACCGTGATCGAATACATTACATCGTCACCTGGTAAATAAGGACCAGAAGATGCTTCTTCTTTTATCAAAGCAAGATCATATACTTGAGCAATCATAATCTGTTCAGGATCGTGATCATCTTCATCTGTAGCTGCAACTGGACTTCCTGGAGTACCTGTACCGTCACCGATCAGTACATCATCAGATGCTGTACCTTCAGCACCACCAGCATCATTGCCGTTTACAGAATCAGGAGTACTATCAATATCATCACCATCATCCGTACTTATCTCAGCAAAGTTCACAATAGATGTTCCCATGAAGTTCGCGTCAATTGCTAAGTCTATATCTAGACTACTACATGATCCAGCTGTAAGACTTGGAATACTGTTTGTCACTGGACCTGTTAAAGGACCAGCCCAACCATTTGCATCACCTGCACTTAACGTCATGCCAACAGGGATATAATCCGTGACACCAACATTACTCGCATCTAGAGTACCTTGGTTACAAACAGTAATTGTGTAAGTAACAACATCACCTGCATTATAAGGACCAACAGATGCTTCTTCTTTTATCAAAGCAAGATCGTATACTTGAGCAAGAAAAATTTGTTCTGGATCTTCGTCATCTCCACCATCTACTTCTAATAAATCGTCGTTATCTGCTAAATCATCTAACATAGCAAGCACATCAGGATCACTATCAATATCGTCTCCGTCATCACTAGAGATCACAGCATTGTTAATGATACTATTACCCATGAAATCAGGGTTTATTGTTAATAGTATATCAACAGATTGACATTGACCGATAGGAATGGAAGGAATAGTATTTGTTACAGGACCCACTAAAGGACCAACCCAACCATTGGCATCTGCAGTACTTAATGTCATATCTGAAGGAATTAAATCCGTGATTTCAACATTACTTGCATCAAGTGTTCCCTGGTTGCATACTGTAATTGAAAAATTGACATCTTCGCCTGGAGAATAAGGACCAGTGGCTGTTTGTTCTTTTATTAAAGCTAAATCATAAAATCCGCAGTCTACGACTTCAGCTATAATTGGACAACATGATTGAATCATACAACCTTCTGCATCAACGGCTTCATAGTAAAAGCACATCATGTCTCCCACGTTTCCATTTTGGATTAAAGAAGCGTCAATGACAAATTCACAACCTGTTGCAACTTGTTGACCCATACCGTTAAACCAAATGACATTATTGTTTTCTAAACCAGCTTCACATCCAATGGTTCTCGTTGTTCCATCAGAACATACCATCAAATTTGGAACTGGATTACAACCTGGAGCTTCACAAGGAGTCATGACATCATCAGCAGGATCACTTGGATTAAGGCCTTGTGCACATTCTTCTGCATTTGATAATCCACCGCCATCACAATCAGCTGCACCCAAATTGCTACAAGTTGGACCATTTATGATCGTACAGATATCAAGATTTGCATCAACAATTGCTGTACAATCATCAGTTGGATCCGTAGGATTTTCACCCGTTTGACATTCTGTGATGTTATTGACACCACCAAGGTCACAATCTGCTAGAGCGATATCACTTGTTGGATTGTCAAATATGTACGTACAAAGAGCTGGTTCTGCAGCTAATTCCTCGCAAGTTGGTGGTTCACACGTAGTTGCAAATAAGAAGTGCTGTGACGGATCATCTGGAGCCACACCAATGGCCTGAGATTCAAATGTCAACTGTGATATTGATATATCCACTAAAAAGGACGCAGCTCCTGCTTCATTATCAGGAAGTTGATCTATATATATTGTTTGTAACATTGGAGTAGGTGCAAATTCACCAACTAATGTCGTATTATTTGCATCCCACGTTGGAGGGTTGCTGACACCTGTACCAGAAGTACTTGCTGGATCTGCATCGAAAACCCCAAGTAGCCAGTTATTGATTACAGCATCAGGGACTGCATTACCTGCAGCATCTAAAGCAGAAACAATAACTTGATCTTGCTCGACGTCTGCAATAATGAATCCAAAACTTCCTGGAGGAGTAGGGGAGTCAAAAGTGATAGTGGTCGTTACTGTGTTGGAAATTGGTTGTCCAACACCACCGCCATTACCATCACCAAAACCGGCAACTTCAACTTCAATATTCTCGACACCAGGAGTATCTGCATCACCGAAGATCGCTTCGAAACCAGCAGCTCCATTTCCTATGGCTTGCTGACCTGCTCCAGGAATATTAGTATCCCCAGTGGCAAAATCGCCCGTAACACTATAAGTAAAATTAGGCATTTCACTACAAGTGAACTGGCCTGTACCGCTATTTCCGCCACTAAACGTAGCGTATTCCGGCGTTTGTGCATTCACAAAAGTAAATGCAAATAGCGTAAGGAGAGAAAACAGTATCGTTTTACACCTAAACGCAATGTTTGTTATATGTATATTTTTATTCATTTTAAGTCAGTTTAGGTGTTAATCTATAATAGTTATCTCAGCGCAATTAGGAACTGGACATGTGTTACACATAGCAGCCAAGATGAAATGTTGAGAAGGATCATCTGGTGCAAGTCCTAAAGCTTGTGATTTAAAGGTCAATTGAGTTATAGGTGTGTTGACCATAAACCATGCAGCACCAGCTTCATTGTCACCAAGTGTAGCTACATATTCTGTTTGCATTACTGGCGCAGAAGATAATTCACCGACTAATGTTCCAGTAGCTGCATCCCAAGATGGAACGTTGACATTACCATCTTGTACAGCATCAGCATCGAATGCAGTTTGAAACCAAGTACCAATTGTTGATACAGGTACATCCCCACACTCATCTTGTGCGCAGATTGTTACTTGATCCTGTTCAACATCGGCAATGATGAATGCCAGTCTGTTAGGTGGTACTGGGCCATCAAATGTGATTGTAGTAACCACTGTATTTGTAATAGGATCACCAACTGATCCAAAAAAGCCCGCTACTTCGACCTCAATATTAGGGACGTTGTCAGCTGGGCCAAAAATAGCTTCGAAACCACCACCGTTATTGTCAATTACTTGAGGATCACCAGGCACGTCTGTGTCCCCAGGAGCAAAATCACCTGTAACTGAATACGTAAATTCGGGTAATTCGGTACAGCCAGTAAATCGGCCATCGTTTGATAAACCGCCATCATATTCAGCAAAGACAGGTGTATTCTGTGCTTGGACAGTCTGCACGCTTAAAAATGCTAAAATAGGCAGAAGAAAAATCAAGAGCCACCTTGACTTAGGTTGCATTCCTTTTTCCATTATTGCAATGTGTTTAATTAATTAATAAAAAAAATACTATTATTATGTACATCATATAACATGATGATCAATACTTTTTAAGAGACACTTAAAGATAGGACATTCACAGAAGAAAGCAATTACAGAGCCGAAATAAGAGGAGTTCAAGAAAGGATAGTTAATGGTGTTTATGCAATTCAAGCACTCAATTTATGTACGGTGCTACAAATTTAATAAAAGATTATACAATTTTCACCTAACAAATGTTAAATATATTTATCTTTTGTCTCCAACAAACAACTTGTAATTTACAATGCTCTTGTTTTATGAAATAAAACCATCATGCAGCGTCTGCAAGTGATTTGTGAATTGTCTTAAACTTGTCATTCCAAACACCATATAACTTATCATGACTAAATTGAATGGCACACCTTTTACATACATGCGTTGGTCTATCCGGCCATAAAATAGCTTTACCAATCGCAATCTTGCCGTCATGGATGGCTTGGATCAATTCAACAGTCAATAAACCATAATGCAGTTTCATAATTGAATCAGATGAATTGCAGCAAGGACATGAGATATTTTCTTTCATTGTAATATAATTTACAACAAAGAAAGCTTTTACCGTGCATTGGGTTTGCACGATTAATTGAACCCAATAGATTGTTTGGTTTGAGGCAGTTGATCAGAAAGATGAATCATTTGAATGGCTGTTATTGCTGCCTCATCACCTTTGTTTCCATACTTTCCACCTGCTCTATCTAAGGCTTGCTGTTTATCGTTTGGCGTCAACACACCATATATAACAGGTTTGTTGGCTGTCAGACTGAGCATACTGATGGATTGAGCTACAGTCTTGTTGATGTATTCATCGTGCTTGGTTTCGCCTTTAATGACACAGCCTATGCAAATGACAGCATGCATTTGTTTTTGTCCTAGTAGTAATTTTGCTCCATATGGCAGTTCGAAGGCACCTGGTACTTCTATGACTGTGAGTGCATCTTTTTTGATGCCATGTTTTGTCAATGTTTTTATACAACCATTTTTTAATGCTGAAGTAATGTCCTCATTCCATTTTGACCATACAATGCCTATATGCTTGTCTGAAATATCAAGATCTGTTGTAGAAGAAGAGAGATTTTTGTCTTTAGATGACATTAATATCTTGCTAGGTATTTATCTATTTGACTACCTTCTTCAGAATCAGGAAATTCTTCTTTTATTCTGTTAAAGAATGTTGCGGCATCTTCTTTATTTCCTTGCTTTTCAGACAATAAGGCTACCTTTTTGAGGTAATAAGGCGTTAGAAGATCATTTGAAGAGGTTTTAACTGCTTTCTTATAAAAGCTCAATGCTTGGTCAAAGTCACCTTTTTCTGAATAAGCATCACCTAAAGCACCAAATTTGGTAATTGGCAGAAGATTTCCTTTTGCACTAAAACCATTGAGATATTCAATAGCTGGGTCATAAAGGCCTAGGTTGAGGTAAGAAATTCCTGCGTAGTATTTTGCTAAATTAGCTGCTTTAGTACCATTGTAATTGTCAATGATATTAAGGAAACCATCGAAACCTCCGCCTGGGTTCTCTAATGCTAATGCAAATGAGTCTCTTTCAAACTGTTGCTCAGCTTTGTACATGGCTGACATTGCTTTTGACTCTCGTGGTGTTTTGAATAAAAGGAAGTATGCCACAATTGCACCTATCAATAAGGCAAGCAACCCAATTCCTCCTAAAACTTTAAACTGATTCTTTTCAAGAAAGCCTTGAGCACTGTCTCTGGTTTCTACCAGATCAATCAGTACTTCATCTTTGTCAGTTTGTCTACGTCTACCCATGATGTTTCGCTAAAATTTGCGCAAAAATAGTTAAAATAATTGACGATGTAACACATCAATTGTAAAATTAAGATTCTAATATTTAATTAGAAATCGATTATTTGATAAATGGATAATTCTCTTGTGTGTAGTTATCCGTATACAATTCACTGGAAGGTGGATAATTGGATTCTTCTGCGAATTGTACAGCTGCCTCCATCTCGGCTTTTACCTGAGTTTTGATTTCTTTCAATTCATCTTCTGTAGCGATCTTTTTTTCCAGAATAGTAGCTTCTACAGACTTAACAGGATCCAAATTCTTATAATGTGCCAACTCCTCTTTCGTTCTGTATTTTGCAGGATCTGAGACAGAATGGCCCTTATATCTGTACGTTTTAATTTCAAGGAAGTATGGACCTTGTCCGCTCCTTATATAATCCGCAGCTCTTGTTAATGCATCGTGTACCTTCTCAGGCGACATTCCATCGACTTGTTCTGAAGGCATATCAAACGGCATTCCCATTTTGTAAATCTCAGTTGCTCTACTTGTACGCTCTACAGAAGTCCCCATAGCATATCCATTGTTTTCACAGATGTACAAGACTGGCAAGTCCCAAGTTTCAGCCATATTGAATGATTCGTATAACGCACCTTGCCTTGCAGCTCCATCTCCAAACATAGTAACACATAGGTTTTTAGTACCTCTATACTTTTCAGCAAATGCAATTCCAGTTCCAATAGGAATCTGAGCACCTACAATACCATTGCCACCAAAATAGTTGTGCTCTTTAGAAAAGAAATGCATTGAACCACCTTTACCCTTGACACATCCGGTCTCTTTGCCAAATAATTCAGCCATGCACGACTTAGAATCCATGCCTCTAGCCAAAGCAATTCCATGTTGTCTATACGCTGTTACGATTTTATCCTCTGAAGTCAATGCTGAAACAAGTCCTCCAGCGATTGCCTCTTGTCCTATATACACATGACAAAATCCTCTCACTTTTTGCTGACCATAAGCCATCAGTGTTCTTTCTTCAAATCGACGTATACGCAGCATGATTTTAAACCATTGCATATACATCTCTTTAGTGTACTCGGCTTTTTTTGTCTTTTTCTTAGTACTTGTTACAGTGCTCATATTGTTTCAATTGAAATCGCAAGATACTCTCTTTCTACATGAAATTAAACCCAAAATCAAAATATGAATTCATTCAGAGCTCTATTTCTATACATATGAAACTAACTTTACCTTAATTTGTTCCTCGACAAGTGAAACTGACAAAACTTAAACTCAGCAATTACAAGAATTACACTGAAGCTGACATCCAGTTCAATGGTGATGTCAATGTTATTGCAGGTGATAATGGCAGTGGTAAGACTAACTTACTTGATGCTATCTACAATCTAAGTTTCTGCAAAAGTAATTTCCAACACCAAGATTCACTATTAGTGAACCATAATCGAGACTTTTTTAGATTGGAAGGCATGTTTGTCGAATCTGACCTTACTCTTAAAGTAGCCATTGCATTCGATTCTAAAAAAAAGAAACTCATTCAAGCAGGGGATAAGAAGTTGACCAAACTATCAGACCATATTGGTACCATTCCTTTAGTGTTTATCGGTCCCAGAGATATTCAGCTTATTTTTGAAGGTAGCGCCGATAGACGGAAATTTTTAGATTCTGGCATCAGCCAACTCAATAGGAAGTATTTGCAGCAACTTGTTCATTACAATAAAATCTTAATCCAACGTAATGCCTATCTAAAGACAACACAATTGCATACTTATGATAATGGTATCCTGGATAGTTATAACAGTCAATTAATCGGACCTGCTGAATTTCTTCATTCTGCCCGTGATCGCTTCATTGAGTCATTCAAGCTCACATTCCAAGAATCCTATGAAACACTATCTGGAGGAAATGAAAAGGCTTCTTGTGCATATAAGAGCCAATTGGCCGAAAGGGAAATCAAAACATTGTTAGAAGACTCAGTACAGAAAGATGTTGTCTTACAACGAACAACAACTGGTATTCATAAGGACGACCTTCTTTTTTTGCTTGACGATCGACCTCTTAAACGATTTGGATCTGAAGGTCAGCTCAAGACATATTTATTGGCACTAAAATTATCAATGTGGAAGGAGCTGAATAGGCACTCTTCCAATACGCCTTTATTACTTCTTGACGATATATTTGCTAAGTTGGATAATCACCGAGTAAAAAATTTACTTTACTTTGTCAGAGAAGAGTGTAGTGCACAAGTCTTTATTTCAGATACGCATTTGACTCGTGTATCTGATATTCTCAATGAACTTAACATGGACCACAAGGTGTTTAGCATAAAAAATAACGCAGTGAATGAAGAAAGATAGCAAAGGGGATAGAACACTTAAATCAATTCTGGGAGACTTTGTCCAACAACGACCAATCGCCAAAGGCTATGACCAAGTCGATGTCCAAAAGTTTTGGGCAGAGGAAATGGGAGTTACCATAAACAAGTACACACAATCAATTAATCTTAGGAATGGGACTGTCACCATCAGAATTAAATCAATCCCATTGAGAAGTGAACTCCAGTATAGCAAAGACAAACTCCTGAAGTTATTACAACAGGAGTTTGGCTACGAGAAGATAAAAGAGATTAATATATACTAAATCTTACTAAGCTCTAATCTTCGTATTATTTCTTATTTTCTTTTTCCCTTTCGTGGTTGCTGCTCTTGCAATTGCATTCTTCATGTTGACAACACCACCGCTAACAGATAGAGTGCTGAAATTAACAATCTCGTCTGCACCTGGTTTTTTAACTTCAACATTATGCGGAGAAGCAGATTCCATAATGATTGACTTCACTTGTTCTGCTTTAAGTCCAGGGAAGTATGACCTTAACACAGCTGCGACGCCTGCGACTACAGGAGATGCCATACTCGTCCCTTGAATGGCTTGATAGTTATTGTCTGGCGTTGTTGCATAAATCGAAACACCAGGAGCAAAAATGTCAACATTCTCCGTACCATAATTAGAAAAAGTTGCAGGTAAATCCTGACCTTTTTTATAGGATAATGCTCCAACTTCTAACCAATTTTTAGCTTTCTTTTTCTTCCAAAATAAAAAGCCTTTGGCTTTGACATATTTGTCATTCGGGAAATTGTCAGTAGTGTCATTATCCTGATGACTGTTCCCAGCGGCGTGAACCATCAACACGTCATTTTTTTCTGCATATCTAACGGCATCATCTACGACATCTTTATTCCAGGCATAACCTTTACCAAAGCTCATGTTGATAATACTTGCGCCATTATCGACTGCATATCGGATGGCATTAGCAACATCTTTATCGTGCTCATCACCATCAGGTACAGTTCTGATAGACATCAACAACACATTAGAAGCTACACCATTCATGCCAATGTCATTATCTCTAACAGCACCAATGATCCCAGCAACGTGAGTTCCGTGAAATGCATCGGGACCTTCTACATCATTATTGCCGTAGTATCTTTCTTCTTGATTAGCATAATTGTCGCCTATGATTTCTCTTGACTTAAAATCCGGGTTGTAATGAAAATTAGCTTGGGAATTATAATAGTCTAATCCACCAGAAAATTCTTCTGTGACCATGTCTTTAATGTTGCTAAAATCTGGTGCCTTGCCTTGCTCAGCTGTAAAACCAGTAACCATTTGTTTTACAGCTTCAATCAGCTGATCTGGAACTTGTAAATCTGTGGTGTCAAAAAATTCCTCACTTAATTCTACATTTCCAAACCTATCAATCATAGAATCGAAAATCCCTCCAACCATATTACTTTGCATTTCAACATTCTTAAGATTGTTCAGGGCATTTTCACGGTTAGTCTCAACTTCTTCTTTATACTTTAGAAACATGTTGTATTCTTTTCTTTGTTTATCTGTCAATAAGTCTGGATTTGCATCCTCATATTTCCCTCTGAGACTTGCATATAATCGAGTCACTTCAAGCGTTTCTCCATTTACATTTGTACCGTCTGCGCTTCCTATAAAATTCCAACCATGTACATCATCAACATATCCATTCTTATCATCATCAATACCGTTACCAGGAATTTCATCTGTATTCACCCACACATTTTCTGATAAGTCTTCGTGTTCAATATCTACACCTGAATCAATCACAGCAACAATTACTGGTGTTGATGATCTGGATCCAAGACTAGAATAGGCATCTTCAGCTTGAATTTCTTTGTGAAACCAATCTGTAGAAGGAGATTGAGCTTTTAGTAAGAGTGGTGTAATCAGGATAGCGAATAGGAATAATATTCTCATCTAATGTTTTTTATATGAATGAAGGATTTACTGTAATGTTGACGTATGCCATATAATAAGTAACAATAAGTGTTCAAAACAACAAAAATTATGTGAAAAGTTGTTTGATATCGTAGATTTAAGGTTTAATTAAATGTAAAATTGTTTCTAAGCGAACCCTATGAAGTACATCTGTTCCATTTTTTTCATTCTAAGTGTCAGTTTGTCATATTCACAAAGTAGATTTCTAGGTGTCTCAACCGGAGGCGCTTTATATTCTGGAGATCTTAGTCCGTTAAATAATGGAGATAGATTTAAGAATGTGGGTTCGGCATTTGGAGTCTCCTACAAACAAGAACTTGGCGATAGATTTGGTTTTAGATTAATGTTGTCTAGAAATTCGATAGAAGCTGCTGATTCGCTCAATCAATTGACTCCAGAAGATATAACTAGTCCTCCAACTCAATTTCAATTGGATTTAGTAAATCGAATCATACGTAATCTGAGCTTCCAAAACACGGTAACAGAATTTGCTTTACTGTTAGAGTATAAAGTTCTAAAACTGAATAAACTTGATGTTATCTTATCAGGAGGACCATCTATATTCAGACATAGTCCAAAAGCCATTGATCCCATCACAATTGATTTTCCAGAACCAGTACTGGTAGAGTTACAAGCACTTAGGACAGAAGGTCAGAGTTTCGACGACATCTACAGCTTATTCCAAGTGTCGATTCCTGCTGGTCTACAGATACAATATGCCGTTACTGAAAAATTGTCGGTTGGTTTAGAATTTTACCACAGATTTGTATTCACAGATTATTTGGATGACGCATCTCGTGCTACTTATTCTACTTGTGCTGACATCAGTGCCATATCAGGACCTGTAGGCGATCGCCTTGCGGACCCTTCGGAGTTCGCGCCAAGTGGATTGGCTTTAGGGGCGAGACCATGTACGAATCCAGCTACAACACCTATTCAAAGAGCTAACCCTAATGACAATGACTCTTATATGAGTGCTACTTTTTCTGTGTGGTACAGGTTGCCCGACACAAGAGGGAAAGGGGCGCAGGGGTGTCCGTTGCCATATTAGGGGGTGGGGCGTTCGCGGGGCTCACTTGTTGGGGCGTTCGCAAGGCTCACTCGTTGGGGCGTTCGCAAGGCTCACTGTTGGGGCGTTCGCAAGACTCACTGTTGGGGCGTTCGCAAGGCTCACTCGTTGGGGCGTTCACGTGGCTCACTTGTTAGGGAACCTGGAGCTAAGCGTCCAAATTTATGTTATGTTTACAGCATGTTTAGTAAGCAACTCTTCGACCAGTATACAGACAAATTCAAAAAATTCTTATCGGTATCGTCACAATTTGATGAAGGATACAAATGGACGGCACTAGGTGCTTGGGAGGAACACTGGAATATAGGCGCAACTAATTTTGCTGATATGTATGACAAGGCTGTCCAGCAAGGAGAAGGAGAAAGAATGTGGTCTGAGAAAAATGATTCTGCAAAATCAGTCATGATTGAATTTGCGAAGATGAGTCCAGAAATTACCAGAGACATCTTTGATGATTTATTTAGGGAAACAAGTGATGTGGTTTTAAGAATGAATCGCTTTGTCCATCATTGTGATCAAATGTTAGTAGACTTACAGAAAACAAGACCTTCTGCTAATATTCATTTTCATGATAATTATAAAATGATCTCTCATTATTTAGCCATGAAAGAACCACTCAAATACACTCTATTTGACTATGTATCTTTTAAAGGATTATTGGTGAAACTTGGTGCTAAAACTGTTCCGGGAAGTAGAGAAATTGAACGTTATTTTAAATTGACTAATATCTTCCAAAAATTTCTTTCTCAAGATGAAGAATTGGTAGAGCTTTATAAGCAGAAATTAGAAGCTTCAGGAACTACTCCAGAGTTGAATTTATTTTTTGCTCATGACTTTATCTCTTGCTGTACAAATTCTAGATACGGACTAGACAACTATTGACATTGTCTATACAGTAACAAAAGACTCTCAAAAGCTACTCATAATTTATATATTTTTGGGATCAATACTAAAACTGATAATACTAAATTCTTTGATACGGATAATAGCATTTCTGTCATTTTATTTGCTGTCTATTGATGCATTGGCATTTCAATTCAATTCAGATAGTACTGATTCTAATGCAGCTAAAACTCAGCAAATTTTCGAGGCGGAAAAAGCCTGTTCTCAAGCTCGTGAGGCCAACATGGATAATGTTATGCAAATATGTGAAGAGGCATTATCGCATTCCATGGAAGCAAAACTTGATTCTCTCAGTGTATTGAATCTAATCGCGATAATCTCGCATAAATATTTTGTCGAAGGTCCTAAAGGCTCTTATCCATATGCAAATCAAGCAAAATTGATTGCAGAAAGACCTGGTAATTCTAATCTAATACCAAGGGCGTATTATAGTTATTGTATGACATGGGAAAGATTTGTGGATATGGAAAGTTCGGTCAAGCATTTGAATGAAGCAATTGATATTGCTAAGAAAATGGAAGATGACAAACTTGAAGCACTACTGATCTCTGGAATAGGGTTTCTATTTTCTGAAGCAAAATTATATGATAATGCTAAAAAGTATTTTAGTATAGGATTAGAGGTAGCAAAGCAAAAAGGAGAACCATATACGATTGCCTTATTGCAAACATACTTAGGCATTACATATCGTGAATTGGAGGACTATGATAAATCAAACGAATATTATGAAAAGGCATCAACATATCTGAAGACTAATTATAATTCAAATTTGGCAGATATGGTTATCTACGGTCAAGCTGAATTAGAACGAAAAAAGAAGAATTTTGCAAAGTCAAACGATATTTTACTTTCTAGTATTGAATCTTATGCTGATAAGTCTATTAAATTGAGTAAACGAAATAAATATCTGGTCGGTCAGAATTTTATGGAATTGAATGATTATAAAAAAGCGAATGAAATATTCCAAGAAGTTGAGTCTGAGTTATTTGAGATTGGCGATGATGAAATTAAAAATAATCTATATAAAAGTATCGCTATTTGCTATGCCGAAACCGACAACTTGCAGAAAGCAATTGAATACTACAGTTTGCACTCTGAAAATTTAGAATTATATCTTAATGAAAAATCAGAGGAATCTATCACAACAGCAGAATTGAAATATCAGCTCCAAACTGAAGAATCTGAGAACAAATATTTAAATTCGGAAAAGGAGAAATTGCAGCTTGAAAATAAATCGAGATTGCTAACGCTTATATTTTCAATTTTGGCGCTTATTTCAATCTCTGCGATATCATTTTACGCATACAGAAGATTGAAATTGAAGCATGCTTTTTTAAAAGAAGTCTCCTTTGAGAAGGATAAAATAAATAAAAGTTTAGAGAAACAGAGTCAGGCACAAAAAAGGGAAAACCAGAATTTGGAGCTTAAAAATAAAGAGCTTTCATATTTTGCTGGACTTGTAGCACATGATATCAAGCAACCCATAAGAACGACCTCTAGTTTTATAAACCTAATAAAGAATCGCTTACATAGAGAAGGGCACAGTGATACGCGCTTAAATGAATACATATCTTTCATTGAAAAATCTAATGGAAATTTGAACTTGCTGGTAGATGATTTATTAGAATTTACAAAATCTGGGCAACAAAAGATCAATTTTGAATCTATCAACCTGAATGAAATAATTGAAATAGTAGAAAAAAACTTATTGTATCAAATATCCGAGTCATCTGCGGAAATACGTGCAGCACCTTTGCCTTCAGTTATGGCAAACAAATCAGAGATGATACGACTATTTCAAAATATAATTTCAAATGCAATTAAATTCCAAGACGAGAAAAAGCCAGTTATTAAAATTACCACCGATCTAAAAGATAATGTCCGTAGAATTTTAATCAGTGATAATGGAATTGGGATCGACAATGATTTTTTGGACAAAATATTCAACCCTTTGGTCAAACTTCACTCCATTTCTGAGTATGAAGGGTCTGGTTTGGGCCTTGCCACTTGTAAGAAAATAGTGGAAAATTTAGGTGGTATTCTTAGCGTTGAAAGTATTCCAAATCAAGGAAGTACTTTTATTATTAGTTTACCTAAACAACTAGAACAATCATTGGTATAGTTCTTTTGCCAATTGCTTACCAACCTCAATCTCTGTCAAGTGGTATTTCCCTCTATTACCAGATAAAAGTATCTCACCATGTTTCTTATAATCTGTCCAAGGCAATTGAAATCTTGGTTCAGGGTCAGATGAGTTTGTATAGAAATCCCATTGGTTGATGAGCTTTGTTGATTTATCTATATAGACATGATACTTGTTATTTGGAGTAAGGCCTGTAGATTCGAATTGTAAGCTTACAATTTCTGAAGCAAGACCACTTGTCGATTTTCCTTCTCCCACATACTGGAGTGTCACACCTGAGTCCATCAATTTGAAAGGCAACACAAGCCAATAAGAGTCATTCACCCACCATCCATAACCAGATTCAAGGTATTTGTTTAGACTATCTTGATCCATGGTTTCTTTATTGTTTAACCATACTCTCCCTGATTTATCGTGTATGTTCATTTTAATTTCTACAGGAGATTTTAAGGATTTAATGGATACATCGCCTGTCTGTTTGTCCCAAACATGCTTGCGACTGCCGAAAAAATTCCAACTTAAAAATCGAGTATCGTTCCAGGCTTTTGCCCCGCCACTGGCATTGACGACTTCCTTGGCTAATACTATTGCTTTGACATCTGAAGCAGATTCATTAAAATCAATGGCTTGAAGACTGACAGTTTTAGAGCAAGAAGTGACTAAAAAGACTAAACTAATGGCAATAAATATGAATCTGATCATGAAAAGACGTTAATTAGGTTTACTAGTGGCTTAAGATGAGGTATATTTGCAATCCATTACACTAAAGTTAAATAAATGTTTGAGAGTTTAAACGAACGGTTGGATTCGGCCTTTAAGAATCTGAAAGGTGAAGGTAAGTTAACGGAATTGAATATTGCCAAGGCTGTAAAGGAAATCAGACGTGCACTAGTCAGCGCTGATGTCAACTATAAGATCGCCAAAGAATTCACTGATAAGGTAAAGGATAAAGCACTCGGCAGCGAGAATCTACTAAATGCCGTAAAGCCAGGAGAGCTTATGGTGAAAATTGTCATGGATGAGATGGTAGAGCTCATGGGTGGACAAGCAGCTGGTATAAACATAAAGGGAAAGCCAGGTGTGATATTAATCTCAGGTCTTCAAGGTTCGGGTAAGACAACATTCAGTGGTAAACTGGCCAAATATTTAAAAGAGAAAAAAGGAAAGAAACCGTTATTAGTAGCTTGTGATGTATACAGGCCAGCGGCAATTGACCAATTATCAGTACTCGCTGAATCGATAGGAGTAAAAATCTACAAAGATCCAGAAAATAAAGATCCAGTCAGTATAGCACAAAACTCTATCGCTCATGCTTTAGAACAAAGTTGCGATGTGGTTATCGTGGATACTGCAGGTCGTCTGGCAGTTGATGAAGCGATGATGAACGAGATAGAAGCTATAAAGAATGGAATAGAGCCTTCAGAAACCTTGTTTGTTGTGGATTCTATGACAGGTCAAGATGCTGTCAATACTGCAAAAGCCTTTAATGAGCGAATCAATTATGATGGGGTAGTGTTGACTAAATTGGATGGGGATACAAGAGGTGGTGCAGCTTTGACAGTCAAATATACAGTAGGGAAACCCATTAAATTTATTAGTACTGGAGAGACCTTGGATACCTTGGATGTTTTTCATCCAGACAGGATGGCACAGAGAATTTTAGGCATGGGAGATATAGTCTCCTTTGTAGAAAAGGCTCAGGAACAATTTGATGAAAAAGAAGCTAAGAAACTCGAAAAGAAAATAAAGCGCAATAAGTTTGACTTTGATGATTTTCTAGGACAACTGAATCAGATTCGAAAAATGGGTGATTTGAAATCATTGATGGGTATGATACCTGGTATGAGTAAAATGACTAAAAATCTTGATATTGATGATAAGGCATTCAATAAAGTAGAAGCAATTATCCAATCAATGACCCCGAATGAACGAGCAAAACCCGAGTTATTGAACATGAGTCGCAAAAGACGAATTGCCAAAGGTTGTGGTCAGAATATACACGAGATAAACATGTTCATCAAACAGTTTGATCAAATGCGTAAGATGATGCATATGATGTCAAAAGGTAAAAATATGGAACGAATGATGGAACGGATGCAAGGTCAAATTCCAGGAGGTCTCAAATAGCTCTTTATAATAAGTTAGTTTATCATAAGTATGCGAATACTGGTCGAAAAAGACGCTTATTTCTCATCCGGAACGTTATAAAGGAGTATAATTGAAAAATTTAAGTGATGTATTGGTCATTTTTGATCTTTAAGTACATCTTATATTTATATGCTAATTTTAGTATACAAACTTAAATAGTGAGAAAATTTAGGGATAACTTAGTTAATGGCAGAAATAATAAAATAACTGAATCATAAATTTTGAACTTTTACGAAAATCTTATTACATGAAATTTTACTCTTTATTTGTGCTTTGCATAATAGGCATATTGATAGCCTGTTCACCAAAAACCACAGGAGTTGTAGAAGCACCGGCAACACCAACGCCGCCGACTCCGCCTTCAGCGCCAGCTGTCGCAACCCCTGATCCGATGTCAGCCGATATTATGGTTGATGATCGTGTCACGATGGGAGAACTGCCAAATGGTATGAAATACTACATTCAAAAAAATGTAAAACCAGAAAATAGAGCAGAGCTTAGGCTTGCAGTTAATGCCGGTTCTATTTTGGAAGATGAAGACCAGCTCGGACTTGCTCACTTTGTCGAACACATGGCATTCAACGGAACTGAAAATTTTGAGAAATCAGAATTAGTCGATTACTTGGAAAGTGTCGGGACACGTTTTGGCCCAGACTTAAACGCTTACACATCTTTTGATGAAACAGTGTATATGTTGCAAGTAAGAACCGACAGCACTGAGTTATTTGATAAAGGAATGTTGATCGTTAAAGACTGGGCAAGTGCAGTAACGTTTGACAATGAAGAAATAGATAAAGAACGTGGTGTTGTTGAATCAGAATGGAGAACTCGGTTGAGTCCTGATCAAAGAATGCAGAACGAGTACTTTCCAGTGATGTACAATAACTCACTTTATGCACAGCGATTGCCAATCGGTGATCCAGACATCATCAATAATGCATCTTACGAAACTGTCAAACGATTTTATGAAGACTGGTACAGACCAGACTTGATGGCCCTAGTTGTGGTAGGAGATGTTGATGTTGATGAAGTTGAAGGACAAATAAAAGAAATGTTTGGTGCGATTCCATCCAAACCAAACCCAAGAGAAAGAAAGACATTTAATGTCCCAATGCACGATGAAACACTCGTTAAAATAGTTGACGATGTGGAAGCCTCTTTCACGAGGGTGAATTTGATGTACAAGCACGATAGAATTGAGACAAAGACAATGGAAGACATGAGATCTTCAATGATACGAAGAGCATACAATGGCATGCTGAATGCACGTCTGGGTGAATTGACAAAGTCAGCAGAGCCTCCGTTTGTTTTCGCTAGTTCTTTCTATAGCCAAGATGTCGGAGATATTGATTCGTATAGTTCTTTTGCGATAGCTCCTGAAGGCAAAGCGGAAGAAGCTCTTAGAGTCATCATGTTGGAAAACAAGAGAGTCCAACAACATGGATTCACTGCTTCAGAATTTGAAAGACAGAAAGCTGATATGTTAGAAACTGCAGAACGTGGTGTCAAAGAGATGGACAAAACGGAGTCTGGAAGATTGGCTATGGCATATGTCTATAACTACCTAGATAATAATCCAGTCCCTGGCCCGAAAGATAGATTAGCAATGACTAATAAATTTTTACCTACAATTGAACTGTCAGAGATTAATAGGTTAGCTAAGCAATGGGTTAAAGATGATAGTCGTGTTGTCGTCATCACTGGGCCTCAAAAAGAAGAAACACCAATGCCTACAGAAGCAGCTGTCAGAAGTTTGCTGGCTGAGGTTGATGTCACTGATGTAGAACCATATGAGGACAATGTAGCTACAGCGCCATTTTTTGATGAAACATTATCGGAAGCTGCTGTCACAGAGAGCATTAGTTATGATGTCGCTGGTGTTGATTACATTGAATTAGCAAATGGTGTAGAAGTCTATTTTAAGAAAACAGATTTTAAAAATGATGAAGTTTTATTGAGAGCGACGAGTGATGGTGGTACATCTTTGTATAGTGACGATGAATACCAGAATGGCGTTAATGCTACACAGATAGCAACTGAATCAGGTATTTCTGGATTTACGAGTTCTCAATTAGAAAAATTGATGGCAGGTAAAAACGTCAGGGTTAACCCATTCATTGGCGGATTGTCAGAAGGGTTTAACGGATCTGCTTCGCCAGATGATTTAGAAATCATGTTTCAAATGATCTACATGTATTTCAATAATCCTCGGTTTGATGAAGAGTCTTTTAAGTCTTATATAAATAAGCAGAAAGGAATTTATTCTAACCTAATGTCAAATCCACAGTATTTCTTTTTTGACTATTCTTCAAGAAAGAAATACAATAACCATCCAAGAACTGGATTTCCAAGTGCTGAAACATTGGATAACTTAGATTTCAATGAAGTGCAGAGAATCTATAAAGAACGTTTTTCTGATGCATCAGACTTTGTGTTCACTTTCGTAGGTAACTATGATGATGATGTGATAAAATCTTATGCTAAAAAGTATTTAGGAAATTTACCTTCTACGAACAGAGAAGAAACATGGAAAGATGTTGGCATAAATGTGATTGAAGGTAAAGTCATGGACCGGTTTAAAAACGGTAAAGCTCCAAAGACTACTGTAGAAATGTATTTCCATGGTCCATTCGATTATAACAGAGACAATAACTATCAAATGAGTTCGATGTTGGCTTACTTGAGAATTAAATTAAGAGAGTCTTTGCGTGAAGATAAAGGTGGAGTCTATGGCGTGCGTGTGAATGGTGGTGGACAGAAGAAGCCAAAGGAGGAATATAGTGTGACGATTTCATTCAACAGTGATCCAGACAAGACAGATGAGTTGATTGATGCTGCAAAAGAAGTTATCGAAAAAGCACGAACAGAAGTGCCAAGTGAATTGGATATGACAAAAGTGAAAGAAACGCAAAAGCAGGGTAGAATCAAAAACTTGAAAGAGAACCGTTTCTGGCAAGGTCAGATCATCAGAAGACAAGAAGATGACAAAGATTTCGAAAATATTTCTTTAGAGTCCTATGAAGAGCTGATAAATTCGCTGACACCAGAACAAATCAGAGATGCAGCAAATGCCTATTTCAATTACGATAGCTTCATCCAAATAGTCATGGAGCCAGAGGAAATGAACGAAAATTAAGATTAAGTGTTCAGAATAGCGTCTCGATATTAACCCTTTCTATATCGTGGCACAATGATGAAGTGATTTTATTGGAGGGAAGTTGCAAGTTGTGACTTCCCTTTTTTTAATCTGATAATACAAATAGAATTGCCATGACTGGACGTCATAACTGTCTAGAACATTTTAGGATTTGAAGATTATCATGATTTAGACTTATAAGATTAAAAGATAAACAAGATCGATTCCACATATAAAAATCATGTCCATCCTTATCATCTTACAGATCCTGTTCAGACAAAAGAATGGCTGTTTGGAACGTCCATTTTACTCATACTGTCTGGAACATGATTTTTAGGATTTGAAGATTATCACGATTTAGATTTATAAGATTAAAAGATAAACAAGATCGATTTCACATATAATAATCATGTCCCTCCTTATCATCTTACAGATCCTATTCAGACAAAAAGAATG
>CALLFA010000043.1 GCA_937997635.1 uncultured Saprospiraceae bacterium | reverse complement strand
ATTTCACTTGCTGTTCTTTCTGCGGTCACCCCATGGTTGGTCAATGTCATGGTGGATGATTACATACAAGCCAAAGATCTGCCTGGATTGTATCGGATGGCGATCGTTTTTGCGATTGCTGTTTTGATTACCGTTGCTTTTCGGTATTGTTTTTTGTATTTCACTGCCTTACTTGGTCAGAACATCATTAAAGATTTGCGGGTTAACGTCTTTAACCACATCACTGGTTTGCGGATGCGGTATTTTGACCAGACGCCAATTGGTAAAACCACAACAAGAACAATCAATGATATAGAAAGTATAAATACCATTTTCACTCAGGGTGTCATCACGATGATTGCGGATATTCTGGGCATCTTTACGATTTTGGGCTTTATGCTGTATGCCAGTTGGCAATTGACTCTTGTGTGTCTGACGACTCTGCCACTGCTCTTACTATCGACCTATATTTTCAAAGAAAAAGTAAAAGATGCTTATCAAAAAGTACGAACACAAATCACAGAGATGAATGTGTTTTTACAAGAAAGGATTAGTGGTATGCAGGTTGTCCAAATTTTTAATGTCGAAGAAAGAGAAAGAGAAAATTTCAAAAGGATCAATAGAAAATATACTAATGCCAATTTAGAGTCAATCCTATACTATGCCGTGTACTTCCCGGTAATCGAAATTATCCAATATGGGACCTTAGCCATCATGGTCTGGTGGGGCTCAAAATGGTTTTCGCAAGATACATTGACAATAGGTGTTTTAGTCGCCTTCCCTATCTATATCAATAGACTATATAGACCAATTCGGATGTTGGCTGACAAACTCAACACCATCCAAATGGGCTTAGTCGCAGCTACTCGTGTGTTTGACATTCTGGACAATAAAGATACCATCGCTAATCATGGTTTCATAACCGATGTCGAATCAAAAGGCCACATCGAGTTTGATCAAGTGAATTTTGCATACGATGAAGAAAACTATGTGATTAATGATTTGAGTTTTGAATTAAAGCCTTTAGAAACTCTTGCGATCGTCGGTAGTACTGGTTCGGGTAAAACGACAATCATTAATATACTCAATAGATTCTACGACATACAATCGGGAGAGATTCGATTAGATGGTAAAAACATCCGTAAATATTCACTAGAAGAGTTGCGAAAAAATATTTCTATTGTATTACAAGATGTTTATCTGTTTACTGGGACAGTGTATGAAAATATTACGCTTAGAAACTCTGATATAACAAGGCAACAAGTAGAGGAAGCTGCTAGAATGATCGGCGCACATGATTTCATTATGAATATGCCGAGCAATTACGATTATATGATCAGTGAACGAGGAGGGAATTTGTCCATGGGACAACGACAGTTGATTAGTTTTGTACGTGCTCTCGTCTATGATCCGAAAGTTTTGATATTGGATGAAGCAACCTCTTCCATTGATAAAGAGACAGAGTCTATTATTCAATATGCTATAGAAAAATTGATTGCAAAACGCACCTCAATCATCATTGCACACAGACTCTCGACTATTCGGCATGCTGACAATGTTTTAGTGATGGATAAAGGAAGCCGTGTAGAAATGGGTTCTCATGAGGAATTACTAAATAAGGAAGGTGGGAAATTCAGAGAATTATATGAGATGCAATTTCAAGAAACAGAGCTTGTTGAATAGAACCATTTTTATTTAATTTGGGTTAAAGCTAATACGATGAATATCTTTTCAGAAAACGGGTCAAGACGAATAAGTCCACTGATGGCAATGTTGGCCTTTATTGCAATAATGGTATTGTTGTTTTATGTTGCCAAAGGCGTCTTTTGGATATTGTCTTTTGTCGCTCCTATTCTTTTCCTCATCACTCTTGTGATTAATAGGCATGTTGTTTTTGATTACGCGCGATCATTAATGCGATTGACAAAATCGAGTCCATTTATGGGGATCGCTGCGATTGTTCTTTCCTTTGTTGCTTTTCCTTTGGTTTCAGCATTTCTTTTTGGTAAGGCATTATTGATGAAGAAGGTAGATTCGTTGAAAGAAAATTTGAAAAAAGAGGAAGAAGCAGAATTTTCAGAATACGAAGAAATTGAAGAAGACGACCCACTCGTTTTAGATGACCTTGAACCACTAAAAGAAAAGGAAATTCTTAAAGAAAGCAACGACAGCGAATATGATGATCTATTCAATTAATGATCTGATTTGATCCTATACGTAGTTGGCTCTCTGCTATTGGCATTTGTCCACGCACTGAAAGTATTGAACAAATGGATTTTGTGGGAATCGAATCACCCTCCCAAAAAATCTTCTCTTCCCAATACTGAACAACAGCATATTCACCTAACGACCCATAAGAATCAGCCGTTTAAAGAATTAGAAAAAAGTTTGCACTTATCGACCTATCCTCCTCAGCTTATGACATACGATGAGAATAAGAAATCTAAATGCCAATTGGACATTTCTTTTCCAGAAGATGTACGGCTTTCTAAACAGTGGTTACATACTGTAAATGCTTACAGCCAATACGGATACATGACTTCATTTCAAACCCCGATCCTTTATGCTAAGTCAGATACTTGGAAAGATAGATTGAATCAGGTCTCGTCATTAAAATACATCATACAAGTATTCATTCAGTATCGAACAGATAAGGACAAACAATTTGAACGGATGATCACTGTTCAACGTGGAGATACATTACATCCAGATAAAGAAAACAGATTAATGACTAATCCAGAATTTGTGTCATACAGCAACGCAGCTTGGTCATTCAGACCTGTACACGAAAGATCGGTCTTATTAAAACTATATCCAGTACTGATTATTTTAAACATCATTTTGGGAGTTATTGTAAATCCAATTTTTGGATTCCTTGCCTTGCTACAAGTTTTTATTTATGCGATTGTTGATTTTCTGGTATTGTCAAAACTAGCCACTTTTTACTCTCTGCCAAAAACGACGAAGTGGTACATCGTGAGTTTTGGATTTCATTTTAAAGATATGTTTACTTCTCTTTTAACTTCTAACTTTATACATATGTAAAGAACAATACTTATTTTTAATCGCATCTATTCACTTGCAAAAAAATATTAACATGAAGCGAAGACAGTTTATAATCAAATCTGGGGTTTTGGGTCTTGGTGGAATGACAGCATGTAAAAATTTACCGGCATCATCATCTGTCGGATCACAAGATTCAAAAAGCCTTGGTGTTGCTCTCGTCGGCCTTGGCAGCTATTCAAGCGGACAACTAGCACCTGCACTACAAAAAACAAAACATTGTCATCTGGCAGGAATCGTTACTGGCAGCCCTGAAAAAATACCCGTTTGGAAAGAAAAATATGGCATAAAAGATACCAATGTCTACAACTATGACAACATGGATGACATTGCCAATAATGATGACATTGATGTCGTCTACATAGTCCTACCAACAGGGCTCCATGCGAAATATGCCATAAAAGCTGCCAATGCAGGTAAACATGTGTGGTGCGAAAAACCAATGGCGATGAATGTTGATGAGTGTAATTCCATAATCAATGCTTGCAAAAAGAATAAAGTAAAATTGGCTATTGGCTACCGGATGTGGCATGAACCCAATACGCAAGAACTAATTTCGTATAGAGAGAGAAAACCTTTTGGAGAAATCACACACATACGAGCAGAGTCTTGTTATGCAGGTGGCCGGCCTTCTACTTGGAGAGCAAAAAAACATCTTGGTGGTGGAGCGATGTATGATATGGGTGTCTATGCGGTAAACGGCATTCGCTATGCTTCTGGACTAGACGTCACTGAAGTGGTAAGTGCAAAGCATATTATAGATCGGCCAGAATTATTCACTGAAGTTGATGAGACTACAGAATTCACATTACAATTATCAAATGGCTTAATTACCAATGGAATGACGAGTGTCGGTCGACCTAACAATGGTCTAAAAGTAACTTGCGAAAATGGCTGGTATCAATTATCTCCAATGCAAGCATATAATGGTGTTGTGGGAGATCGAAGCGATGGCAAAAAACTGGATGCATACATTGATAGCCAGCAAGCCAGACAAATGGATGATGATGCGTTGGCCATTTTAAACAATACCCCAATCATGTGTCCAGGCATAGAAGGACTAAAAGACATACGCATCATTAGTGGAATTTTCGAAGCTGCTAAAACAGGACATTCAGTTGTTTTGTAAGCAATTAACCTATACTTTTAAGCTATGATAGTTTCAACAGATAAAAGAGAGTTTCTGACCATGCAAGTGCCAGAATTATTAACCAAATTGGCAAGCACTTCAGAGGCAAAATTTGGCATCATGACACCACAACACATGGTGGAGCATTTGACTTGGGTAACAAAAAGTTCGTTAGCAAGAAATGGAGAACCCGAAGCTGAACCAAACGATTCACAGCAGTTCTTCAGAAAGTTTATCTCTAAAGGGGCGGTCTTCAAACACAGAGAGTCGGATAAAACGAAGGAGGATTTACCCACATTAAAATACGGTTCCTTACAAGAAGCAATAGAAAAAGTACCAGATGCCGTAGACCGCTTATATCAGACTTTTGAACAACAGCCTGATTATAAATCATATAATCCGATGATGGGAGAATTTGATTTTAATGACCACGAATTATTTCATTACGAACATTACAAATATCATTTTTATCAATTTGGTTTGATTGACAAATACTACGCAGACGAAGCATAGCATTTTGGGAAGAAGCCCAATCATTTTGAGTGGAATTATCCCGTACCATGACTAAACGTAGACATTTTTTCAAACAACTCAGCTACTTGGGAAGTGGTGCTATGGTCTATGGAAATGGTTTTACAAAAGAATTGGGTCAACGAATTAACGAAGCTCAATCACTTGTTGATTCGGACCCACTTAAAGCAGCATCAGATGAAAACTTTTGGGAGGTCGTCAGATCAGCATATCGCGTATCAGATAACCTCATGAATCTCAACAATGGAGGCGTTAGTCCGCATCCATTGATTGTAGAAGAGGCACTATTTAACTATCATGAGATATGTAATTCAGTGCCATCATTCCACATGTGGAGAGAACTTGACAGCAATAAAGATGTCCTTCGTGAACAACTATCCTTGTTGGCTGGCTGTGCATCCGAGGAGATTGCCATTCAAAGAAATGCAACGGAAGCAATTGAAACAATCATATTTGGACTGCCGCTAAAAAAAGGTGATGAAGTCATCTTGACTAAGCAGGATTACCCTAACATGATTAATGCCTGGAAGCAGCGAGCAATTCGTGACAAGATAAAATTAGTCTGGCTAGACTTTGATTTTCCTATTGAAGATGAGCAAGCCATTGTCGCTCGATTTGCGGAAGCCATCACACCAAAAACTAAGCTGTTGCATGTCACTCATGTGATTAATTGGATGGGACAAATTCTACCGGTCAGGGCACTTTCACAACTCGCTCACGAGAATGGAGCGGAGATACTTGTTGATGGTGCTCATAGTTTTGCCCAGTTTGATTTTTCTCTACATGATTTTGATTGTGATTACTTTGGGACAAGTTTACACAAATGGCTAAGTGCCCCTTTTGGTACAGGCATGTTGTTTGTCAAGAAAAATAAAATCAAAAAGATATTTCCATTATTAGCTTCAGCAAATCCAAGGTCATCAAAGATTTCTAAATTTGAACATTCAGGAACGAGGTCTATTCCCATAGAAAAAGCAATAGGAAGTGCTGTCTATTTTCACAATAAGATTGGAATCGAACGAAAAGAAGCAAGGTTGAGGCACCTGAAAAACTCGTGGGCTGAAAGAGTGAATCATCTTCCAGGCGTAAGTGTGGGCACGTCTCTTAAAGACGACTATTCTTGTGGGATAGCTTTATTACAAATAGCTGGAAAAGAACCTGTAGACATTGAAAGAAGGTTGTTAAAGGAATTCGGAATCCACGCAATTGCCATAAATTGGCATAATATTGTAGGTTTAAGAATAACACCAAATGTTTATACGTTAAAAAAAGATATGGATCGACTGGTGAGCGCGATTCAGACTATTGCAAAAACTTAGAATTCATCAAAAATGAAACATTTATACTGGCTTTATATCGTCGTTATTCTTGGTCTAGCTTTTACCTCTTGCGATTCAAACAAAGCGACAACATCTGGTAGTGGATACTCATCTGCTGATGTGAATTCCAAAAATAAAATAACAACTACATTTAAAGTCAATAAACAGTTTGACCTTCCAGACCCAAGCACATTAATAAGTAAAGAAACAATAAGTCAGTTGTTTAATGTGGAGCCACACTACATTAGTCCTGTAGATGGCAATCGCGATGGCAATAAAAAGGAACATCGCGCATGCTTTTTCAAATGGGATGAACCCGATTTCCCAAATACAGCAATTTTATTACAGTTGCAGACTAACACGGTGGATGACGAGGAATATCCTGATATGATGTCTTATCAAATTGCAAACAAACGCACTTCAGGTGAAACAATGATGGGAGAAACAGAACCGCACATTTATGACATTTTTCCAAATGTTGGTACTGATGGATCATATAACTACGAACTGGGAAAATACTATTGGAGAATTGACAATGAATTGCTAATCATGCTAGCGTATAACATGGACATAACGGAAGAACAGCAATTTAGTTCTGCGAATATTTTAGCCAAAGAAATCATGAGCAATTTGTCTAAAACTGTATATCCATCTGGTCCTGCAACCGCCAAAAAACAAAACAAGAAGAAAGCTAAAAAGAAAACAAAATAGAAAACTTAGTGTAGGCTAATTTTCCAATTCTAAAATCATATCAGAATAAGATCGATCGATCAAGTCTTCCTCTTTGACCATAAATAGATTTTGATAAAACAAACACTGTTCGTGTAAAGATGCGAATGCTTTATCGTGTGGTAAGTCATCGACGATTTCAACTTCCAAAAAGCTACCAAGTCCTTTTACCTCATCCAAATGAATCTTTGCATTCTGTATGTAATAGATTTCTCGATGCTTATCCACAGTCACCAATAAATCCAATGCTTTTAAAAGTAAGGGATGAATCTCCTTAAGGTTTTCTGACTTAAACAGATGATAAATCGATTCCTTAGCATTATAAGTATTTACTCTTTTGTAGAAGATCAATGACTTCTCAATATTGCCTAATCGTAGTTTTAGTCTTCCATCAGGCACCTGATAATAATGGTCAATTTGATGGTCTAAGCCAATGAATGTGGCGTTGTGATCCTTCAAAATTTGTTGGATAAGCTTGTGTTTGCCCGATTTAGCCTTTATTTCGATATTTTTTGCCATAATATCATAAATATGTAAAAAATATTATATATGTTTATTAAGTTCTTGTTCAGAGAGTAATACATTACGATTCAATCACATATTATTAACAGGAAGGTGATTGAGATTATTCATGCATAATCAACCAGCAACTTATGGAGTACTATACAATTAGCGATTTCAATTCCTCTCATTTTTTTGTTAGAGCAGAAGAAGTATTCAGTTTTGGCCATCATGTCGAATCTTGGAGGTACAAAGATAAGTTCATTACTCTGTATGCCTACTCCAATTTCTTTATTGAAATTACCTGGTGTCCAAAAGTCAGTTCCATCACTAACATCCAAGCGATTTCAAGCGCAAAAGCTTCAGATAAATATGTGCCTGATACAGATTTGAGGGCAGAGCTTTGTGAAGTTGGAGTCAGTTAGTGCATAAATTATTTTACATTCCCATCTTCATTTTTTGTTGGGTACTGGCGAGCCAAGCACAAGTCTACACACTTAATAAACATACAGATTACTCCATTGGTGTTGGTGTATTGTCTCTACTGGCAATAGACTATGGTCTCTATGAAACTCATACTGTATTGAGTACTACCGAAGCTTTACAATTAGATCCTGGTTCTGTCCCTAGATTTGACCGCAGTACGGTATTCAAACGATCGTTGGTTGCGGATGATGTGAGTGATTATATCCATTTCTCCACATTTGCATTACCCTTTAGTGTTTTATTGACTACTAAAGAACACAATGAATTAACAACTGTAGGTGTCATGCTGGCTGAAGCTGTCACTTTAAATGTCAGTGCTACCTTTTTAACCAAACTTCTTGTCAAAAGACCTCGCCCATTCATCTATAATCCAAACACAGTAATCACAGACAAACTCACCCGAGCAGCGACAGAATCTTTTGTCTCTGGTCATACATCCAATTCTGCTTTGTTGGGTATATTTAGCGCCTCTGTTTTCTCCAGACTTTTTCCTGAATCTAAATGGAAGAAACCATTATGGGTTGCTGGAATCGGCATTCCTGTTGTCGTTGGCATCTTGCGCGTGGAAGCTGGCAAGCATTTTCCTACAGATGTCATTGCTGGCTACGGTCTAGGCGCCTTAATCGGTTATGTGATACCAGAGCAGCATCGAGTAGATCGGCGGGTTAAGCTTGGGATGACTGGGACTGGAGGAGTTGGAGTGGTTGTATCACTGAATTAGACAATAAAAATTTGAAGGATTTTGCTGTAAACTAGTCTTGCTCTTCAGGGTCAATGTTTTCTTCATTAAAGGACATGAGCTGATCAACCTTAGTTTACGAGTACCTAGCGTGTCATTAAATTGCTTATTTTGTAAATGACAAGTGAGTATTGACATGCTCGCCACTTTCAAATTAGTTTATGAAGTTACATGTAGGAATTCTTTATTCAGTCTGCTTGGCATGTCTGCTTTCACTTCACTACAGCTGTCATCATGTGTCATCCACTGACCTCTCATTGAATGCTTCAATCGTAGACAAACAATACAAAACAGATGAAATGACGATACAGCGCGGTACAGTACTTTTCAACCTTCACTGTGCTAGCTGTCATGATTTTTTCCAAAATTTAATTGGACCTAATCTTACTGGAATTACCTATGACGTAGAAAAAGAATGGCTATCTGAGTTTATCATAAATTCTCCAAACATGATTGAGCGAGGCGACGAACGTTCTGTAAAACTGTTTGAACAATACAAACAATATATGCCAGTATTCACCATGCTTGATGAAGGCGATATGGAAGATCTCTTGGGTTTTATTCACAAATTTTCTCAAGGTGCAAAACGCAGTACGAATAATCGACCAGATGGATTAATCAATCCTATTCCTGAAAAAATTCCTACTTCAGCGTTAACACTCGTATTAGAAGAACAATTCAAAGTTCCAGGAATTGCCGATTTGAATCCGTACACACGAATCAATCAAATGGGCTATGCTCCAGATGGTCGGAATTTTATTCACGATATACGAGGTAAATTGTATGAGATTAATTCAGACAACACACTGACGACTCATATGGACTTGAGCGAACACTTTCGAAATTTTGCAACAAGTCCTGGAAAAGGATCTGGATTTGCCAGTTGGGCCTTTCATCCTAATTTTGTAAACAACGGCTTATTCTACACCACACATACCGAAGCTCCTGATAGCGCCCCTGCTGATTTTGTTATTCCTGACACAATAGACGTGCGCGTACAAGCTGTACTTTCAGAATGGACGATAGATAATACAACTGGTTCTATATTATCTGGCACCCAGCGTGAATTGCTTAGAGTGGACATGGTATCAGGCGGGCATACCTTTCAACAAGTGACATTTAATCCCCTAGTCAAACAAGGTGATTCAGACTATGGCATGCTTTATCTTGGCATAGGTGACGGAGTAGCTGCATTGCGAGGATATCCATTTTTGACCGATGACAATACACGTATTTGGAGTAGTGTGATCAGGATTGATCCTTTAGGAAGAAATAGCACAAACGGAAAATATGGCATACCAGTAGATAATCCTTTTGTAGATGATCCCCATTCACTCGATGAGATTTGGGCCAGTGGTTTTCGCAATCCACATCGAATCACTTGGGATGAAACTGGCACAGGCAAAATGCTGATTACCAACATAGGCCAACACAGCCTTGAAGAAGTAAACATTGGTGTCGCTGGTGCAAATTATGGGTGGCCTTTTCGAGAAGGGACTTTTCTATTTGATTTTGATGCCAATATTGAATTGGTGTATCCCCTTCCAGAGGAAAACGACGAGTATACCAATCCAGTCGTGCAATACGATCATGATGAAGGCTCTGCAATTTCAGGTGGTTTTGTTTATGCTGGATCCAAAATCCCAGAACTCCGAGGTAAGTATATTTTTGGTGACATGACTCGCGGTTATCTGTTTTACACAGAAATTTCAGAAATGACCCAAGGTGAGTTGGCGCCCATGTACAGACTTAATGTCAGTATAGATGGAGAGCTATCAGACATGGAAACCATAGCAGCAAGTCAACGAGTAGATTTGCGGATAGGCATCGATAGCGATAAAGAGTTGTATGTTTTTTCTAAGGGGAATGGTGGTGTCTATAAAATTGTGGATTGTGTAGATAAATCGATGTTTGAAGTTATGTCAAGGTGAACAAAAGGTCTCCCGACCTCTTTGTGTATTTCCACCCAAACCGCCAAGAGGTTAAAAACCTTTGGCTCACAGGTCTCACCTCTTTGTGTATTTTCAGAACACCCGCCAAGAGGTCGGGAGACCTTTGGCTCACTTTGAAACCTTTGGCTCACTTTGGGAAATCAAGGTGAACAAAAGGTCTCCCGACCTCTTTGTGTATTTCCACCCAAACCGCCAAGAGGTTAATAACCTTTGGCTCACAGGTCTGACCTATTTGAGTATTTTCAGAACACCCGCCAAGAGGTCAGGAGACCTTTGGCTTACATTGAAACCTTTGGCTCACTTTAGGAAATCAAGGTGAACAAAAGGTCTCCCGACCTCTTTGTGTATTTCCACCCAAACCGCCAAGAGGTTAAAAACCTTTGGCTCACAGGTCTACCTCTTTGTTTATTTTCAGAACACCCGCCAAGAGGTCAGGAGACCTTTGGCTCACTT
>CALLFA010000042.1 GCA_937997635.1 uncultured Saprospiraceae bacterium | reverse complement strand
CCTGTTGCTCAGATTATTGAGGAGACGATGACAGAGTTCTATGAGACACTAGAGGTTTTAGGAAGACTTTGATGAACCCTTAGATTTCTATTCTGTTAATTTCTTATCGATTTTTTCTTTTAATCGACTTGCATCCATGGCTGGAGCAGAGCAGTCTTTCTTAGACGAGTTGGCAAGTGATATAGGAAAAGATCCTATAGATTTTCGTTTGGAATTACTACAAAAAGCAAAAGACAATCCTGTCGGAGAAAAAAATGATTATGATCCTGATCGTTATGCAGGCGTGCTTAAACTCGTCAGAGAAAAATCAAATTGGGACAATACCAGCAATGGTGCAAGTAGAGGCGTTTCCGCTTATTTCTGCCATAACTCTTATGCTGCGCATGTCTTGGATTTAAAAATTGTCGGCGGTGATCCTATTGTAGAAAAGGTCACCTGTGCCATTGATTGTGGTATTGTCATCAATCCGGATGCAGCAGCAAATATGGCTGAAGGTGGTATCGTAGATGGTATTGGAAACGCCCTTTACGGCGAATTGACATTCAAAGATGGCAAGCCACAAAAATCAAACTTTGACCAGTATCGAATGACCAGAATGAGTGAAGCGCCTAAAGAAATCGACGTTCACTTTGTCAAAAATGATATTGATCCTACAGGTCTTGGAGAGCCACCATTCCCACCAGTGTTTGGCGCACTTGCAAATGCGATGTTTGAGGCTACAGGAAAAAGATATTACGAGCAACCCTTTTTGAAAGAAGGGAAAATACTTGGGTAGAAGAGGAGACATAATCTTTATCTGCTCTTATTCAAAGAGAATGCTGATTAACGGATTTTGTTTATACATGTCTTTGGGAACAATCTTTGTTTGCGCACTTGAACGGTAGTGTTTATTATTCGGGTTGAGAATACATTCAACTTGGTACTCAATCATTTTTTCAAAAGGCATAAGAAAATCAGTTGTCTTGCATTGCTCTAAGCCACTTTCGTTAAGTAAGTTTAACACCGTATAGACTGATTCTATCGTACTCAGGCACAGAGAGGCTGGTTGTTGTTTTATGACAAATTTTGATGTTATGCTGTTATCAAAACTCACTCTTTGTAGTTGTTGGAGGTTTTTGCTCAATTTGAGCATTTTGCGTACACAGGGCCATGTGCCGTCGAGAATGAACATCGTTGGGCTTTTACCTAATAGTGAAATCGTTTCTTTACTGTTCCTTGTCGACAAATTAAAATTATCTCTTCCAGGATAGAGTAAAAAAGAATTACTTCCTTCTTCAGATAGTATGTCATTCACACGTGTGTTATTGGTAAAATCAACACCTACGATAACTTCAGAATTGTTAAGTTGAAGCTTGGTCATATGTCCCGTGCCGTTCTTCTCCTTTTTATATTCCTTTGGATGCATCAAAATAACGAACCGTGTCCTCGTGTCTACGGGATTAATGTATGTGCACAAACAGGAGCTTGACGGTCTCCAACATTTGTAACATTTGGTTCTTGGTGTTTTAGTTTGCAAGATTAATGTTTGTTTTTTCTGTCTAGTAAAGCAGTTATAAGTATTAGGGCAACAGTCATTAATACGAATAGGTCTGACAAATTAAATATCCAATATTTTGTTGGTGTTTGGTTATTTTCAAGCATCAGATTTTCTTTGGCTGTCAATGTGATATACATGATTAAGCTAATTATACTGAGGACTAAAAATATATTTCATTTATTCATTCTTTATAATTTAAACTACAAATTAAAATCTAAGATTTTTTGGTGTTTAACTGTACGTTGTGATATTCTATATCCCATTCCTAATTTCAATTTAATTCTTCATACACAATGTTCACTGTTTCACCAAAGAAATATATTTCATCTTCGTTATTTCTAAGTGTAATCCCTTTAGGATATTTAAAGAGTACAGTATTCTCATCTATCCAATCTAAATGAATATCATTTTCATTAAAATTTCCTGAAGCCACATTAGATCCAGCCACCACAAATTTTCTATGAAAGTTCATCATAACTTGAAATGTCCCTATTGAATTGACAAATTCAACTGATTTAGTTTTCTTTGGAGAAAGAATTATTCCATCACGATTCCTAGCTTGCTGAACTTGCAGATAAGAAGATATAAACCAAGTCAATATCACAACACCGACTATCATTAAAATTGCATTTCTCTTCTTCATGTTTCGATAGTAATAAGTCTAATTATCTTATGAATTTATCCTCCTTCTATGTTATTGTAATCAGCTCTTCTTTCCAATTTTATTCCACTAATATAACTATTGTCTTATCTAAGATGAATACTGATCAATAAACATACACCAAAGTGGCCACATAACTAGGTTAGGTCGTCCCGTTGGGACTCCTCAGCAAAACATCACAACAGCGAGGGACGTTGTCCCCCGCTGTTGATGATACCCCGTTGGGGTATTTGATAATATGCCATCAACTGTATGTTGCTCCTTTATTGACTTATTGATCTTGTCCCCCTCTGTTGATGTTACACCGTTGGGCCCAATGGGTATTGCAGGATAAAACAAATTCTAATTAAAGCCCTGAAAGGGCGCCAGACTACAGCCAAGGGGTATAACCCTTGGTAATAGAACTATTTTATAGCATAAGCCCTGGAAGGGCGTAATCAAAAACACCTCACACCCACATAAGTCAATAAGAGATACTTGTCTTAGTTCGTGAATATCTTTAATGCTGTTCAGAAATACATATCCAATATTAGCTTACGCCCCTTCAGGGCTGTGGTACAATGACGACGGCATACCAATGGCGTTGCCATTGGCTATATGCTTTACGCCCTTTCAGGGCTAACACATTTTACGAATAATTTATATTACTAATAGCACTAAGATTACAATTGATCAATAAAAACCAATATCCGAATGGGGTTTAGATAATTTGCAAATAATCAAGGTCGTCCCGTTGGGACTCCTCATCAAAACATCACAACAACGAGGGACGTTGTCCCCCGCTGTTGATGATACCCCGTTGGGGTATTTGATAATATGCTATCAACTGTATGTTGCCCCAGTATTGACTTATAGTATCATCTATATAACACCTCGAGAGATCTTGTCCTCATCTGTTGATGATACCCAGTTCGGCCCGTTGGGTATTTTAATCATATGCTATCGACAATAGTATAAGCTCTATTCCAACTCTATCTTCTCAATTAACTTATTCCGCTTAGAAATCAAATGAGGCATTTCCACCTCCGTATTCTCAATCAAATGTTTCAGCGATTTTCTCAACCGCAAAAAAGTGGTATTCGCCGCCATAGTTGAACTTAAGGTCTCAATCAAATTGTCATCATTAATCCAGTCAGTAATTAAATCGTTGTAAAACTCAATATTGAATCCTCTGATGACCAATTCACTTGATTTGAAAAATTGTTGGTATTCTTCAACATCCAACAATTCATTTTTTAAAAAATACAACTGCTTTTTTATGAATGGAATAAGTCCATGAGCTTTGTCGATGTTCTCCCGATACTTTAGTTTGTTCTCCTGGATTTCTTTGTAGAATTTTCCCCAGGTATTTGCTTCCTTTGCCTGATTAAGGCTTTTGATTAAGTCTTTGAAGCTTGATCTCAGAATCTGGAGTGCATCTAGTACTTCTTCTGCCTCAAGCTTTAGTCGCACAAGATTTGTGATCTCTTGATTTACCGATTTTAATTCTGCTAAAAAAGAAGAGATGCGTATAAAGATTCTTGGCTTGCGTGTTTTAATGAGGAATTAAGTGTTTGCAGGATGATGTCTTCATCGGTGACAATTTTGCTTAAAATGCCGATTTCGTATTCCAGCAATTCAATCAACTTTGTGGACTCATCGTAAGCTAAGGTAGCAACTAGATATTCTTGCTTTTCTTTATCGCGTTGCTCAACATCATTTTTTAAAATTTTATTGAAGACTTGGTAGATGGAAAAAGAATCCAAGTCGATGATGTCCTGGTGTTCTTTGGCACATACTTCTTCAAGATGACGTTGATTTTCTTTTTCTTGTTCGAGTTCTTGTTGTAGAATACCAAGACGCTTTTTACTCAGAAGTATCAGCTGGTACTTCTTAATGAGGTTTATGATTTGGTCGATATTCAAGTTATCCGTTGTTTAATCTAAAAAGGTATATCCCCCGGATCATTCATCTTAGACGGCCGCGTAATTATCCCCCCACTCGGATCTGCAAAGTCCGGCTCTCCTCCATCCAATGGACTGGTAAATCGATTGAAATTGCCTTCAGCGAATTTGACATAATTTTTGATAAAGCGTAAACGCACACTACCGAGAGATCCATTTCTGTGTTTTTGGATGATGATCTCGGCTTCGTCTTTTGGTGCATCAAAGTCTTCATCCAGATCGTAGTAGTCTGGACGATAGATAAACATGACGATATCTGCATCCTGCTCGATCGCTCCAGATTCTCTCAAATCCGACAGCTGTGGTCGCTTGTCTCCTCCTCTCGTCTCCACGGCCCTACTCAACTGCGACAACGAAATCACAGGCACATTCAATTCTTTTGCAAGACCTTTTAGCGCTCTGGATATTTGACTGATCTCTTGCTCACGATTTGATTTTGATTTGCTCGGTGCGGCATTCATCAATTGCAAATAATCGATGAGGATCATTTCGATGTCGTGGTTGTTTTTTAGTCTTCGACATTTCGCTCTTAGTTCGAAGATATTGATGCCAGGTGTATCGTCGATGAATATCGGAATCTCTGTCATCTTTTCTACTGCAGCATGTAGTTTTTCCCACTCATACTCTTCCAGATTTCCATTACGCAGTTTGTGCGAATCTATTTCTGCTTCCATCGCAATCAGACGCTGGACCAGCTGTATATTGGACATCTCCAAAGAGAATATTGCGATGGCTTTACCAGTGTTTGCAGCATTCTGTGCTAATGATAATGCAAAGGCTGTCTTACCCATACCAGGTCTCGCAGCCAAAATAACCAAATCAGATTTTTGCCATCCGGATGTCATCGCATCCAATTCGCTAAACCCTGTCGGCACCCCTGTGAGTCCTTCTGCATTTTGACTGGCAGCCTGAATTTCATCTTGTGCCTTTCGGGCAATAACCCCTACCCTCTCGAATCCGGTATTTAAGTTTTTATCGGTTATTTCGTACAAGCCTCTTTCGGATTCATCCAACAACTCAAATACATCTTTGGTGTCTTCAAAAGAATCTTTGATGGTATTGGTGGATACTCTGATCAATTCACGCTGGATGTATTTCTGTACGACAATTCTCGCGTGGTATTCGATGTTGGCTGCTGAGGCAATTTTATTGGTCAACTCCATCAAATAGTTTATGCCACCGACCTCATCAATCTTACCAATTTTTTTAAGGTGTTCGTGTACAGTAAGCAAATCAATCGGTTGAGACTTCTCAAACAATTGAAGCATGACGTCATAAATCTCTTGATGTGCTGGAACATAGAAGCTGTCTGTCTTCAATATTTCTATCACGGAAGGAAGTCCGTCCTTGTCCAACATGATTGCACCAAGTACAGCCTCCTCAAGATTGATCGCTTGAGGCATCACTTTACCATACATCATCGTATCTAAGCCAGCGTCGTCTTTCACTGCAGTTAAATTGGTGCCTCTTTTTGCGGGATTATTCTGCTCGTTCATTATCTCTGTTTCAGTGCGCTAAACTAGTTGATAAATTCATATAAATATTCTGTTCCATTTTATGAGTGTTGGTTGATATAAGTATCCTGTTAGTGTGCTGTTAGTATCTCTGTTAGTAACTCTTCTGTTAGAGATATCGCTCGTTTAACAGTTGTATATATTATAACTATTAATATAGAAAAATAATTCTAATATGTTCAAAATCAATCTATAATCTTACTTATAGTAGCAGTTGTTCATTAGGTGCAATAAAAAAAGGCCAAACCTTTCGATTTAGCCTTTTTGTGTAAAACTATTTTTTATTAGTTTTTCTTGACATCGTTCATCTTCTGTATTGTCATATTGATCACTTCCTTTTGTGCCATTATTTCATCACTCTTTGTCTCTTGATCTACTATATTTTGTTCAATATCTAACTTTGCTTGTTCTATCTTCTTTTGTCTCTCTTCAATTTCTTTCTCCCATTTTGCAATATCTTTATGAAGGTTATCATTGTTTTTCTCCAATTTAGTCATTTCCTTCTCTCTGTCTTTCAGATTATCTTCCTCCAGATCTACTTCTTTTTGAATGGCGCCTCTACGCGCTTTGACATAATAGTCTTGCAATATGGATTCAGCTCCACTAATTGCCTCTTCATTATTGACAGATGAGATAAAGTCGTCACCATCATACACCCACATATACAATCGACTTTGGTCGCCCAACTCTTCAATCTTGGTAAACACATGCAATGGCTGCGCACCTCCAATCGCTGGAATGATGATCTCTTCAGCATAAAATTCTTTTGCCTTTCGGTTCTTTTTGACCTTACCATATTCCTTTAGGAGTTCCTGGATGGCTTTCTCTGCAATTTTTTTATCAGCGCCTTCCACATCTACATATAAGGCATTCTTATTCCCATGACTCATGTTCTTATCTTCTTCAAATACTGCTTGGGCGTAAATTGTACCTGTTGCAAACAAGGCAACAATGAGTAGTAAAATTTTAGATTTCATATCTGACTGTTTAATTTATCAATAAGAAAAGTGGGCTTACATTTCTAAATTCGTTTGTTTTAGATGGCTTTAACCATTTTCCTAACATCTAAATTTAAGGGAATGTCCTCAAATTGGTCTTAAAAATTCTTTAAAGTTTATGCTTTCGCACAATAAACGTACATCAAACAATTACACTAATTCGTCGAAATTTTATGCCGACTCCTTTCAGAATGGTTATTTTGCCTTCATATTGTTACGTAAGTGAAAACCAACATAAGTTCTCGAGATTGCTCTCTTCAAGTTTCAGAAACCAATAACTCCTGACTTATTTTTAAGTACGCTTTGAAATAAAACTATTACTATGATTCAAGTTCAGAATGCATCAAAAACATTCAGTCTTACCAAACAACAGAAAAAGGAATTACAAACAACTGCCTCTTCCATTAATGCTGTCAATGGCATCAGCTTCGAATGCAAACCTGGTCGAGTCTATTCCCTTCTGGGTCCTAATGGTGCCGGAAAAACGACAACGCTTAGAATGGTTGCTACCATTTTACAATTGACTTCAGGGGATATCCACGTTTGTGACAGAAGTGTAAAAACACATCCAAATGATGTCCGAGCCAAAATTGGTTTCCTCACCGGTTCGACTAATTTATATGACAGGCTTTCGCCAAATGAAATCGTTGAATACTTTGCCAAATTACACGGCATGGACAAATCCACGTATACACAACGAATGGACATGCTCTTTACCAAAATGGGCATCCACGAATTTTCCAAAAAAAGAATCGGTCAGATGAGTACGGGGATGAAACAAAAAGTGTCTATTGCACGGAGTATGATCCACGACCCTGATGTCGTCATTTTTGATGAGCCGACCTCTGGTCTTGATGTCATTACTGCAAATAATATTATTGATCTCATTAGGCAATGTAAAGAAGATGGGAAGACAGTTATTTTTTCTTCGCACATCATGAGTGAAGTGGATTTGCTGTGTGACGATCTTGCCATTATTGCAAAAGGCGACTTGGTCTACCAAAACACCATGGATCATTTTCGATCAGAATTTGCAGATATCTCACTTACCGAAGCATTCATCAGAATTGTAGAAAATTCAACTAACCACCAAAACGCATAATCAAGATGAACACCATACTTACCGTATTTAAAAAAGAAATGCTCGATACTTTAAGAGACAAACGTACACTCTTAACAGCAATCGTCGGACCAGCACTCTTGATGCCTCTACTCTTATATGGCATGACAAAATTGACGTCCTCCATTATGGAAAAAGAAGAGAACAAAAAATTAAAAATCGCTCTCTTAGATGCCCCCGCAGACTTTACTGCAGAATTGGATACTGCAAAATTTGAAATCATCTCTGGTGTAACAATGGAAAGTGGAAGAGAACAAATCACCGCAGACAGCCTTGATGCCATGATTGGTTTTCACAATCAATATGCAAGCAATATTGAAGGCATGAAGTCTGGTAAGGTCAACATGTGGTACAAGTCCACAAATCTCTTAGTCAAAGATCGCTTAACTCAAGTCGTTGACGGCTATGAAGAAAAAATCCTCAACAACAGAATTACAGAATTAAGCTTAACCAAAGATGCCATCGATCCAATAAATCTAATTCGCTACGACATAGCACCGAAGAATGAACAAATAGGGCAAATGGTCGGTGGATTTCTCCCCTATATATTCATCATCTTTTGTTTCATGGGTTGTATGTACCCTGCCTTAGATTTGATTACAGGAGAAAAAGAACGTGGCACAATAGAAACCTTACTCACTGTCCCAGCATCAAAGTTTAGCATTTTGATGGGCAAGGTTTTGACCATAGCTCTGGTTGGATTATCCGCAGCCTTGATGACCATCTTAGGATTGGTTGTCGCCGTTAAATTTTTACCAGATTTACCAGCAGATATTTTAGAAGCCATGACCAACATCATTGGAATCAAATTTGTCTTGATGCTTTTTGCTATGCTCATCCCAATGGCCATCTTTTTTGGTGGTGTGATTTCAGCTATGGTAGTCAGAGCTAAAAGTTTCAAGGAAGCACAAAGTATTGTCACACCAGCTTCTTTCTTGGTAATTATTCCTGCAGTTGTTGCACTACTCCCTGGCATTAAATTGGACTGGTCAACTGTCTTTGTTCCTATTTTAAATGTTGCCTTAGCGACAAAAGAAATTGTTGCAGGTACGATACAACCGATTCATTACATCGTGGTAGTCGTGTCTTTAATTATTCTTGCCATCATAGCTGTTGCAATTAGTTATCGACAGTTTTCAAAAGAAAACATGGTGTTATGAATGTTGAATGTTGAATTTTTAATGTTGAATTGTAAGTAGTATTAAGCTCTTTTTTCTTAAGAAATATGTCGCTGCAGGCGTCCCGCCTTAGCAAGAAAGATTCATCTCATCTGAACGATACTTGTAAAGTCCTATTTTTACTAAGGACGATCAACTGGCGAAAAGATGAACAAGGTCGTCCCGTTGGGACTCCTCGTCGAAACATGACAAAAGCGAGGGACGATGTCCCCCGCTTTTGATGATATATTGTGGGCTAAAACAAATTTTATAAAAGCCCTGAAAGGGCGTAAGTCTATAGCCAAGGGTATAACCCTTGGTATTACAACTATTTTATACCATAAGCCCTGAAAGGGCGTAAGCAAAAAGACTAAGAATATCATTGATTGATAAAATCAAATACCAACTGGGTTACATCACTAGACAATTTGTAAGTAATTGTATATGTTTATTGAAACGATTTCTATTTTAAA
>CALLFA010000041.1 GCA_937997635.1 uncultured Saprospiraceae bacterium | reverse complement strand
CAAGACAAACCGAAAATATCAAAGCCCTGTCCATATTGAAAATTGGTCTTTATGTAAACCTTAAGCCATTGATCCAATATCAAGACTATGAGGATGATTAAAATAATTATGGTCGACTTCTTCAAATTCGCGTTATAATGGGGCAAAAATAGGAATAGTTATTCAACGTTCCCGCTCTTATCAATATTTCAATCGATAATTTTTGTTTAATGAGCAATTGCCTAAAATTGGTGCGCAACTGCAAACTATTTTCATTTTGGTATATCTACTTATTTTGCTTTGCTTCTATGCTTAGTGTTGCATGAGGTACTGCCTTTAATCGCTCTTTGGAAATTAGCTTTCCTGTTTCACGACAAATGCCAAATGCATTATTTTTTATGCGAAGCTTAGCATTACGAAGATGCTGTATATGTTTGCGTTGGCGGGCAGCCATTGTATATAAGCGCTCATTTTGAACAGTTGATGTTCCATCGTCTAGACCTTTCAGCTTGGAATCCGGATTTTCTGCTATTTCTGCAATTTGTTGCATGTAAAATTTAAGCTGCTCTTCGGCTTGCTCTAATTTTCCATCCAATAATTTGTCAAATTCCTTTAATTCTTTCTCTGTGTACCTTGTTTTCTTCCTTGGCATGGCAGTTAAGTGTTTTAAGGTGATTAAGATAAATTAGCTTTGAAAAGTTCAATTTTGATATACTTTTTACATCTAAACTAAACCTGGAAAGCTCGAAAAATAAGAATCTTTTGAAAATTGCCTAAACCATTTGCAAATTAATTAGTTGATTTTCAACAATTTAGGCGAATACCACGCATCTGTTTTAGATTTGCTCACATCTTTTATACAATTGATTTTCAGCAGGTTACGTGAATATTCTGCTGGACTGAATCCCTTTCACAACAACACTGAGAATTAGCGTTTTTCACAAGAATTTTGAGCAACATTTGCATGGAGAATGCATATCTAGAATACACCATCTATACCAAGGAGACTGTATCTTTGCTTTTTTTGGTCAAACTGCAATTGATTCAAAACATATGAAGCATTTATACAACCGTGTGGATAAGCGTCTTCTTAAGGAAAAGCTGTCTCAAGAGAAGAGTAGTCGAACAACCCTCTCTTTCTACAAATACGCCAACATCAAAAATGTACCTTTTTTCAGAGGCCATTTGTATTATCTTCTGGCTCAACATGACGTGTTAGGCCGTATTTATGTTGCGAGTGAAGGGATCAACGGACAAATTTCTGTTCCTGATACCGCCTTTGAAGACTTTAAAGCTGCATTATACTCGATTGTTTTTCTAGAGAATGTGCGACTCAATATCGCCATTGAAGACGATGGTAAGTCTTTCTATAAATTAAACATTAAGGCAAAGGACAAGATCGTTGCCGATGGTCTTGATGATTCCAGCTTTGACGTCACTGACAGAGGCAATCACATCAACGCAGAAGAATTCAATAGGCTCACTAATGATGACGATACCCTTTTGATTGACATGCGTAATCACTATGAGTCAGAAGTCGGCCATTTTGAAAATGCGATTTGTCCTGATGTGGAGACCTTCCGAGAATCACTCCCTATCGTCGAAGATTTATTGAAAGACAAAAAAGAAAAGAACATCGTCATGTATTGTACCGGCGGCATCAGGTGTGAAAAAGCCAGCGCCTATTTCAAACATAAAGGCTTCAAACATGTGCATCAATTGGATGGAGGCATTATCGAGTATGCCAGAGAAGTAAAAAAAGCAGGTCTTGAAAATAAATTTAGGGGCAAGAATTTTGTATTTGATGATCGTCTGGGTGAGCGAATTAGTGAAGATGTTATTTCTGTTTGCCACCAATGCGGCAACACTTGCGACACTCACGTCAACTGTGCTAATGATGCCTGCCATATCCTATTTATCCAATGTGAAAATTGTGGCGAAAGGTATGCGTCTTGTTGCTCCAATAAGTGTAGAGATTACAAACGACTACCAGAGGAAGAAAAAATGAAATTGGTCAATATCGAGTTTAATGGGACGAAATTTGGTAAAGGGAGATACAAGGCCTTGCATCAACACGATAGTTTGGATCTGCAGTAGCGACCAATTCGATCGTCGAGAAATTTTATTACTTGGACAATTGTCACGGTTTTTGACTCAAAAACGCGCGCCAATGGAATTCTCATTCCAATTCGAACCCAGGGTTACAACCCTGGTCTGTATGCTGTGACACCTTCAGCGTCATTTAATCCTTATCGAAACTGGACTACAAACGGCTAACAGCCAATTTTTTAAAAATAGGCTAAGTATACTAAGACGATTGAATTCGCCACTACTTATTCGCCAATTGCCCGCAAGCCGCATCAATATCCTTACCTCTACTTCTTCGTATGGTAACCATCACATCATTCTTTTTTAGGATGTTGGCAAATTGATCAATGTCTATTGGGTCAGACTTTTCAAATGTATTATCGCCTATTGAGTTGTATTCAATGATGTTTACTTTAACAGGAAATCGTGTACACAGTTTTACAAGTTCTCTCGCGTCTTCTCGTTGATCGTTGTATCCTTTAAACGCGATGTACTCATAGCTGATTTTACCTTTCACATGTTCATGGAAATAGCTGATGGCGTCCATCAGTACAGATAGTGAATTGGTCTCATTGATTGGCATTATCTCATTTCGTTTTTTATCATTGGCCGCGTGAAGCGATAAAGCAAGATTAAATTTCACTTTGTCGTCAGCCAATTTGCGAATCATTTTGGCAATGCCTGCCGTGCTTACTGTAATTCTAGACGGAGACCAATTGAGGCCTTTCGGCGATGTGATGTGTTCAATACTTTTTAATGTGTTCTGATAATTTAGTAGTGGTTCGCCCATTCCCATGTAGACAATATTGGTCAAGGGCTTTCCAAATTCTTCTAGTGATTGCTTGTTGACTTCAACTACTTGATCATAGATTTCTGCAGCGTCCAAATTACGCATTCGTTTCATTTTACCAGTAGCACAAAAAGAACAAGTCAAGCTACAACCAACTTGAGTAGACACACAAACGGTAAATCTATCTTTATACGTCACTGGTATGAGCACAGACTCGATAGCATGTCCATCGACCAATGTAAACCTGGATTTTATCGTACCGTCCGAACTTATCTGTTTCTTGTCAAGGCGAAGTAAATTGAAGCAAAACTTCTCTGCTAACGCTTCTCTAAGTGATTTAGACACATTGGTCATTTGCTCGAAATCTGTTGCAGATTTTTGCCAAAGCCATTCATAGATTTGTTTGCCACGAAATGATTTTTCTCCTATAGACTCACACCAGTCAATAAGTTGCTGTTCCGATAGTTTTCGTATATCTAATTTAACGTCGACCAATGTCATATTTAGTCGCTGATGTAATACGTTACTTTCGTCAACCACTTTTCTGGATCTTTGACTTGCGTTGGATCAGTTACATACTCTTCGATAATTGGAAAATCATTGAAGAGGCCTTTGTCTTTCATGAATGCTTCAATCGCTTCATGCGCTTTTTCAGTATTGTGATAGTCTCCAAAATAGTCTACTTGTAATGCACGCTTAGCCGGTAAAGTTAAAGAAGACGCATTGGGGATGATCAAAGATTCTTTTACGGGAATTGCCGCAGCCATATCAATAGTACCATTCTTATCATTAAAGTTGTAGAACAAACCACATGGCATACCATCGTCCATGTCTACTTTTGCTTCTTGAACTTTTGAGAATAATGCCCCTAAGTTCGTCGCATAGAATTGTTGAATTCTGTCTTCATTGACTTCTTGTCTTGTATAGATATAGTGCTTTTCAGGCATTCTTATATCGTTAATGGTGTAGCCATTATACGTGCCTTCGTTTGCGCGCTTTTCGACCATCTCTTTTAGATAGACTAGACTCTCATCGTAGTTTTCTTTGATCTGTTTTTTCATTCCCATAACCATCATCATGCCTCGCATAAGAAATGGTAAATCTTCTCCTTCCATTGCCCAACTGACTTTAGACTTATTCCCCTTTTCTACAAAAAGCAATTGACCATAAGAGGGTGTGTCCCAGCCTTCGAAGGTTAGTTGTGTTCTTATTTTCTCATTGGATACAGACTCAATTATTTCTTGTTTTCCGTTTCCTTCAGTCTCACTTAACCATTCACTTTTAGCACCTACACCAACCAACTTTCCTGGATATGTTATGATCATATCTGGATCACGCTTTTGCCAACTACCCCACTTTTCCCAGGTACTTATATCATTGACTATATTAAATGCCATGTTTTTGGGAGCATCAATCTCTATGTCTCTCTCCAAACTTAAATTTTTAGGGCCGATGACACAGAGCAAACAATAGATGCCCACCACTAAGAGAAGTGGTAAAAGGAGATATTTCAGAACTTTCTTCATTGTGTAATTTGTGTTTTTTCTCTGTAGTTTTTATACAATTTTGCTATTGCAAAGATAGCAAGTCCAAATAAAACGACGCCAAGTGCAGCTTTCCAATAATTCAACGAATTTTTAAATACCGCTAACAGGACTATAGATAACAACAAAATTGTTGGCAATTCATTCCATAACCGGAATTGAAAAGAGCTAAATCCCGTGGGTCCATCAATAAGCTTTTTGGTAATAATTCTACAATGGTCCGTATACCATGATAGTAAGATCAATAAGCCCAATTTAGCATGTAACCAATAATTGATACTAAACCATTCCCAACCATTCAATACGATCATGCCAAGACCACACAACCATGTAAGAATCATTGCTGGTCGACAAATGATTTTAAAAACGCGTTGTTCGATCTGTTGATATTCCTTTTGGAGAATAGAGCCTTTTGGCTCATCATGGTCAAATGCCTCAGTATGATAGACGAATATTCGTACAATAAAAAACAACCCGCCAAACCATGCGACAAAGCCGAATATGTGAATTGCTTTTAAAAGTAAATACATAACCCAAAGGTAAGCGCATTAAACTTTGTTTTACCAAAAGGAGAATGGTTTAAATGATTTATTACGTAGAAGTTTTGTCTATTGTCAATACGAAAAACGCAGAGAATGCAGGTATTCACGAGTATTTTCAACAATGAAAACAGATAAAAGATCAAGTAAGAAACGGTCATACTATTTTCATTTTGGTATAATGTCGCTTTATTGTCATAATCAAAACCCATAACATAAAAAGGGAAGGGTGAATCAAGCGATCCACCCCGCCGGCTTTTGGCAATCATAAGTCTTTAATCCTCTTTTATTCTATAAGTAGAATTTTTTGTCTGCTTTTATTGTCTTTAAAACTAATTTCCAAAAAGTATAGCCCGCTTCCTGTCAACTGCTCTCTGCTTAATTTCCAATTATGGTTACCAGCAGTAAATGTTTTAATTTCGTTGAATACTTGTTGGCCTGCTATATCATAAACACTGAATCCAACCTTCCCTTCTTCACTAATTCCAAATCGAATATTCGTGTCATGAACCCATGGATTTGGATTATTCTGCTCAACTTGGAATGACAAACCTTCGGCCAATTTCCAGTCAATATCAAGGGGGTAGATATCTACATCGTTACCTGTATATATTTCATTTTTGTATTCCGCTTTTGCAAATGATAGCTGTTTTTGCAAATTACCATTTGCTGTAGATCGAATCACCAATTCAAATAAGACATCTCCTTGCTTAACATTGACAAAATCAGCTGAAGACCAGCTCAAATTTGTATAGTCATTAAATGAAATATAATTCGCTGCTTCGATTGGTATTCCACCGGCTACAATATTCAGTATTTCGATGTCTGTATGATTCAATTGGAATTGTAATCCCAATAAGTCATCCATGTCTTGGCTAGCTAACACAGGGATTGACAGGGTTTGTCCAGCAACTAAATTTCTGTCTTCTATGTCTAGTCGTTTGACTTCATTTGATCTTGTTTCTGTACCATAAACATCATTGTTGACATCACCCATTTTAATTCCAATGAAATTAACTTCATCACTTCCTTCGAAATTTCGTATTTGATGCTCGTTCTGAACAATACTCCACGCAGGATTTTGTGGATCAAAGAAATTATGGTCCTCAGACACAAATTTCCAGCTGTCTGTATTTGGAAACTCTGAAAGAACACCGAGTATTAACTTTCTCATATCAACAAGATCACTGACACTCACTTGATCATTTTCATTAACATCAGCAGCAAGAATTTTATACGGGCTATCTAAGCTTCTTTGATTAAAAATATGCTGTTGGATCAGGACTAAGTCAAGAGTTGATATTCCATTATGGTGATCATCTTCTTTTTGAGCTGACAGACTATAGTTTCCACCAATTGGCATATTTTCAAAAGCGTAGTAGCCAATGTCATTTGTCATATCCGTGTTTACCTCTTCACCTTGCAACATCAACTCGACTTCAGTTATTGATTCAGCTTTTTCTGTCCGCACAAATCCTTCCAATAAGCCACCTGCTCCAAGGGCCGAACATTCATTTTGGCTGTCTTCCACCGTTGCTGTTGTATTACAAAACGTGCTGAAGCCATCTGCATTTGTGACCCATAGACGTACATTATTAAGACCAACATTTGAGCACTCAAACACTCTGCTCACATTATTGACATTACTTGAAAGACTGAATTGAAGCGGTCGACCATCACAACCGAGCATATCTGAACCTACACCAATCAAATCTGTAGCAAGTAGCAAAGCACCAGAAGAATCAATCAATCCATCATTATTGAAATCAAAAACATCTATGTTCAATGTAGCAGGTTGGCAGACAAGGTTTGGTAGTATATCACAGCAAACACTATTGTCATCTGTAATGGTTACTGAGGTCATACAATTGGTTTGATTACCATCTGCAGTGGTGACAAATAAATTCAATGATTGAATACCAACTGAAGCACATTCAAAAGTTCTTGCAGCGTTCAATACATTTGGAGAGAAACTAAATTGAAGATCATTACCGTCACAATCTTGTTGCATCATTCCATTGTAAATTTCATTTGCACTCAATCTCAACATACCATCGCTTCCTATATTTCTTGTTATAGGTGGAATACACATTGCAACTGGATCTTCACACAGCGCACGACAAACATCATTCGCATCCGTAATAGTAACTATAGTTTGGCAAGAAGTATTCGTACCACTGCTTCCCTGTGCGAATAGAGTGATCATTTGATCGCCTATCGTACTACAACTAAAATTCATCACAGGTATATTAGCACTAGAACTAAAAGATAAAGTCAATTGACCACCATTGCATTCATCTAAAGAATCTCCGGCAAATATGTCACTGGCGTTTATAGATGCTGCACCACTATTATTTAAATTTATTTGCAGATTTTCTTGGCATTCGGCAATTGGATCAAAACATATATTATCACAATTGTCGTTAATGTCTCCTATTGTAATTACAGACATACAAGAGGTAAATTCATCATCACTATTGATGACAAATAATGTTGCCGTAAGTGCACCAATGGAATTACAATTAAAATTCATCCTTTCTATCTCACCCAATTGGTCAAATGCAAACGTTACATTCTGACCGTCACATCCTACACTCCGATTCCCTGTGTACAAGAACCTGGCAGAAAAAGAGGTTACTCCTTGGGCATTCACATCAAAGCCTAATGTATCTATACATTCTGCTATTGGGTCGAAGCAGAGATTCTGACATACACCTACAGGATCAGAAATCTGAACATTAGAATTACATCTAGTAATTAATCCAGACTGAGTGATGAGGAATAAATCGACACTATTGGACCCAATATCATTACAGTTAAAGGATTCAGTAAGTTCAGTTCCTCCCCCATTAAATGCAAGTGTAAATGGATTGCCATCACAATCTACTGTTTCACCGCCATTGTACACATCGTCTATACCTATCATCGCTTCACCTTGATCGTTAAGGTCTATTTGTAAGCCTGGTTGACATCTGGCAACCGGATCAAAACAATCGTCTGGACATATCATATTAGGATCAGTGACATTTAATGTACTGATACAAGAAGACAGCGTTCCATTTGCTTGAATGACAAACAGAGATTCTCGACTCAAGCCAATATCTGTACAAGTAAAACTTGCTACTTGAGAGTTTCCGTCTGGTGTAAAAGAGAATGCAAGCGGCTGACCGGAACAATCTTCATTTGCACTACCAGCAAAAAGTTGAAAAGGAGATATTGAAGCTTCGCCGACCACATCCAGCAATATTAATACGGTGTCTCTACATTCTGCAACTGGATCAACACAGACTGCATCGCAAAAGTTATTTGGGTCATTGACTGTAATTGTACCTACACAACTAGAAACAAAAGCTTGATTTCTATTTAGAATAAGCTCCACTTCAGTGGTAGTGCCTACATCATTACAATCAAAGGTCCTCCTTGATGTAGCCGCATCAGGCCCAAAACGAAAATCAAATGATCCTAAAATACAGTCGGCAAACGGCGAACCATCAAAAAGTGCATTTGCACTGACTGTCACCAATCCATTTAACGCAACATCAACTTGAATGTCGTTACAGATGGCATCTATATTTGCACATGGGTCTGGGTCTGGGTCCGGATCTGGGTCCGGGTCTGGATCAGGGTCAGGGTCAGGGTCTGGATCTGGATCTGGGTCTGGATCTGGATCTGGGTCTGGATCTGGATCTGGGTCAGGGTCCGGATCTGGACACAAATTATTGTTATCCTGAATGTCAATTGTCGTGGTACAAAAACTTTGATTATTCTGAGAATCTGTAACAAACAATTGTATAGCCTGAAGACCAAGTTGCATACAGTCAAATTTTCTGATGACATCCGATGTATCAGCTGAAAAACTAAACATCAGTTTTTCACCTAAGCAGTCTAGAGAATCTTTTTTACTACCATTAATGGCATGAGGAGTGACACATGCCAATGGAGATTCATTGACACCGTCATTGTCCACATCCATGAGGATTAAATTTGTTGCAACACTCTGAATACAAAAAACAGTCGGCGACTTAATATTCGTTATTGTTATTGTCTGTTCGCATGTTCGAGATTCATTGCCACAGCCGTCTTCAGCTTGCCAGAACACAGTATGTTCTCCTATTGGAAAAATAAATTCATCACCCACTCCCGATCCTAAGGCATCAAATTTACCATCACCAAATAAGTCCACGATGTAATGGAATGTAAGATCATCGCTACAATCATCTGTTGCTGTGGCAGACAATATGACTGTTGCTGGACCACAATCAGAGTCCGTACTTTCTAAGTTAATGTCTTCACATACCACGACAGGTTTTGTTTCATTCGTCACTTTGATGACTTGTGTAAACGTAAATCGAATAGGTCCATTTGAACCATTCGTTTCTGTCGAACACCAGTCAATGACTGTCCACTCGCGTAAAATTTTGAAACACGCATTTGTGCTTTGATCTCCAGCTACATTTAATACTTGTTCATTGGTGACAGAGGCAGCTACAAGTCCACAATCATTTTGATTGAGAATGATTGGTTCCCGAAATCCTTCAGGCAGTTGGTCTGCAGAAAATCCATCTGTATCACACATGCCAATTGACGTCAAGGTATCTAAATCCATTGGCCAAATTATATCATCATATGGGTCTAATGGATCTGATGTGTTGACAAAAAATGGGTCGTTGTTGACAACCATTATCACTTGCTTGACTTCTCTAATTGCGGTACCTGATTTAATCCTAATTCTTCTTATGATCTCACCTACGCCACATTGGTCTCGGTTATCCTCGATAGGTTCTTCAGAAATTTTCGGATTACATGCACCTGAAACAAAACCATCAAATGCCGGACCGTCGTATTTTGCCAAAGAGTCCGAAAGGATAATTGGTTCGATCAAACTTTTGTCTGGAGCTATGGATCCAAAAACGTCAAAATTTGAAGTAGGGAATGGATAGTCACAACTTACGGTAATGTCTGGTAAGCCTTGTATACTTAACGTTCCTGATCCTTGTAAATCAACAAGCACTGTACAATCGTTAAACTGACCATTTTTATCTGTCACTCTCAACATGACGATCAAGTCCGTTGCTATATCGCTATTTATATCATCACAACAAAAGATGAGTGACTCTTGGAATAAGGTATCCTGTCCGAGTCCACAAACGTCTATATTTACTTTTTTAACTAAAATTTTATCAATCTTACACTCGTCGTGACTCCCTTCATCAAATGATTCAGCTGGGACAAGAGCTTTACCATCTGAAGTCAATGCAACACCAAGAGCCCCTTCGCAAACGGCAATTGGAGGTGTGTTATCTTCTACAGTAATGATAACTGTATCTCTCACTGAGTTGCCACATGCATCCGTGCCTGTATACACAACTTGATTATCTCCTGTATCCAATTCAACAAATTGTGGCGTCTTATAATTATTCAGAAAACCATGTGGATACGAAACTGATGGCGTCACTGATGCGCAATTATCATAGTAATTGACCACAGGCAATTGGATCAAACCACTGCAATTTTTTGTTTGTGTGCTTGTTGTAAAATCTGCTATTGGATTTAACACATTAGGAGACTGATCATCAAAAAATTCAATCACTTGTCTTTGCTCGAAAAGTGTATTTGAATCATTACATGTCCAATCAATGACTGTCCACGTTCTGATAATGACTTGTTTACATTCAATATTATTAATTGTATTTTCTGTCATTCTGACGATGACATTACATGCAAGTTTATCCAACTCATCAATATGAATTCCTCTAAATGTTGGTACCCCCGTATAGGAAGTATCAGCAGGTGTCCCGCATTTAAGGGCATTCCCTAGAGGGATTGTGAAATTTGGTGCCTCTTGCCAAGAATCAGGATCTTCCGCTGCACTTGGGAGGCGTTCGACTAATATGGTTTGTGAGCATGGCTCTGATGTATTTCCCATATCATCAGTCGCGATATATGTTCTGGTTATTCGTTCAATATAATCAGGATCACATTGGAGAGTTTCGATTACTTCATCAATAATTTTTAATTCATCATTGCCACAACTATTCAAAATAGTTGGCCCAGGATCTTGAATTGTTTGTATACAATCCAATGTCAGCGGTTCTGCTGAACAAAGTAATTCGGGTGGAAATTTATCTTCGACTAGAAGGGTTCCCCAACACGAATTAGGACACTCAGGATTTGAAAAATTAATTTGAAAAGTGACTTCCTCTCCAATGTGTGCGCTTGTTAAAATGTTACCTGGGATGGCCTCTTCGTGAATGTTAATACTAATCTCATACTGTGATTCATTTTCTTGCGTAATATTCGGACTACCCAATGATGGGCTAATGGTTGCTTGACAATTTGTACCTAGTGATACATTAATCGAACCAAAACAATTTAAACTTGAACAGTTGCATGAAGTCACTCTGATCTGTGCTCCTGCTGCATCTAAATCTGCACATATGTCATTTTGGTTAATGAGGTTTAAGACATCTACGCCTGTGGTTATTCCTGGGATGACAACCGACAGATCTAAGGTATTCGGATCGAAGACCAAAGAATGAATGGTATATAATCCGAAACCAGACACCATGAAGTTCGGTGTTGCATTTGTGGATTGGATGATAAGGTCATCTCCTTGAGTTAATACATACACTTGTGTAAATCCTTGTGGAATATTTGCGTCACCGGCAGGAGCTGCAAAGAGTGTCACGACAGTCGCATCATCTTCCATACATGTTGATGCCTGACCATTAATTAATGTGCCTGCATCTGCTCCACAGTTCTGCTCGTTTATAAAATTATTTCCAATGTTGTCCTCACCTAAAACTGCGACTCCTTCAATGGTGTTATCATTAGTACCATCCACATCATTTATAGAAATAAATCCCGCAGGATCAGTTTCGACCAATGTAAATTCACCAGGAGGAATAGAAAAACTAAATATCCCATCAGCCTGCGTGATTGCTATTTGTTCAAGACCGTTGACATCAGTAATTGTAATTGTTGCTCCTCCAAGAGGTAAATTGCCCATACCGTCTCCAGTGGTATCTTGTAAAATAACACCACTAACAGTTACTGCACATTCAGCTGCATTTACGGGTGTGCCTGTTTGATCTAGATTTGCACAAATGTTGTTTTCATTTATCTTATTAAATAAGTCTGCTGTAGTTGTGATGCCATAAGTTATTGTGGTATTTAGATTTAATGTTGTAGGATCATAGACAAGGCTATGGATATTATATTGTCCTGGGCTAGTAATGTTGAAAACAGGTTCACTATTTATTTGTATAAACGTGCGGTTAAGTCCAAGTGTGAGCACATAACTTCTTGCATAACCTACAGGAATTGTTGCATCAGGGTTAGCAGTTGCATAAATATTTCCTGTTGCACTTTCTCCTAAACAAGTGTCAGAAACTCCATTACTCATTGTCCCAGCATATACGCCACAGTTGACACAATTAGAAACGATTATTGAGGCACCAACAACATCCAAATCTGCACATATGCCTCTGGATACAATGGTGGTTTCTATGTCAACACCAGTGGTCACACCAGGGACAACACCACTTAAATCCAATGTTGCAGGATGATATACAAGTGTATGTATGGTATAAGAGCCAGAATCGTTTACAATGAAACGAGGCGTGGTATTGGTTTGCTGTATGATAAGATCTGGACCTTCAGTCAACACATACATGACCGAGTAACCTGCTGGTATAAGTTCGTTGCCACTAGCAACAGCACTTATTGATACGGTATTACCATTTAAGCAATCAGAGCTATCTCCTTGTGAGAGATTGCCAGCATTGATCATGCATGCTTGCGACATAACAGTCCCCAGAAAGAACATGTACATAGCAAAAGCCATGAGCCACCTTTCCGTGAACCTGTAAGGGTCGTGATAAAATATACACTTATTTGGTCCATCAGCATATCGCCAACAGGACCGTTTGAGAATAGTTCCCATAATTAAGAATTATGATTGCACAAAAAGTCTTTGCCAAAAGACCGTGAGGAACTATTGCATTCTGAATGGTTGGTTAAAATCGATTATGGGAGTTTTAAATCGCACTTAGGAGTCGTTGGGACATACGCCTAAGTGTATTGCAAATATAAAACAATTATTTACATATTATAAAAATATTTAATATATAAAATAAAGAAGTGCTTTGGGAGACATTTCTTTGAATACAAATTCTGTCTTGTACCGCTGAATATTCGGCGAATTGGTACTGCCATTTCCAAAATTGTAATTAAAATATAACCACCCAACCCGCATCGCAGGCACCTCTCCGAATGGAGGGGAATTTTATCAGCTTATTACTGTGAATCAAGCTTAATCACTACGAGAAAAACGATCATTATAAGGAAACAATTTGTATATTGTATTCGTTATACAATTGAATGAAAAAGGAAATTGAAATTACCTTTCTTAAGGAAGCAGAAGTATACTTCCACAAACTTCCTCAAAAGATGAAAGATAAATTCGTTTACTCATTCACCAAGACACCACGAAAAGAGATTAGAAAAGCAGAATCAATAAACAAAGATACTTTCAACAAAAGAAAAAATGATGAAAACAACATCTTTAGAAAAATTAGTCGAAAAGAATTACGGCAAACATGGAAGTGCTAAAAGAGATGCACTAGAACAAGAACTCAAAATGGAACTACTACGAGAAGAAATCAAACGTTTAAGAAAAGAAAACAAACTAACTCAGGAAGAACTCGGAAGACTAATAGGTGTTCAAAGAGCTCATATTTCGAAACTTGAAAACAATGCTACAAATATCACTATTGGAACTCTTCTAAAAGTTTTGAACGCACTAAATGCTGAGATTAGCTTTAGAATTGAACCAAGAGAACAAGTTGCATAATGAATGACTACAGTAACAAGCTGTTAGGTCAGCATGCAGCCGAACGCTAAATTGCCAACGGTACGAGATTTGACTGATTTGATGAATAAGATTAGCTGAATAATCATATATTTGATCGAACTTAGCACCAAATTATTAGGCTAGTCTAAAAATTAATTTAAAACATACTTGAAATATGGCTATAGTTGAAATGAAGGTTCCTACCATTGGAGAGTCCGTAACTGAAGTGACATTATCTCAATGGCTGGTAGAAAGCGGAACGTATATTAAAATCGATGAACCTATTTGCGAATTTGAATCTGATAAAGCAACACTTGAATTTCCAGCTGAAGCTGCAGGAATCATTACACATGTTGCAGCAGAGGGAGACGATATAGAAATTGGTGGCTTGGTGGCAACAATAGATACAAGTGCTGCTGCACCTGCTGAAACCGCAGCACCAGCAGCCGAAAAAACGGAAGCTGCTCCTAACCCTGCGCCTGAAGCTCCAACAGCAACACATGCAACCGGACATCCATCTCCTGCTGCAGCAAAAGTGATGAGAGAAAACGACCTAACCAGTGCACAAATAACGGGCACAGGCAAGGATGGTCGCATCACCAAACAAGATGCTGTTGCTGCCAGTCAAACGAAACCTAGTTCTGCGCCAGTAAAGCCAGCTGAGCCAATGAATGTTGTTGCACCTATTCAAGCATTTAGCCGAAATAGTCGCAGAGAAAAAATGTCCAGAATGAGGAGAACCATCGCCTCACGATTGGTAGAAGCGAAAAACAATACTGCCATGTTGACAACCTTCAATGAGGTTGACCTAACAAACTTCATGGCTTTGAGAAAAAAATACCAAGAACGCTTTGTAGAAAAGTATGGCATTAAGCTTGGCTTTATGTCCTTGTTTGCGAAAGCTTGTGCAAAAGTGCTTATGGAAATGCCACAAGTCAATGCGCAGATAGACGAGAAAGAAGTTATCTATCATGACTATGTAGACATCTCTATCGCCATATCAACGGATACTGGATTGGTGGTGCCTCCAGTTCACAATGTAGAATCCCTTCATTTTTCAGACATCGAAAAACAGATCAAACATCTGGCTACGAAAGCGAGAGAAGGTACGTTGACGTTGGATGAAATGAAAGGAGGTACGTTTACGATTACAAACGGTGGGATTTTTGGATCAATGATGAGTACGCCAATCTTAAATAGGCCTCAATCTGCAATACTTGGCATGCACACCATAAAGAAAAGACCAATTGCTGTTGATGGAGAAGTACAAATACGACCGATGATGTATCTGGCCTTATCCTATGACCACAGAATCATTGATGGCAGTTCTTCTGTAACTTTTCTTGTCAAAGTGATACAGTTGTTGGAAGATCCCACTACCTTATTGCTGGATTTATAATTCAATTTCCATGACACTACAGGAATTTCTTGAGCAATGTGCGGCGAACCCTTCGTTTATCATTATGTTTTTTTTCACCTTACCTATTGCTGCATCGTTAGCATGGTGGTTGGGTAAAGGAGAAGCGAAAGAAAGCCCATGGAAATACATGTATTCCACCTTGATGTTTTTGGCTTGCATCCCAGGAATTTTTGCCATCACACTCAATGTCTATTTATTTCTTTTTGAAAAGAAATCCATTTTTGAAGCAGACATTTATTCTCAAATATTGCCGATTATTTCCATGATAGCAACTTTATTTATCATTAGAAAAAACACTCGCTTTGAAGATATTCCAGGCTTTCAAAAAATAGGTGGCTTATTCATGGTCATAGGAGCTATTCTCTGTTTCATGTGGTTCTTGGAAAAGACACGAATCGTGATATTTAGCTACATGCCTTTCTACTATGTTTTGATTATCATGGTTGTCATGCTGATAATTATCCGTTTAGGCACCAAGAAATTATTCAGCTAGATGAATCAAATAATCTATTATACATTGCTTGTTCTCTTTGCTGCCTTTTTCATTTATGCGGGAGTTTCGCACTTTAGAAAAGCTTGGTTTTTTGAAAAAATTGTGCCGCCATATTTAAAGAAATGGAAGAAGCCTATAAACATTATTTCTGGTGTGGCTGAGATTATTGGCGGTATCGGCTTATTGATTCCACAAACAAGAGTCATGGCTGCTTGGGGTATATTTGCTTTGCTTATTGCAGTATTTCCTTCAAACATCTATATGTATACATCTAAAGGTGCAGGCATGAAGATTAACCAGAATTTCTTATTGATTCGGCTTCCTCTGCAATTGGTGTTGCTTGCTTGGGCATTTTATTATACAAGATAGACCCTGTACCGTCGAATCTATTCGATGGACTGAAGAATGTATCCATTGATAAATCACCGTGCACCAAATCAATTCGGCGAATACAAAAGCTCCATAGCGTAGATCATACACCTCTCACAATTTGTGTTAGTCCCTAGGGCTTTCTATTTTGCAACATGATTTCTGAAACCAATAACTTCAAAGGAGCTGGCAATAAAGACATACATTATTATAAATGGTCTGTAGATAATCCTAAAGCAGTCCTCCAAGTCATTCATGGTATGGGCGAACATGCAGGTAGATATAGCCGCTTAGCCGAGGTCTTAACCAAAGAAGGCTTTGTTTTATATGCCAATGATCACAGAGGCCATGGCTACACAGCTGAATCAGTTGATAAAATAGGCTACTTCGAAAACAGACATTTTTGGGAGGATACGCAATCAGATATAAAGCAGCTCACTGCGATTGCCAAAAGCGAATATCCAAATCTACCAATTATTGCTTTGGGTCACAGTATGGGTTCATTTTTATTAAGAGATTATATAGCTTCTAAAGAGGTGCCTTTTGTAGCGGCCATTTTGTCTGGCACAGGCGGGCATCCTGGTATATTGGGTAAGGTTGGAAGATTGATGGCTAAACTACTAGGTGCTGTTAATGGCAGAGCAACAAGAAGTGAATTTCTCAGAAGTATTTCTTTTGGAAAATTCAATAAGGAATTTGCACCTATGCGCACTAAAGCTGATTGGATTTCCAGAGATGTGGATGTGGTCGATAGGTATGTTGGCGATGAGATGTGCAGTAAAACGTTTACAAACGGATTCTGGGACAATATGCTAGAAGGCGTTTTAAAAATTAATGCTCAAACAGCATTTGAACAAACGCCCAAAGATTTACCTATCTATATGTTTTCAGGACAGAGAGATCCGGTCGGTGATTTTGGGAAAGGCGTCAATGAGGTCTTTAATAAGTATAAGAATGTAGGGGTATCAAATATAGAGTGTACGCTTTATCCAGATGCAAGACATGAAATGTTGAATGAAACAAATCGAGATGAGGTGATTGCTGCTATGCTCGGGTGGATGAATGAGCAGTTGTCTACTGGCTGATACATCTGTTTGAATTCTCCAACATTGAGTTATTTATCATCTATCATAAGATAAGTATTTCTTATTGACATGTGGTGTTTTTACTTACGCCCCTTCAGGGCTTGTGTTATACAATAGTTATTATTCCAAGGGTTGTACCCTTGGCTATAGTCTAGCGCCCATTTCAGGGCTTTCATACAATTTGTTTTAGTAAAGTATGTCGAATTAAAAGGAAACATGTGTTAGCCCTGAAAGGAGCTGCAATACCCCAAAGGGGTATCATCAATAGCAGGGGACATCGTCCACTGCTGTTGTTATATTTTAACGAGGAGTCCCAACGGGACGACCTCTTTACTTGCAAATTGTCTAAAATCTAGGTCGTCCCCTTGGGACTCCTAAACACAGCATCAATTAGGATGGGGCGTTGCCCCATCCTAATGATGTAACCCCGTTGGGGTATTTGGTTTTATCAATCAATTATATTCTTAGTATATCAATGATATAAATTGTTTGTAAAATGTGTTAGCTCTGAAAGGTCGCAGCAATACCCCAAAGGGGTATCATCAATAGCAGGGGACATCGTCCCCTGCTGTTGTCATGTTTCGGCGAGGAGTCCCAAAGGGACGACCTTGTTTATATTGCAAATTGTTTAAAATCTAGGCTAAACCTCCAATGCTTGCTCCACATCCTTAATGATATCATCAATGTGTTCTAAACCTGTAGAAATGCGAATGAGGCCATCTGTAATGCCTATCAATTCGCGATCTTCTTTTGGTACCTTCAGATGAGTCGTCGAAGAAGGATGCGATGCTATACTTCTCGTGTCTCCAAGATTTGCCGTTAAAGAAAACATCTTGAGTGCATCTAAAAATTTCTTTCCTGCTTCTAATCCTCCACTTAATTCAAATGTCACTATCCCGCCGCCTTGTTTCATTTGGGCTTTGGCCAATTCAACTTGTTTGTGTGTGTCCAAAAATGGATAGTTTACGTGCAATACTGATGGATGACTTTGCAACCACTGAGCCAGAGCCTTTGCATTATCACAGTGTCTGTCCATTCTCACCGCTAATGTTTCCAAACTTTTAGATAGAATCCATGCGTTGAATGGTGATAAAGAACCACCAGTTCTACGGATGAATTGATACACGTTTACTAATAATTCTTCTCTTCCTGCAACTGCACCTCCCAGTACTCTACCTTGTCCATCAATAAATTTTGTGGCAGAATGTGTCACAAGATCGGCACCTAATTCTGCTGGATTTTGGAGGTATGGTGTACAAAAACAGTTATCGACATTCAATATTATATGATGCGCTTTGCATAAGTCCGCTATAGCTCTGATGTCGTAGACAACCAACCCAGGGTTCGAAGGTGTTTCCAGATAGAATAATTTAGTGTTCGCCTGAATTGCTTTTGCACATTCCTTTAAATTTGACGCATCAACAAAAGTTACTGTTATGCCGTACAAAGGTAATGAGTGTTGTATAAATTGAAAGGAAGAACCAAATACAGCTCGGGAGGCAATCACATGATCACCTGACTGTAGAAGGCTCAAAAAGCTTGCGACAATCGCTGCCATCCCGCTTGCTGTAGCGACAGCTTTATCAACTCCTTCTAGCTGTGCCATCTTTTGTTCGAATTCATTGACAGACGGATTGGTGAATCTGCTGTAAATATTGCCTTGCTCATCCCCTGCAAATGTTGCTTGCATTTGTGCGACATTGTCAAACACAAAAGAGCTTGTCGGGTAAATTGCTGTGCTGTGTTCTCTGTGTTGAGAACGTTCTGTCTGAAGTCTTATCGCTTTAGTCTCGAATTTCATATGCATTGTTTTACATGGCATACAAATCAAGAAAAGAAGAATTGGAATTAAGTTATGTTTTAGATTATCTATACTGCAATGCAGTTAGGAATTAGCACCTTGTCTAGCGACAGGTTGCTAAGGTTTCATAGGGCCTTTCCCTCCACCTTTCTTGATAAGCATGACAAAGAACTGGCGCAAAGGTATAAGACTTTCTGATTTGTGAAAAGAAATTAGGCTTTTATTTTAGGGTTTCTCTATGGAACTACAATAAAATATCATCTTTGAACTTTAAATACTATTTTACATTTACAGAACATTCACTATTTTTATACTAATGAATCGTTTACTCAAAGCGAATGGAATTATTAACCGGACATAAATTATTGACAACCCCGTTTTTGCAGTAAACCGGAAACTGTATTGAAGACCTAAACAGAAGATTATGAAAGTATCCTACATGACTAAGGAAGTATACGAGAAGTTGATGGCAGAGCTCGATGAAATGAAGACAAAAGGAAGAGAAGAGATTGCTCAGGCAATTGCCACTGCCAGAGATAAAGGAGACCTGTCAGAAAATGCAGAATACGATGCTGCCAAAGATGCTCAAGGCATGCACGAACTAAAAATAAATGAGTTAGAAAAGCAATTGGCGAACGTGAAATTTCTCAAAGAAGAAGACGTCGATTTGAGCCAAGTTGGTATCCTTACCAAAGTGAGACTAATGAATAAAAAAGTAAACAAAGAATTTACATTCAAAATTGTTTCAGAGTCTGAAGCCAATATCAAAGAGAAAAAGATATCTGTGTCTTCACCGATTGGAGAAGGATTGTTGGGTAAGAAAGTAGGAGAAACTGCTATGATTGAGACTCCTGGTGGCATCATGGAGTTGGAGGTTTTAGAAATTTCTATTTAGCATGGCAAGTATTTTTACTAAAATCATCAATGGAGAAATCCCAAGCTATAAGATCGCCGAAAACGAACACTGCTTTGCGTTCCTAGACATCAATCCATTGCAGAAAGGACATACACTCGTTGTTCCTAAGGTCGAGGTAGATAGATATTATGATTTAGAACCTGCCATACTTTCCGAATTAACTCTCTTTTCACAACAGATAGCAAAAGCCATTAAACAAGCATATCCCTGTGATCGTGTAGGTGTTGCCGTGATAGGACTTGAAGTACCTCATGCTCACGTCCATTTAATTCCAATTAATAGAATGGCTGATATGGATTTTCGCTCACCGAAATTGCAGTTGTCGAGAGACGAATTTTTGGAAGTGGTCAAGAGTATACAGTCCTTTTTATAATACAATGGGACAACTACCAATATGTAGTTCTTATAGGACTATTTAATTAAATCATAGAGTAGCATTGGTTCTTGTGAGGATTCACAAAATGTAAAATTTATAGCGCACAATTTCACACTCATAAAACCAGTATTAATGACCTGTCTAATCAGCGCAGTCAATGTGAGATGATATTGTCCCGTAGTAACAATATGTGGGTAATATAATTGCTGTGCCGTTAGGTACGGAATGTGTGTACACGACTATGCTGTAAGAAAACGTTTTGTACCTACGGCACAACTATTTGTATGTACATAATGACTACCAATATTAAGTCCCTACGCGACTATTTAATAAGAATTATATGTGCATAGAAGTCTTACTTGCTTTTTTAAGATGAATACTGAGGCAAAGGTCTGTACCTCTTGCCTTTTACTATGATACAAACAATGTGAGATGATAATTGTCCCTTAGGGACAATATGTGGGTAGTATAATTAATGTAATATAATTGCCGTGCCGTTAGGTACGGAATGTGTGTACACGACTTTGCTGTAAGAACACTTTTTGTACCTACAGCGCAACGATTTTGTATGTGTTAATGACTACCAATATTTAGTCCCTATGGGACTATTTAATAAGCATTATATGTGCATAGAAGTCTTACTCGCTTTTTTAAGATGAATACTGAGGCAAAGGTCTGTACCTCTTACCTTTTACTATGATACAAACAATGTGGGATGATAATTGTCCCGTAGGGACAATATGTGGGTAGTATAATTAATGTAATATAATTGCCGTGCCGTTAGGTACGGAATCTGTGTACTCGACTATGCTGGAAGATCACGTTTTGTACCTACGGCACAACGATTTTGTATGTACATAATGACTACCAATATTTAGTCCCCACGGGACTATTTAAATAATTGAAGATTCACAAAATATAAAATTCGTAAAAAGGTCATTATTGATGATAACTGAATCGAAGGTCTCTGTACCTCACGATTTATTTCAACAGTTAACCATTATCCAGCCGGATCCATAATCTTCCCAATAAATATAGGAAGGCCTGTATCCACATGTCTCAGGACAATCATAAATGGTTGATCAAATACAAATGGTGGCGGCGCAGATTCTACACCAACGCCAACAGCAGTCACCGCTGCACCTTCTGCACCTTTTTCATCTATCTTTAAAAAGGTATCGTGGATTACTCGTGATACAAAAAGGTTGCCGCCAGCTTGACCAAGATTAAACAACTGTGCATTCGCTTCTTGGAAAGCTCTTTCCATGCCAAGCGATTGTAGGTCCTCTGATATGTTTCGTTTGTATCCTATTTCAAATTTTGGTAAGCTGAGATCAATTCTGCCTTGTTGCATGTCATCATTGACTAGTCCATTATAAAAAGCCGCTAATTCACTAAATGAAAAATCAGTCAAATATTCATTGATGGAAGTGGTTGGCTGGATGAATGTCATTGAAAAATTAGCCCCTTCAAAGAATAAATCAACCGCTTGGACTGTCTCATCTTCATAATTAAAAAATGAAAAGTCATTGTTCATTGTCGGCAATTCAATGGTGCTCCCATCCACAAGATTAAATGGCCTATCTCGTGTCGCGTTTTCTTCAAAAGGTAAGTCCCAGTCGCCTATAAAATACAATGCATTCAACAAAAACAGCACTTCATCGGGGCGAAGTTCTTGCAGTATTTCTGGAATGCGACCTTCTGTATTGTCATCAGCCCAGGCATTAATGGCTTCCACATTAAAATCATCAGGAACTAAATCTGCTTCATAAAAACCTTGCATGTTGTCTTGGAAATTCTCAAAGACACTGATAAGATTTTCATTCCAGAACACTGCCTGTGCACTTCTTAAAAATGTATCGTCATTCGCATCATTATTGATTTGTTCTATTATCTCTTTGTATCGTTGATTCGTACCTGAAGGATAAAAATTCCCTAATTCCAGCGTCTGTCGTAGTTCATCCAAAGTTTCATCTGTTGCCCCATTACTCGTCATAAATAATGCAGTTTCAATACTCAATGGCGAAATGATAATGTTCTCGTCATCTGGTGTGTTATTATTGATTTCCAAAAAAGACTTAAACCCAAAATCTATCATGGCTCGTGTCAAGTCACCAACTGTTCCTTGATCTTCCAATGCTGGTTCGTCAATTATGGGAGGAGTCTGATTTATAGGGTTTATTGGATCTTCATCGCCGCACGCAAAGAATGCAACAGTGACAATGAAAAGCAACATCTTTTTCATATTGGAGCTTTTGTCTGATAGACTAACGAATTCTAGCAAATGGTTGGTGTTGAATTTCGCTTTTCTTTACTCTCTTATGGTTTATCGGACAGAAACATACACTTGTAGGTAAATCTTTAGTTAACTAAACATTGATAACTGGACTCCCATTTCCATGACTTCTTCTTTTACTTCTTCATAATGCACCGCTTCATCAGCCTCATCGGCGTATGATGTCGTATCAGGATCGATTTCATATTGATTTTTCACAAATGAACACCAATGGCAATCCTCTTCGCCACAGCCATCAAATTTATGTATTTGTATGCCTGCATAAGCTTCTTTCAATTGTTCTTCTACTATAGCGACATCTTCATCAGCTACGCCAATGGTCTTTTGCGTAAATTCTTTAGTTTTTCTATCTGGTTCGATAAAATCCATCGTTCCTGAACGCATTGGTTTTGTGATTTCTGGATCATTAGACAACAGCATTTTATAAAATACAATCTGTCTCCAGTAATCACCTCCAAGATCTTTCTCTTCATCAGGGTCTTGATTTATTTGTGGAGCTTTCAATTTATTTGTTGCGTATGCAGCGTTGCCTGTCTTGAAATCAAAGACATCTATTTTGTCATCATACATATGGATGCTGTCAATTTTACCATTGATTGGGATACCCTTATAGGATGATCTTATCGTCTTTTCCAATTTGAATTCTCTCGGCAAACTCCATCGCATATGGTATTCATCATAATATCCCGTTAATATTTCTGAACCATATACTTTCAAATCATCGTATTGTCTTTTTGTGAAATGTGCTCGATATTTATACAATGACTTTTCATATAAATCAATCATAACATCAACACCGGGAATATTTCTATTTGGATCTTCATTTATTTTACCAAAAAAATGCTCTAATGTTCGGTGAATGGCATTTCCAAAACCCATGCTTTTATTTCTTGCTTTAGGGACTTTCAGTATGTTTTCAAAATAAAAGCTGAGTGGACATCTCAAGTATTTATTTAAGTGGGTCACACTCATACTATAGTTATCAAGCAGTTGATCAATGAGGTCGTACTCGATCAATGTTGGCGTCTGATTTTGGAAGCCAAGTAAGGTATGCGTAAACTCAATCATTTTATCCTCCTCCAAAGATTTCTTTTGAATCTCTATATCTGACTCCTTCATCAATTCTGCAATAAAGCGGCAAGGTTCTAGTTCTTTTTCATCTTCATTTTGATATGCATATGATATTTGTAAATAGGCTTCACATCGCGTCATTGCGACATAGAAAAGTCGACGATCATCATCCACATCACTTTTATCGGTGGCTGGGACTAAAGCTGGAGGAAATCGATATTGTCTGTTTTTATAGTCTGCGGTCACCCAGTTTTTATCATCACCTGCAATAATAAACACATGTTTGAATTCTAAGCCTTTGGAAGAGTGAGCAGACAAAAATTGGACGCCTACTTCAGAGTGGAGAATCTTCATCAGCGGAAGCGTGAGTTCGGCCTCCTGCATGTTTACCAACACTGACAAAAATTCATCCAATGTAATGAGTGGCCGTTTAGTTGATTCACTTTTTATCAATTCAAAAAATGTGTTGATTAATTGAAAGCTCCAACTTGGTTTTCCTGAATTCATCACCGTTGCAAACACACCTGCGTCTGTCAATATTTTTTCAAACATTATCTGTAGCGTGAGGTTATGAATGTCAATCATCCATTGCTCTATGATATCAGATACTTTTATGAATTGTGCTGGATTTACTACCCCCGCCTTTTTTAAATGTTCTTCAGATTGAATGACAGCTCTCCACTTAAGATCGTCACTTTTATCTTCCGTTCTTCTTGAACAGTAAATAGACAGTTTCGCCAGATCATATGCCTTGATGTTAAACCAAGAATAGTGTAACAATTCAAACAACATCCTTTCACCAGAATCGACTTGTTCATTTTCTGCTTGTACATATTCCAGGATGGTAATTAATTGATTGATCAAAGGCTCTTCCAATACATTTACCTTCTTTTTTAACGCGAGAGGAATGCTCTTTTTTGTCAAATATTGAATAAGAAAATCTGCATTTTTATGTTTTTTATAAATAACAGCAATGTCTTTAAGTGGCGTACCACTTTCGTTGAGTGCGATTATTTGATCAGCAATGTCTTTTGCCTCCTGCTGGGCATTTGGATATTCTACAACAACTGGCTTGGCTTTGATTAGTCCTTTTGTCTTGGATTCTTTTAATTCTTTTTGATAGACAGGATAGAGCTGAACCAATCGTTTGGTATTGTGCTCGATGAGTTGTTTTGACCTATCTAATATTTCTTGTGATGATCGATAATTATTTTCTAATATGACAACTTCAGGATTATACTTTTCTTTAAACTCAACAATGTTGTCCATCGATGCGCCTTGGAATCTGAAAATGGACTGATCATCATCGCCTACGACAAATACATTTGCACTTTCACCCCAATAACTAGCAAGCATATCGACGATTTGATTTTGTGCTCCGTTGGTATCTTGGTATTCGTCTACTAAAATGTACTGATATTGTTCTTGGTAATCCATTAATAAATCTGGATTCTTTTTCCATGCTTCAATGACCCATAATATCATATCTGCGTAATCAAATCGCTCTCGTTCTTCTAGCTTTTTATTGTATTTGGCAAACTCGTCAATACCAGCTAACATTGGTTGATACCGATTCAATTCCCTTGCTATTTTTTTGGGATTGGGATCACCTTTTTGATATTTAATCCCTGTTTTTCTGTCAGTGTAATTTCGTTTGTATTGAAAATCTTCATTGTCTTCAATATTTTCTGCGTACACTGTATATGCCTCTTTTATTTGTTCTACTGTCCAATTTTCCTGCTTCATTGTTCGGAACAACTGATTAAGGTTATACCTATCATAATAAATGTTTCCTTTAAATCTTTTCAACGGATGATGATTTGGAAACTCATCTATGATTTCATGCAACACTTCTACCATCTCCAAATCGGATAAGGACTGCAAATTTCTATACCCGCCGAAGTCAGCTATATTTTCTCTAATGACTTTATTGCAAAAAGAATGAAATGTGAAGATGTTGACATTATAGGCTTCCGGACCAATAAATTGCAATAGGCGTTTGCGCATGGCAACTGCTCCTGCTTCAGTAAAGGTCAAACACAATATATTTCGTGGATTGATGTCTGCCAGTTTATCCAAAATATGTCCCACACGAGCTGCAAGTAATTGAGTCTTACCCGTTCCTGGACCAGCAACTACCATGACTGGACCGTCAACTTGCTCTACAGCTTCTTTCTGCTTTAGATTTAGCGTTTCTAGCGCCTGCTTGAATTGATTTGTGTACTTTTCAATACTCATAAGTGCGCAAATTATCAAGTTTCGTGTACTGTATCTGCACGGATCTATACTTTGACATTGAGCAAGTAGGATTTCACATAGTCATTAAATTGATGCCCATCGTTCCCATGAAACTGGACCACGATTGGTAAAATAAAAACAGGTAGTTGTTCTTTGATTAAAAACTCTCGATGTTCAAACAATCGTACCGCGTCTTTTTCTGTCGTTAATATGTATTTCTGTTTGCTCTCTAAATTTTTGTATGCTTGAGAAATGGTTTCAAGGTCTCTTTCTGTAAAGTAATGATGGTCTTCAAATTTATAGGATGCGTACTCCCCAACTTTATCTTCCAAATATTCTTCCAAATATCTGCTAGATGCAATTGCAGATAACAAAATAACCGATTGATCTAAATTAAATTCGAGGCGTTGTCGACCATCTACCAACAGATATGGTTTGTAATATGCGTATCTCGAAAAGTACAATTGTTGATGATCTTGGACGGCTAATCTCTTTATCACATCAGTTCTATGCTCTTCGGTCAATTCGTTCGGACATTTGGTCACAATAATACAGTCTGCCCTTTCAGCGTCTGAAGGCCACTCTCGGAGGCGACCCATTGGCAATAGATAATCATCTGTGTACAGCTTATCGTACTCCGTTAATAACACATTTATCCCTGGTGCAACAGACCGATGCTGAAAAGAGTCATCCAACAAGATGCATTGCATGTGTGGGTACGATTTGACTATTTCAGGTATAGCAGTCACTCTACTTTCGGCTACTGCCACAACCACGTCTCTAAATTTACGCTTATATTGGATGGGTTCATCTCCCGAAGTAAATACCTTGTCTTGAATCTCCACAAATCGGAAGCCTTTTGATTTCCGTTTATACCCTCGACTTAGCACAGCAACATCCATATACGGCCGTAGTATAGAAATAAGGTATTCCACATGCGGTGTTTTACCAGCACCACCAATAGAGAGATTCCCAACGCCTATAACAGGTAAATTAAATGTTGTCGACTTCAGTAATTTAGCATCATAGAAAGAGTTTCTGATCGTAATGATTATTCCATACAATAGTGAAAACGGGCTCAAAAGTATCTTGGCAAGCCAATGCTGTATCATGGAAGTTAGATACAAAAACCTAGTTGCTTTTCAAAGTCTATCCTGTGTATTCTTTGTTGTACCGTCGAATTTATATGACGTTACTTGGGATCTATCAAAGAGATATCAATTCATTGAATGAATTCGACGGAACTTGACAGTACAATGAGAAATATCAATTCATCGAATGAATTTGATGTTACATGCTCTACCTAAGAATTCATTGATCTTAAAAATGAGCGACACCAATTCATCGAATGAATTAGACGTTATTCACAGTACAATGAGAGATATCAATTCATCGAATAAATTCGACGGTACATGACTACCAAAGAATTTACTGATCATGAAAATGAGAGATGCCAATTTCATCGAATGAATTCGACGTTACTTCACAGTACAATGAGAGATACCAATTCATCGAATAAATTCGACGGTACTTGCTCTACCTAACTTGACAGTATTTGATGACCTATTTGACAAGAGGTGCATCTGTATCGATCGCAGAATTCTTTTTTTAAGTGTAATAAGGCCTGACTTTCTAAGGCGTGTTTGGCATTAATACCTGTTGATTTCCATTTAGCGATAATCGCATTAGATTCTGCTGGAATAGATTCAAATATATCGACGGCCTTCTCGACTAAGCTATCGTCTTTACGGTACTTACCATAGCTGAACAGCATAGGTACTATAGCATGAATCAACAACAATTGTATCCGTGCTTTACCAAGTTGTTTGTTCTTTTCTTTAGATGCTTTTTCAAATTGGTAATGCGTTTTCCAAAATTCACTTGTGGTCACTTCTGCTAATTGATGGAGGATTGACTCTTTGGACGCCTCGATCATAAATTGAAATCCACTTTTATTGGCGCAAAGCAAATTAGACAATTGAGCTATCCGCAATGTTGGAAAATTGGCTGGTCGTACCCGTCCCAATTTCCAATACGTAATAGGAATGTCAGACAATTGATGTTTGTGTTTCAGGAAATGATATTCCTGGGTTAGTTGTTTGTGATAAGCTTCTACTGATTTTCTATTGTCCAAAAAGCCTCCTATTCCAAATAATAGCGCCTCCATTTTAATCGGCGAATGCTGATATTTTTTAATCAACTCAACTGGTACTTTTCTAGCTAGTGCATCGAATGCTTCCTTGTTTTGCTTTAAGCCAAAGGCTCTGAATAAATATATGATGAATATTTGTTCCCAATGATACTGTAATTGGTCTGCCAACTGAAAAATATCTTTTGCTCGTTGCTCCAATTTTTCTATTGCTAGTGCCTGCAACCAGAGTTTTACTTTATCTGTATCCAATGCAGGGAGTTGACTGCCACATGCAATCCATGATTTTTGCAACAACAGATGTTCATATGTATCTAATACAGATTTTTTGACCCTGCCTCTAAGTTCAAGACAAGGGATGCGCACTCCTTTAGCGTTGAGTATTGGTTTGTCTTCATTCCACACGACGTGTAATACAACGTTGTCAAAATTTTTGTCGTATTGGTGTTTATGAGCTAACCAGTCTGACGATTGTTTGTGAATTTCAATATGACCTAACCATTCAATGTCATCAATTAAAATGCTGCCGTTAGAAAAGTCTGGGCCGTTAGAATGATTATGAACGCCTCTAGATTTAATGACTAGTTTTTTGTCTTCTGTTGTTCGAAGATCATGTATGGAGAAATAACCGTATTTCCATATGAAGTGTAAAAAGTCCTCGTTCATGTAAAGTATGTTGTTGACTAAAAATAAGGAATGTGTGGAAAGTAAAAAAAACTTAGCGCATCTTTTTAAAATTTATTTTTTATCGTAAACCAAAAAGGAATAATCAAATTCATTCTTCTCGTCCTTGGTCTTGTCCTTTCTTGAAGTAAGTTTCCAGTTGTCCATGTCCATTGTTGGAAAATAAATATCTCCTTCGATCTCTGCATCTACTTCCGTGATGTACATCCGATCCCACAGATGTTTTGTCAATTCATATATCTGACCCCCACCGATGATCATCGCTTCTTCTTCACCATTGTCATGTGCAAGTTGCAATGCTTCTTCCACACTATTAGCGATGTAACAATTACTGACAAGAAAAAATGGATTTTGTGTAATGATGACATTCGTTCTTTTGGGTAATGGTTTGCCGATAGATTGAAAACATTTACGTCCCATGAGAATGTGATGCCCCGTTGTTATTTTTTTAAAATACTTTAAATCGGCTGGCAAGTACCAAGGGATATCGTTGTCTTTACCGATGACATTGTTTTTTGCTTTTGCGACTATGGTGCTTATTATCATGGTTTAAGCCTGCCTACCGACAGGAAGGTTCAAGTGACAAGTGACAAGTGTCAAGTAGCCTGCCAGCTGGCTGCTTGGCTCAAGGACTCGTTTGAACTTGGTTTTTATATTCCTAATATTTTTCGTAGCTCAATTTAGGTATTTTCTTAATATGGTCTTATCTCCACTATAACTGTTAGAAATTTTTTCGGGAGCGAATTTAAATAATTTTCTAGGATTCTTGAGGTCAGATGTTTTTGTAGTTCTTGAGGCGGGACGCTTGCAAGGACGGACTTTGAGATAGGATGTTTTTGGTTCTTGAGGCGGGACGCCTGCAAGGGCTTAAGGGATAGAAATTAAATCCGCCTCCACCATTCTCGTTTCTAAATATTTACGTTGTGGTCTTATTTCCTTCCTTAAATATTTCTCCATCATCAGGCTTGCTATTGGCGCGGCATACTGTGCGCCCCAGCCTGCATTTTCTACATATACAGCGATGGCAATTTGGGGATTATCGACTGGAGCAAAGCCAAAAAACACCGAGTGGTCTTTGCCACTGTTTTGGGAAGTCCCCGTTTTACCTGCAATTCGCAATCCAGGCACATAGGCAATTTGAGCAGTTCCTTCTTTAACCACTCGTTCTAAACCATCAACAATAAATGGGAAGTGTGTAGAGTCAATAGGCACTTCGTGTTTGACAGTAAAATCTTCTGGTACTAGTTGTTGCGATCCTCGGAATGATTTTAACAAATGTGGTGTATAATAAGATCCTCTGTTGGCAAGTATTGAAGCAAGATTGGCCATTTGAATTGTTGTCACATTTATTTCTCCTTGACCAATACCAAGACTAAGGACCATCGTAGAGAACCATCGTCGTTCGCCTTTAGACAGATATAGGTCGGAATAATATTTTCCGTCAGGGAAAAAGCCTGTGCTTTCAAACTGATTGTCAACACCTGTTTTTACCCCTACTTTAAAGGCCTCCAAATATTGGTTTAATGTATTCATCCCTATCTCTGGTTGCGTATGATCTTTACCATTGATAAACTCTCTCATTAATTGATAGAAATAGGTGTTGCAAGAATGAGTCAGTGCTATTTTCACATTACTCGGATGCGGATGATCATGACAGCCTTGAGAAAATCCTTTCGTCGTCACTTCATAATCCCCTGTACAAGTGATGCTTCGATACGGCCACAAGTATCCTTCTTGCATTGCTATCAAAGCAAAAATAGGTTTGAATATTGATCCAGGTGGATAATTCGCTTGCACACTTCTATCTAAGAAAGGCCGATTGATGGTGTCGTTATTTAATTCCGCGTAAGCTTTACCTCTATCTCTATCAACCCTCAATAGATTAGGATCGTAACTTGGTGCACTTACCATCGTTAAAATCTCTCCCGTCGCTGGTTCTATAGCAACAATGCTCCCTCTTTTCTTTGTCATCAGTTCTTCAGCATAACGTTGCAATTCCAAATCAATACTGCTTGTGATGTCTAGACCTTCGATTGCAAATGAATCCATCCTGCCTTCTGCTAGTGAACTGACTTCACGTCCCATATTGTCTTTTAATAAATATTCAACTCCCTTCAGCCCTTTGAGTTCTGCTTCATACATTTTCTCCAGTCCTGTAATACCTATGTAATCTCCTAAAGCATAGGTGCCTTCAGAATCTTTTATTTTTTGCTCATCTACTTCACCAAGATAACCCAATACATTTGCAGCATTCTGATGAGGATATGACCGCACATTTCGTATCGTCGGATAAAACCCTGGAAATTTGTGTAAGTGTTCTTGAAATTTTGCAAAATCCTCTGGATTAATTCTTTTTATAAAAGAAAAAGGAATTGACTTATTGTATAATGGACTCCTCCAGTTTTTCTCAATATTATTTTTGAAGGTCTTTTTATCTATATTCAACAACTGACAAAACAAGATTGTGTCCATGTCTTCTTCAATCTCATTATAAATAACATCTAGATTGTATGCCGGCTCATTAAAGACCAGCAATTTATCATTGCGGTCGTAGATAATCCCTCTTGACGGAAAAAGTGTTCGCTTGTGTAAGGTTGTTTTTTCTGCACGTTCTCTAAAATCAGAGCTAAACAGCTGTAACCACGCTGCATTTAACAGAATGACCAATGCTGTAACTAAAAAAAGACTTTGGATGATGTATTTCCTTATTTGATATTTATCCATTGATTATTGCACCTTCAAAATAACCTGATGTAATAGAATGAGCATAAACGAAAAAACAAAACTAAGCAATGTTTTAAGCATTATGTCTATTATAAACACAAAGCTAAATGCAGATATTGAAAAATAAACCAATAAATGGACAAAAAGTAAAATTGCAGCATAAGAACTAAACCACACCATTCCATAATTGTGTGCAGATAAACTTCCGTCTGTCTTATATCCTTGTATTGGTTCTAAAATTCTCAACACGTACATTCTGATAAAGGCTATAAAAACAGATGTCGCAGCATGAATACCGACTGAATCATAAAAAAGATCAACGCTTAGTCCTAAAAAAAATGCCACTAATAACAATAAGGGTCTAGGAATATTAGTCGGTAGCAGAAAAATATAAATGGGGTAGATGAATAAAACAAGATGTCTAAGAAAACTATCTGGAAATGAAATATTTTTTAATATAAATACTTGCACCAGTATCAGTACAATAAATCGAATAATATGACGAATAATACTCGAATTCATTCCGATTCAGCTTCAATTTCTAATTGAGATTCTTGGTTATAATTTGCAATTATGTAGACATATTCGGCGTCACTAAAATTGTTATTTAATTGCACCGTGATGTCATAATTTGAATCACCCTTTCTTGTTTCAAATGTTTCGATTGTGCCAATTAATATATTGGGCGGAAACATTGTAGAAAATCCACTTGTCACAATACTATCACCTACAGCAATAGTAGCATGATTCGGAATGGCCTCTAAAAACATACGTCGATGGTCAATGTTTGGCCATATGAGATTTCCATAATATCCCTTACCCTTTACCCGAGCACTTATGCGCGTTTTAGAATTAAGCATGGACAATATGCGTGAATGTCTTTTATTGCTCTTCTGAATGATTCCGATCAACCCATTTTGATCCATGACACCCATATCGGGAAAGACACCATCTTCTGTTCCTTTGTCAATAGTCAAATAATTGTTCCTAAACAGAATTGTCTGATTGATGATTTGCGCAGGGATTAAATTATAGGCAAATGTAGAGCTGTCAATGGAAGGAGCTTTCCCATAGCCTTCATGATACAAGACCCTTCTCATCAATCTGGCATTTTCTTTTTGTAAACTATCGACACGCTCATTCAAACTAAAGAAGTCTTTGAATTTTCTCTGTTCTTCCAATACTTTTCCTGTTGCCATATTAGACGAGTGTAAGAAAATAGACTGTTGATTTGAATTGTAATTGATGATTAAATAAAAGCAAATCACTTCTAAGAATAAGAAGAGTAAGGATGATCCGTGTTTTGCGAAGAATAGAATAATGTTCCGCATGCTAAGATCTATTTAACAATCAAATACTCTTTCTGTCGATAAGAAAGGTATACTTTGATGAATTCTTCAATGCAAGCCCAGTACCACGAACAACCGCTTGTAGTGGATCTGGCGCGACTTGGACGTTTAGTTTTGTCTTTTCAGCAATGCGAAGGTCTAGACCTCGGAGCAGTGCACCTCCTCCAGTCAAGTATAATCCTTTTTTGTAGATATCCGATGCTAATTCTGGTGGAGTATCTTCCAAGGCTTTTAAGACAGCTTCTTCGATTTTAGCGATAGATTTATCAATGGCTTCAGCGACTTCAGAATGATTGGTTATGATTTGTTTGGGTATTCCTGTCAATAAATCTCTCCCATTCACCGGAAACGGATCTGGCGGATTATCTAATTCTCTAAGTGCTGATCCAACATGTATTTTGATCTGTTCTGCCGTTCTTTCACCTATTAAGATATTATGCTTGCGTTTCATGGCATCAATAATATCATTTGTAAATTCATCTCCCGCAGTACGAATAGATTGATCAGTAACAATTCCAGACAGAGCGATTACAGCAATTTCTGTTGTGCCTCCACCTATGTCAATCACCATGTTGCCTTCTGGTTCTTCGACATCAAGTCCAATTCCTAAAGCAGCAGCCATAGGTTCATATATTAAATACGTTTCTTTAGAATCTACGTGATCAGCAGAATCGAAGACAGCTCTTTTTTCTACTTCAGTTATTCCTGAAGGTATACAAATCACCATTTTTAAGTGCGTGAAAAATTTTCGTTTGGTCGTTGTCATTTGAATAAGGCCCTGAATCAAGCTCTCAGCGGCTTGGAAATCTGCAATAACGCCATCTTTTAAGGGTCTGATTGTCTTGATGTCTTCGTGGGTTTTTTCGTGCATCTGCATCGCCTTCTCTCCGACTGCGATGAGTTCTTTTGTGACACGATTAATGGCCACAATAGAAGGTTGGTCAACAACCACCTTGTCATTTTCTATGATCAAGGTATTTGCCGTTCCTAGGTCAATCGCTAGCTCTTGCGTAAAAAAACTAAATAATTTCATTCATTTTCTTATAAAAACCCTAGTACCCTATTTGCACCAATAATGTGAAATACGATAGGAAAAGTTCAAATATAATGCCAATAAGGCATTATTTAACCTTACTTCCAACTAATACTGAAATCATAGACTCAGGATTGAGATATTTTGTCGCTACTGTTGATAATTTACTGGCATTCATTGCCTTAATTGACCCAATAAAGCCACTAAAATGCTTCCAATCATCAGTTTTGGACTGAAAACTTCTGACAACCTGCGATTGATTGAAAGGTCCATCCAAAGAGTTTAAAAAATTTCCCATCAGATAGTTTTTGACTAAAGACACTTCTTTATCAGAAATCTGTTCAGTCATTAGTAAATGTAACTCCTTATGGATTTCTTTTATTGAGTCATCCACAAACTCATTGCCGACATCAGCACTAATGTAAAAGTAGCCATCATGTACAAAGTCATCTAAACCTGAATAAATCGAATATGTGTAGCCTTTCTCTTCTCTCAGATTGGACATCAATCTTGATCCAAAGTAGCCTCCCAACAAGGTTGACAAGAAAAACATAGAGGCATAATCATCATGTTTTCGGTTAAAAAGTCGCTTTCCTATGCGAATCGCTGTTTGGTGAACATTGGTAGATTCAATGAAAAAAACACCTTGTTGGTCATGTACAAACGGAATATTGACGACAGCTTTTTGCTTTTGTTCGAGAAAACCAAATTGGTCTTCTAGAATTTTTCTGGTTTGTAGATCTGTTTTACCGCTGATATAGATGGTACAATTCGCAGCTCCATAACTATTAGCATGATACTCTCGAATGTCTTTTTGATTTAATGTGCGAAACAATTTCTCCGAACTGTTATAGCCATATGGGTGATCTTCTCCGAATATTTTCTCTGTCAGAATTCGATACGCGATAAATTCATCCTTTGCCAAATCTAGTTGTAAATTTTGAATGCTGTTCTCCACATAGTTGGTTAGTTCTGCTTGGGGAAACTGTGCTTTTGTGATGATTTCGACCACAAGCGGGAGTACTTTTGGGAAGAATTTTGACAAACTGTACAAAATGATCCTAGAGTCATCCAGATTGGTTGTTGTTTTGAGTGTAGCTCCATAATGATCGATTTGTTCAGCTATTTCAAGGGAAGTCTTGTCGATAGTGCCTTCTTTCATCAAGTAAGAGACCGCTTTAGAGATCATTTTTTTGGGTTCATTTGGTCTCCCACTATTAAACACAATCTCCAATTTAATCACATCTTGAAGTGCTCCTCCCACATCATAAACCTCGATGCCATTTGACAATTGGTAGTTATTTACTGATGGAAGTGGCACATCAGTAATTGTGGTAATATTGGGGCCTCTTTTTCGATTAGGCTGATTCATTGAGAGTTTTTGTCTTATTTGCTAAAGAATACAGCAAATTCAATTATTTTCGATTTTTGAACCTACTGTCCTAATAACAGGACCTAAACCTATAAAGATTCAAATGAAATTTAGTGTTTCATCGTCTGATTTATTATCAAAATTGTCTTTGGAAATTGGAGCTATAAGTTCTAATCCAGTTTTACCAATTTTGGAGGATTTCTTATTTAAGGCCGAAGGTGATACTTTGACCATTGCTGCGACCAACTTGGAAACAACAATTATTACGTCTTTGCCAGTCAATGTCGAAGAGGGAGGTCAAATCGCCATTCCAGCAAAAATCCTTTTGGATACCTTGAAAGCGTTGCCAGACCAACCCATCAATTTCATCATTGATGATGAGTCCAGAGCAATAGAGATTACCTCTGCTTTTGGAAAATACAAACTCAGTGGTGACAATGCTGCTGATTTTCCAGAAATACCTTCTGAAGATGGTGTCGATAGTATCTCTATGTCAGCTATTAGCTTACAAGAGGCTATCACAAAAACAATCTTTGCCACAAGCAATGATGAACTGAGGCAAGCAATGATGGGTGTCTATGTGCAGGTAGATTATAATAATGTGATTTTTGTTGCTACAGATGCGCATAAACTTGTCAAATACAGTTTTGGAGATGTCAGCAGCAATGTGACTCAAACCTTTATTATTCCTAAAAAGGGATTGACATTGCTCAGAAATGCCATTTCTAGTGATGTGAATGTGGACATTGCCTTTAATCAAACGAATGCCTTTTTCTCCTTTGATGACACTAAGGTGATAATCAGATTGATTGATGCTAAATATCCAGATTATAATGCTGTCATTCCGGTTAACAATCCTCACTTGTTGACAATGGGTAGAAAAGACCTCCAAAACTCATTGAAGAGAATTGCAATCTATGCGAATAAGACCACCAATCAAGTCGTGCTCAGTTTGGACCAAGGCAGTTTAACGATATCAGCTCAAGATCTTGACTTTTCTAATGAAGCGACAGAGCAGTTGACGTGCACATATGAAGGAGAACCAATGACCATAGGCTTTAATGCAAAATTTCTAATTGAGATGTTGGGGATTATGGATACGAATGATGTATTGCTAGAGTTGTCTACGCCTAACAGGGCTGGAGTTCTTCTCCCTGCCGAACAAAATGATAATGAAACATTATTGATGCTTGTCATGCCTGTGATGATGAGCAATTAATGCGTACACACATGTCCAAGCCATTTAAGACCGGATTGTTTTTTGGCTCATTCAACCCTGTGCATGTCGGGCACATGATCATTGCTAATTACTTACTTGCTAATTCTGACCTAAAAGAAGTGTGGATGGTCGTCTCCCCACACAATCCCCATAAAGCAAAGAAATCATTGGCCAAAGATTATGACAGACTCCATTTATTAAATCTGGCTATAGGTACTAACACTCGGCTTAAAGCAAGTGATATAGAATTTACCTTGCCTAAACCGTCTTATACAATAGACACCCTTACGTACGCGAAAGAAAAATATCCTGATAAAACATTTGTCTTGATTATGGGTGGCGATAATCTGGCAACTCTGCACAAGTGGAAAAATTATGAGACTATTTTAAAATATTATGAAATATATGTCTATAACCGCCCAGGCTATGAAAAGAGCGAATTATCAGACCACCCAAAAGTGACATATATGGAGTCTCCCTTATTGGATATATCTGCAAGTTACATTCGCAAACAAGTGAAAGAAGGACATTCTATTCAATATCTTGTGCCTGATAAAGTCTTTGACTATTTGAATGAAGTTCCTATTTACAAGGATATTTAATCATGCGATCACTTCTAAAAGACATCCAGAATTTACTTCGTCCTGATGCAAGGTTAAAGCAATTGGCCGTGATAGCTAAAGAAAATGGCTTGAAGCTAAAATCACAAAGAAATTTGGACAAGGATCCCATTTCTCAATTTGATTTTGACTTATTCGAAGGACGTTCAGGCAAACGCTTAAGAGGAATCCTATTTGTACCCATTAAAGGACTTAAAGGAACTGTCCGCGTATATGATTTTCATTATTTTGGAGATTTAGGGACAAGTACGACAACAGTTTTTGAATTTTACAATGAGTCGTTTCAATTTTCGCGCTTTAGTATCAAACCAAAATCCTCTTCGTTCATCAAATCCTTCTTCGAGGATGAAGATCCTATCATCCAAACAGCTACTCCAGAATTTCAAGAAAACTATACTGTTAAAACGGAAGATGCTTTCAAGTTAAAAGAGTATTTGACAGAAGATTTCTTGGACAAATATGGGGATGAAAACGGATGGACTGTTGAAGGGAAAGACGCTGCACTTATCTACTACAAACAAAAAGATCTCATACCATCCAATCGCCTAATGGAACGTGTCGAACGTTTTGCACACTTGATGTATGATCTGGAGAATGGGAAGACGTTTATTTAAACACTGACGTTTTATGGCATTGACGAAAAACAACGAATGAATTCGTCGCTAACTAAGCTACTAACATTAATAAGGAAGCTTCAACCCAAGAAGTCAAAATTATGACAGTTTTTGTGAATCAAATACATGTGCATTCGTGTTAGGCAATTGTCTTAATCCGAAACCTTGATACTAAGAATTCTATTTTTCTTCCTAGTTATACACACGATGCTCTTTTCGCAAGAGGAGCCTGCAGACTTCATCATCGCTGACATACGCATCGAAGGCAATAAGCGGACAAAGGACTATGTTATCCTCCGAGAATTAGAATTTCAGGAAGGAGATCATATTTCTTACTCGGAAGAAGAGGAGCTCTGGGTAGAAAATGAAAACAGACTGCTCAGTACGAGTCTGTTTACTCATGTTGACATTTCTCGTGAGCAGGGCAGTCAAATTGTTACTATTCAGATACAAGAAAATTGGTTTATCTATCCCAACTTCATCTTCGAGTTGGCTGACCGCAATTTTAATGTTTGGTGGAATGAACAAGGCAAGGCGCTTGATCGCGTTAATATTGGCGGTCGCATCAATTGGCTAAACGTATCAGGTCACCGAGACAGACTCAAACTGACTGCACAAGTTGGTTATACCAGAAGAATAGATTTGGAATATGGATTTCCTTATGTAAACAAGGCCAAGACATTGGGAATTTCTGCAGCTGTTGTGTATACTGAAAATGATGAAATAGGTTACGAAACCATTGGTAATAAAACTGTATTCTATAGTGGTGAGGATGATCGTATTGTACTGCGGCGGTTTCGTGTTGCCAGCTGGGTCAACTATCGCCCAAAATTATATGGCAATCATTTTGTCAAATTAGAATTCCATCGAAATACCATTGACGATATTGTCGCACAAGAATTAAATCCAGATTATTTTTTAAATAGTGTGTCCACACTTAGGTTCTTCAAATTGGAATATGATTTTAGTTTTGATAAGCGACGGTTTACTTTTTATCCAGAAGGCGGATATTCATATGGCGTTTCCGTACAAAAAGAAGGACTTGGAATTTTCAATGAATACAGTAATTTATTAGTGGAAGTAAGAGGAGAACACTACACCAACATTAAAGACAAAATAATCATAGCAAACCTTGTCAAATTAAAAACAAATCTAATCAGAGACCAAATTGGATTTGCAAATAATACTGGTCTGGGCTATAATGGTAATCTTGTCAGTGGCTACGAATTGTTTGTTGTCGATGGTACTGACTTCACATTAACCAAATCTTCTGTGCGATGGAAAATGGTTGATGAGTTATTGCACTTAGATGGATTGATGCCCTTGCGCCAATTCAAAAAAATGAACATCAAAGCATATCTCAGTTTTAACATGGATACTGGCTATGTGAACGAACCAACCTATAGAGAAACAAACTTTTTAAATAACCGCTTGCTTTTTGGTTATGGGCCAGGGATAGACATCATCCTATTTAATACCCATTTATTTTCATTTGAATACAGCTTTAATCATCTGGGACAATCGGCGTTGTTTTTTAGTAATAGTGTGTCGTTTTGAGGTGCATCGTTGTAAGTGTGTGTCACTATAGGCGGTATGCGTCGCTGCAGGCGTCTCGCCTCAGCATAATCATAAAGACATTAAAGGATGATATTGTAAAATCACGTTTTGTACCTACGGAACAATGATTTATATGTGTCTACCAATATTTAGTGTGTCGCTGTAGGCGTCTCGCCTCAGCATATCATAAAAACCATCATTTAAAGGATGATATTGTAAAATCACATTTTGTACCTACGGCACAATGATTTATTTGTGTGCAATGCCTACCAATATTTAGTCCCGATGGGACTATGAGCTGATTACCTCAGTGCGCAATATATGTTAAACATTGTCCCGTAGGGACGACATGTGGGTAGTATATTAAATTGAATGTATTCCCCGTGCCGTTAGGTACGAAATGTGGATACACGACTATGCTCTTAATGTAGGATCACATTTTGTACCTACGGCACAATGATTTATATGTGCAATGCCTACCAATATTTAGTCCCTATGGGACTATGAGCTGATCAACTCAGTGCGCAATATAGGTTAATCATTGTCCCGTAGGGACGACATGTGGGTAGTATATTAAATTGAATGTATTCCCCGTGCCGTTAGGTACGGAATGTGGAGACACGACTATGCTCTTAATTGTAAGATCACGTTTAGTACCTACGGCACAATGATTTATATGTGTGCAATGACTAGCAATATTTGGTGCGTCGCTGTAGGCGTCTCGCCTCAGCATATCATAAAAACTATCATTAAAGGATGATATGGTAAAATCACGTTTTGTATCTACGGCATAATGATTTACATATGTGTCATGCCTACCTATATTTAATCTTTATGGGACTCACAACCATGCAATTGTAATGTGCAGTGTTGTTGTAGCATCTACCACTGTCAACAATTCCATCATATTCATTTCCAAAATTCTCAACTGATTGTCTGTCAGTATTTGGAAACGATCGGTTATTTCTATGGTGTCATCAATTGGATTGAGGTTGATTGACAATACATTACCATCTAATATTTCAATTACCTCGTCGACAGTATGTTGGCATATTTTTTTTACCAGTTCTCTTATTTCTTGATTTGCCTCATCTGGGAGTGCCGATTGCACATGGACAAATACTATTCTCTGTGTTGCTTTTTCATTATAGGATCCGGCTATATCTTTAGCTGAGATGAGATGAATAGTGCAAATAACTAAGATGAGTACATACATATATTTTCGATACATAACTTTTGATTTTAAAAGCAAGGTATCGTATCATGCTAGTTGAATACATGGTGAATGAGTATCTGTGGGGATTGATTAAGTATTCGTTATTGTTTGGTAAGGTTTTTTTCTATTGGTCTCAATTCTTACCAAAAATCTGTCAATTATAATGTGGATCTTTTTGATCTAATAAATTGTAGCAAGCCCAATTTGATGCACAAAAAAAACCGAGTGTTGGATGCACTCGGTTTTATGTTCTTCCTTTGCTTATGATATTCAATCCGTTGTTGTGCGACATGCACCTGTATGAGTATACAAAGGGTTAAACGTCGGATTGGCAAAGGTTTTGGAACCTTTGCCAGAACTGGTATGGTGGTTCCATGATGTATTTATTAAGATTAAAGAACTATCTGGAAGAAGCCGTTTAAACGTGCTATATCCTTAACTATCCTTTAATATAAATTATATTTGTCATAATACCAACTATTTGATGCATTGTTTTGCATAATAATAAATTTTCCAACTTATAAACCTATATGTTTGACGATTCAAGATTTTAATTGTGTTTATCAAGGTAGGTATTCCATTAAAAAGCGTTTTACGTTTTCGCCCAGAATAGCACTAATTTCTTTGTTTGTAAACCCTTGTTTAAGCATTTCGTCAATCAGTAAACCAAGACCAGAAATGTCAAAAGGTGTTGTCACACTCCCATCAAAGTCCGAACCTAAGGCCACATGATCAATGCCGATGAGATCTACAGTATAGCGCATAGCTTTGACAATTCCAGCGATAGTATTCGTACCAGTTGCTCCTGGAAAAAATGCTATCCCGATAATGCCGTCTCTTTCAGCTATAGCACGCAAATGTTTGTCTGACAAGTTTCTTGGCGAATCATAAGTCCCTTTGACTCCTGTATGTGAGGTCAGGATAGGACCAGAGAACATGGCCAAAGCATCATCCATGACCGCTTCAGAAGAATGCGCGACATCCAAAAACATAGAGCGCTGTTCCATTTCCTTTAATACATCTTTGCCAAAAGGTGTCAATCCCCCTTGTTTTATCCCATGTGCAGATCCACCCATTTCGTTGTCAAAAAAGTGCGCTGGCCCAAGCATGCGTACACCTGCATCATATAGTCGCTCTAGATTATGTATATCTCCTTCTAGACAATGGCCTCCTTCGATACCTAGGAATCCGCCGATGACATTTCGATTGGTCTTTCTACGCGTTAATAATTCTTGGAAATCAGATTTCGATTTTACAACAACAAACTCATCATTAAATCGTCTAGCAGCTTTATGCAGCTTCTTGCATTGGTACAGTGCACGATTCATCAGACTGAACCATGTGCTGACTGGCTGTCCTTGTCCGATCGACAATAAGGTAATGTTGTCAGGAGCGTCCGCGCTATTTTCTTGGAAATTTTGTCCTTTGGGGGATTTTGTAACGATCGTAAATGCTTGTAACGCTGAATTGCCTTCTTGCATCCGCTTGAAATCTACATGGCCTTGATCCGAGCCTTTAGTCAAGTCTCTATCCCAGAGTAATGCGTCACTGTGCAAGTCAGATACGAAGTCTAAACTTTCTAATAATTCCTTGGCTTGTTGGCTAATATTATAAGGCTTAGTTAATGTTGTTTTGTTCATGCCTTTCTCTACAAAAGAAGGTGCGATCAAGGTAAATAGCCAGTATAAGACGAAGAGTGCAAGGATGGTGTATAGGATTCCTTTCATAATAATTTTGTCTGTTGTAAAGTAAATAAAAATGAGAGAGCTTATCTTTAATGCGCAGCTCTATTATCAAAAAAACTCTTCATCGTTTGTGTAATATATTGATTTCTTTCATCCTGTATATAAACAAAGATGAGAGTAATTCTAATTGTCATCATAGTAAACACTGTAACGCTTAGTTTCGGACTTAGCCAATCTTGCAGATCTGAGCTGAATCAATGTGAAGAAATTTTTCGCGTTTCTTCTTATGTGTCAACCTTGGAAAGCATTTCAATAGGTAAACGAATAAGGCAATCTAAAAAATTGGCAAAACAGGCTTTAGAACTAGCCTATAAAACAATAGAAAATAATGACTGTAACGAATATTCACAATTTGTAAATCTGATTATACAATTAGAACTTAATCTTGGTAACAAAAAAGCTGCAGAAAAAATAGCTTTAGAGAGACTAAATAAAATTAAAAATTGGAAGGACCTCTCTCAAAAAATCAATACTTCTAATATTTACGCCTTATATACGATACATCAATCAACTAAGGAGAAAAATTATTATGAACGGTTGAGAAATCCTGATAACCATGTTGTGGTTACATGCGGTTGGTTTCCATATTCATATTTAGTTGCAGAAATACGAAAGACAGCTGATGTTTTATTTCATCAATATGGTAAATCTTATTGCTTGAAATATCTTCAAGAAAATGTAATCGTAATCAATGAAGATGACAAAGATGCCATAGAGGATTGGCACCACATTTATAAGCTATTATTGCAAAGTATGTCTGAATACTATTCTTTTGAACAAATCAAATTAATGTACGAGCAGGCCAACATAGAGGACAGGGAACCTAATCAAAAAGAATACTGGGAATTTGGATTTAATACGAGTAATTATAGATTTAAGTTTGGTAATATACATGTTTACCTCAATCAAGAATTGTGCGATAAAAATAATCTAGGTTTGTTCATTGATAGATGTGCTCCAACAAATATTAAGGAAAAAAAGCACGCGGCTATACTCTACAAAATGATACATGATTACGCTGACCTTGAGAAGTGAGACAAGAGTGATATAGTCAGCATCACCCTAATAAACATGTATTTTTAAAATACTGGAACTTATACCAAAAGGAGAATGGTTTGACTGTTTTATTACGTAGAAGTGTTGTTTGTTGTCAAGACGAAAAACGCAGTGAATGCAGGTATTCACGAGTATTTTCAACGATGAGAACAGATAAAAGATTAAGTAAGAACCGGTCAAATTATTTTCATTTTGGTAAAAGTTGTATTTTGCTAAACAAAGTAACATTTACGCGTTTAAGAAAAGACTACCATATGACGACAACAGATACGCTTATTTCAATTGTCAATTTGTTTATTCTCTTAGCCATTCTATCGTTAAGTGTTTTTCTAACCACCATTATTGCATTTGCAAGTAGTGTATTTACTTTGATAATTTTACTGGTCCTGATTCTGTTTGTTTTGATTGGATCATTTAATGTATATAAATATACAGTAATCAAAAAACAAAAACTTAGTAGCATGAGTATAGGAACAAAATTTTTATTGTTTGTTCCTTTGGTAAATTTGGTGATAATTCTATTAGCGGTATTACTCATATTTATCTCATAAGACCTCTATCTATAGATGTTGTAAAATACCTTATGTTTATTCTATTGGCTTCTTAATCCAATAATCTTGTAGAAATAAAATGAAATTTAAAGTCCTATTTATTTTTGGTACGCTTTATCCTACACCTCAACTTATTTCATATTTTGCTAAACCCCAAACAAATATTGGTGCGTCATAGCCAACAATGCTTATCCTAAGTCAAGTTAATGTTTCGTCAAATTGTTCATGTCATTTATTTCTTGTTTGATTTCTGTTATACTTGTCATTCAACTATATCTATATAAAACATTTATTAATTTTGAATATGAGAATTTATGCTGTACTTATTATATCAACTGTTCTGTTTTTTGGTTCTTGCGCTGTCAATAAAACTCAAACGACCAGGAACACCATTTTAAAAAGAGATCAAACAATATCAATACATGATATTACTCGAGAATATCATATCCAATATCCCAAGGATTCAAAAAGCAAGCCTCTCGTTATTTTACTTCATGGACATGGTGGAAGTGCTAATCAAAGTATTGGAAAGGGAATAGGAAATGCTCCTCAGAAAGTTTGGCTTGATTTAGCACATGAGCAAGAATTTATTGTGGTTGTCCCAAATGGAGAAAAAGGTCCTGAAGGAAAACGCGGATGGAATGACTGCAGAGCAGATGCATCTGGAAACCCATCTACTGATGATGTCTTGTTCATTAATAGTTTAATAGAAAAAATCGCGCTAAACTACGAACACGACACCAAAAGAGTATATGTAGCCGGTGTCTCTAATGGAGCCTCCATGGCTAAAAACAAGTATAGATCACACTTTTGATAGTGAATCAACAAGAGATATACTAATTTTAAATATTTATGCCTGTCTATTGCAGAATATTGGAAGGAATCTTAAATTTGCAGCCGCTGAATGCTTCCTTAGCTCAGCTGGTTAGAGCATCTGACTGTTAATCAGAGGGTCCAAGGTTCAAGTCCTTGAGGAAGCGCATCATTATCAAGGAGTTATGATCAAATACGATTATAGCTCCTTTTTTATTATGAACATTTTCATAACAAAGTTAAGGTATAATAGTGAATATTGATAGATGAAGATCAATAGCAGTATGTTCTGGAAAGCTAACCTGTATCATAACAACCATGCTATTTGGAAGAATATTCATGATTTTTAAGAATGAGTTTGCGAGAGCTTACAATGTTATACATCAATAATATACTAATGTTTTCAGCCTGCAATTTGTCAATCAAAGGGTTTAAAAAGTAAAATTTCAAATTTTCAAATCAAAATTGGTTTCTAACGAATTAGACGGGGCATGTAAAAAATTCAAAATTTAGGTAGGGAGTTGGAACGAGTGAGTCTTATATCCGAGCAGAGTAAACAAGAAATCTAAGTTTAATGAATAAAGGTGATTGTATTGCTTGTTTTGATCTAGTTCAATTTGACAGTATTTGACTTGCTTTAGGTTAGTTGATCCGTTATAGACGATAAATGAGATTGATTTGATTGATTCTTATTTGTTTTCTTCGCAAATTGTACAATGAGTCACCATTAACTTCGAATTCACTTCTTTTTGCTTAATTTTGAATAAATTAATGATTATTTTTAGTAGTGTATGCTTACTCAAACATTTTAGATAATTTTTTAGAGCATCCTATTTGGATAAATCAAGTCCAATAATCTTTATATTTGTTCTCAAACCTTTAAGGTTATTCAAGGAATCTAGCCGATTTAAAAATAGTTTTTTTGTTCCTTTATCTTTAATTGGAAGAATTCTTCATTTGCTATGAGTAAATATGGACAAAGTAAGTTGCTCCACATAAAACAAAATAGAAGATGGATAATAATACAAAAAGACTCACTAAACTAATTTTTTCATAATTACTCAAGTGATCCAAATGGAATCAGAGGGTCCAAGGTTTAAGTCCTTGAGGAAGCGCAATGAAGGTCGTAGTGAACTACGGCCTTTTTTTATGGACAATTATACGATATGTTCTACGTTTACATGCTTTACTCTCATCAATTAGATTACCTATCAGGTTAAATGCTTTAGAAAATCAATCTAAAAACAACCTATCTCCACTTCAGACGTTATACTACCAGACAAACGATTCCCATTGCCACGAAAGAAGAAAATACACACGAAAGAAGACATCTTAGAGAGCTATATGACACATGTCACCATACACGGCTATGACGGCTCGACAGAAGAATTTTGTAAGAAAACCAAGATTCCTGTGGACCAATTTCGCGAACATATGGGTGATTTTGAAGATGGTGACAAACTCGTTTGGGAAGCGCTTGTGGAGGCGGCTGTAGAGACCGCAATGGAAGATCCGCAGTTTCGGCAATTTGACTTTAGACAGCGGTTGTTGTCTGTGTATTATTTGTTTTTTGAGAATTGTGGCTTGAATGCGGCATTTTGTACGTCTAGCATCGATCATCATGGCAAACTGAAAATGGTATCTGTCTTATCAAAAATGAAGGAGGTGTTTACTCATTTCATTAATCAGGCCTATCAATCAGATTCATTATTTCAGTCTTCGCAGATAGGGCAGGTCATCAATAAGGTCGGAGATAAAGTGTATGGTGAAGGCTTTTACAGTCAGTTGTTGTTTCTATTGGATTTCTGGCACAACGATACGTCTCCAGATTATGAGAAAACAGATTTGGCTATCGAAAAAAGTGTCAAGGCAGCTTGTGATCTGATGGACCTCACTCCTGTAAAGAGTATCTTTGACTTTGGTAAATTTATTTGGCAAGAGAGAATACAGAAATAAGCTATGAAAACAAGCAAGCACATTCCAACAGGGAAAATCAAACGTGCAGGCAAATTAATAGGGACAGGCTTAACCGTTGGTAAAAACTATGCTTCTCATCTTGGTTCTAAACTGCTCGGCGGCGATGGCGATGAATCCAAATTGAATGAAAAGAATGCAACTGCCATCATGGAAAGCTTGATGGAATTAAGAGGCGGCGGACTCAAAATTGCTCAAATGTTGAGTATGGAGAAAAGTCTGTTGCCTAAAGAATACGCAGATCAATTTTCACTAGCACAGTTCTCCGTTCCACCTCTTTCCATCCCACTTGTCAAAAAGACCTTTCGCAAGTATTGGGGCAAAAACCCTGATGTCATTTTTGATACCTTCAACTACGAAGCAAGTTTCGCAGCTAGCATCGGGCAGGTACACGAAGCCACGTTAGATGGTAAAAAATTAGCCGTCAAAATTCAATATCCAGGCGTGGCTGATTCTATCGATTCTGACCTAGCAGTTATTCGGCCGATAGCGTATAAGATTATGCGGATGAGCGGCGAAGAAGCAGACAAGTATTTTCTAGAAGTCAAACGAACACTGATAGAAGAAACAGATTACGACCTAGAATTAAAAAATAGTCAGGAGATTACAAACGCATGCTCGAAGTTGGATGGCTATGTCTTTCCGACGTATTATCCAGAGTTGTCTAGTAATCGCGTGCTTACGATGGATTGGATCGACGGCCTACATTTACCAGATTTTGCAAAGTCCGATGCCTCACAAGAAGAAAGAAATCGAATTGGTCAAAAGATTTGGGATCTGTATATGTATCAAGTTGGCACATTACAGAAAGTGCATGCAGATCCTCACCCCGGTAATATTTTGATAACAGAAGAAGGCAAAATCTGTGTCCTTGATTTTGGCTGTACCAAAAAAATCCCAGATGAATTTATTGCTCCGTTCTTTGAGTTGATGGATCCTGCTGTATTGGATGATGACAAACGATTCATAGACTTATTGTACAAACTAGAGATTCTACACAAGGACGACAGTGAAGAAGAACGCGAATATTACATCAACATTTTCCACGATATGTTGTCTTTGATCTTACGTCCTTTCAAACAAGAGTCTTGGGACTTTAGTGATCAAGCCTTTTTTGATGAAATAACAGAAGCAGGTGAAAAAGTGGCTAAAGAAACGTTATTTTCTTCCTACAGTCTGAATCGTGGAAGCCAGCATTTTATTTACATCAACAGAACATTTTTTGGCTTGTATCAATTGATGCATTTGATTGGGGCGGAGATTGATGTACGCTATGGTCATGCTTAATTTTAAATTTTTAATGTTGAATTGTCCGTATGACAGGAAGAAAACTCCGAGTTATGTTAATGCTTAATTTTAAATGATTAATGTTTAATTGATCGTAAACATAAGAACAAAACTCCGAGTAAACATTCAAAATCGCCTTTAAGCTGTCAGGTGTTTAATGTGTAATGGATAATTACTCTCTCTTCACCTTCATTCAACATTAAAAATTTAACATTAAACATTCATAAAGTATTACTCGCTAGAAAAGACTGACCCAATATAAGACCTATTCATCCGCGCAATATTCTCCAATGAAATCTCCTTGGGACATTCAGCTTCACAGGCGCCGACATTGGAGCACATGCCGAATCCTTCTTTATCCATCTGAGCAACCATTTTCTGTGAACGTCTTTCGTGTTCAACTTTACCTTGAGGCAGTAAGCCTAAGTGAGAGACTTTAGCTGAAGTAAATAACATGGCAGATCCATTTGGACAAGCTGCGACGCATGCACCACAACCGATGCAGGTAGCAGCATCAAATGACTTGGCTGCCGTATCTCCTTCGATTGGAATAGCGTTACCATCAGGAGCTTGACCTGTATTGACAGAAATGTATCCGCCTGATTGAATGACTCTGTCAAAGGCTGATCTGTCTACGACCAAATCTTTGATGACAGGAAACGCTTTTGCTCTATATGGTTCGACTACAATGGTGTCGCCGTTTTTGTAATGTCTCATGTGAAGTTGACAAGTCGTGGTTCCCGTTTGAGGACCATGAGGTCTGCCATCGATGACCATACTGCACGAACCACAAATGCCTTCACGGCAATCGTGATCAAAGGCAACTGGGTCCTTTTTCTCTTCGATTAATTGCTGGTTGAGTACGTCCAGCATTTCTAAGAAAGACATGTGCTCGCTGGCTTCTACCTGATAGGTTTCTAATTTGCCATTCGCATATACGCCTCCTTCTCTCCAGATTTTTAATGTTAGCTTCATTATTTATAACTTCTGGTTTTCAATTCAACATTTTCGAAAATGAGTTCTTCTTTGTGCAGCACAGGATTGTCATCATCCCATTCCCATGCGGATACAAATGCATATCTGTCGTCATCACGTTTTGCTTCTCCCTCTGGAGTCGTAAATTCTTCACGGAAGTGACCGCCACAAGATTCATTGCGTTCTAAAGCATCGAGTGTCATCAATTCGCCTAACTCCATAAAATCTGCAACACGTGCCGCTTTCTCTAATTCTGGATTAAATTCATTCATCGTGCCAGGAATGAACAAATCGCTGTAGAATTCTTTTTTCAGATCTCTGACTAAGCCTCTTGCTTTTTTCAAGCCTTCTGCATTTCTACTCATACCACAATACTCCCAGATTATTTTGCCTAGTCGTTTGTGGAAACTCTCTACTGATTGATTTCCTTTTATATCTAAAAGCGATTGTAATCGGTTTCTAGTTGCTTCTTCTGCTTCCATAAACTCAGCAGTTTCATTACTGATTTCAGGGGTGCGGATTTCTCCTGATAAGAATTGACCGATTGTGTATGGAATGACAAAATAGCCATCAGCCAGTCCTTGCATCAGTGCAGAAGCACCCAACCGATTGGCTCCATGATCAGAGAAATTAGCTTCGCCTAAAGCAAATAAACCTGGTACATTTGTTTCCAAATTATAATCTACCCATAGACCTCCCATTACATAGTGAATGGCTGGATAAATTTTCATAGGCATCACATATGGATTCTCGCCAGTAATCTTTTCATACATCTGGAAAAGGTTACCATATTTTTTCTCGATGACAGCAGTTCCTAGTTCTGTAATCTTTGCTGCATTTGCAGAAATGCCTTGAGAGTTGGCTTCTTGTTGACCGTAACGCTGTATAGCAGAAGTAAAATCTAAGAACACTGCCAAGCCTGTCGGACTCACACCTTTGCCCTCATCGCAAGCGACTTTGGCTGCTCTTGATGCGACATCACGCGGGACCAAGTTTCCAAATGCTGGATATCTTCTTTCCAAGTAGTAATCTCTATCATCTTCGGCAATATCCAATCCCGTTTTTCTTCCTTCTTGAATCGCTTTTGCGTCTTCTACAGATTTCGGCACCCATACTCTACCGTCATTCCGAAGTGACTCAGACATCAATGTCAACTTAGATTGATAGTCTCCTGAAACTGGAATGCATGTTGGGTGGATCTGACACATACATGGATTTGCCATTAAGGCGCCTCTCCGCACTGCTCGCCAAGCAGCAGATACATTTGAGCCCATAGCGTTTGTAGACAGATAATATACATTGCCATATCCTCCTGTTGCCAATACCACGCAGTGCGCAGCATGTCTTTCTAACTCACCTGTCAATAAATTTCTAGCAATAATGCCTCTGGCTTTGCCGTCAACTTTTACCAGATCAAGCATCTCATGACGATTGTACATGGTCACCGTTCCTTTGGCGATTTGTCTTGCCAAACTTTGATAAGCGCCGATCAATAACTGTTGACCAGTTTGACCCCTTGCGTAGAAGGTTCGACTCACTTGTACTCCCCCGAAAGATCTGTTGGCAAGTAAGCCACCGTATTCTCTTGCGAAAGGAACACCTTGAGCAACACATTGATCAATAATGTCTGTGCTAGCTTCTGCAAGTCTGTGGACATTAGCTTCTCTACTTCTATAATCGCCACCTTTGATTGTGTCGTAAAACAAACGATAGACACTATCACCATCATTTTGGTAATTTTTAGCAGCGTTAATTCCGCCTTGAGCGGCAATACTGTGTGCACGTCTAGGACTATCGTGGAAGGTAAAACACTTGACTTTATATCCAAGCTCACCCAAAGTAGCAGCTGCAGAAGCTCCAGCCAATCCGGTACCAACAACAATAATCTCTATCCGTCTCTTGTTGTTTGGTGCAACAAGATTCATCGTCGATTTATATTTCACCCATTTTTCGGCTAACTCGCCTGGTGGTACTTTATTGTCTAATTTCATGTGGTTCAGATCTTAATTAGTGAAATACATGTATAATGGAATTATCGCAAATCCAAGAGGAATAAGGGTAGCGTATCCGTACCCTAGACCTTTTAAGATTGGCGTATATTTTTTATGATTGATTCCTAGTGTTTGGAATGCACTTGCAAAGCCGTGCCACAAATGAAAACTGAGAGCTACCAACCCAATAAGATAACAAATGACCCAAATTGGATTTGAAAATATGATAGATACGCTTTCATAAGCATTCAATATCTCCACACCATCGTAAGCTATTGAAGGCATATCGCTAAAGAACTTGAAGCGCAACCAAAAATGGCCAAGGTGCATTAAAATAAAAGCAAGAATTAAAGTCCCGAGCAAAGCCATATTCTTAGAAGCCCAACTCACATTGTTTTTGGGAGAGACTGCGTACTTAGACCCTTTCGCAGATTTATTCTTAAAATAAAGGAGAATGCCCTGTATGGCGTGTAGGAATATGAAGAGGAAGTTGCCTTTCGATACTGTCTGAATGACGGGGTTATGTCCCATAAATTCAGTATATGCATTAAACGAGGCTCCTCCATCTTGGAACAAAAGAGATATATTACCTATCAAATGCACCGTTAAGAATAAAATTAAAAACAACCCAGTCAGGCTCATGATAATCTTCTGCCCAATGCTAGAAGTAAAAAATTGTAGAATCCATTTCATGGCATAGTCAATTTTTCTGTTTTACAAATGTAAGGTTTGATTAGAAAAAATACAGATTCTCAGAAATTGGAGTTTATTTAGAATAAATCTTAATTAGAAGCGGTTACTTGCATTTGTATGTGAAAATTGGTTGCAAATGGTCACAAATAATAGAAAAAGTAGCCAAAGACCTTGCTAGTTTGTTGATTATGGACATATTTGGATTCGAAACTTAATTTGGTGCTATGCGCAAAGGTTTATTACTGGTGTTTTGTTTTTGGAGTGTGTTGTTAAGTCTTAGTGGGCAGGATACCGTTAAAGACAGTATTGAAGTGGTGACCATTAAGTCTTTGCGTATTTTTGATGAGTCAAATAATACACCACTAGCCGTTTTCAAAAGAGATTTTACCAAGAATAATTTTTTAAAAGCACAGCTATCCTTACAAGAATACGTCACAGAAGCACCAGGCCTTTTTAGTTTGAATGCTTCTAATTATGCGCAAGATTTACGTATATCTATCCGTGGCTTCGGTGCTCGATCGGCCTTTGGCATCAGAGGTGTAAAATTGATTATCGATGGCATTCCTGAAACCACACCAGATGGTCAGGGCCAATTAGACAATTTGATGTTGTCGACAGTCTCATCGCTTGAAGTGATTAATGGCCCTTCATCATCCTTATATGGGAATGCTTCTGGAGGAGTCATTTACATTGGCACTTTAGATAATGTTGATAAGAATTACTTAGAAGCAGGGACTACATTGGGTTCTTATGGTCTTCAAAAATATTCATTGAATGGTGGTTGGGTTTCTGACAATACGACAGTCATTGCTAATTATCTCTTTACTGGTTTGGATGGCTACAGGGACCAAAGCAGTTTAGAACAACATGCAGCAAACATCAAATTGATTCAAGATTTTGACTCTGGTGGACAATTGCGGTTAGGCTTTAATTATACAAACAGCCCTATTGCCGATGACCCAGGTGGTATAAATGCCGAATTAGTAGCAGAAAATAGAAGACAGGCGCGCGATAGAAATGTGTTGTTCCAAACTGGCGAAAGCATCAACCACACTAAGTTGAGTGTACATTATGAGACACCACTAAAAGTAAAGAACACAAGTCTGGAATCATATGCTTTTTATTCCGCAAGAAACTTTACTGGTCTACTGCCTTTTGGTTTTGGTGGGTGGATTGATCTTGGCAGAGACTATTGGGGTGCTGGTGCAAGTTTGACACAAAAGCACATACAAACAAATGGAGTGATTTCGAGTAAAATAGGCTTTGATTTTGCCAATCAAGCGGATGACCGACAACGCTTTTTCAACAATGAAGGTGTACAAGGAGACCAGACTCTAGACCAATTAGAAACATTTAGAAATATTGCTTTTTATTATTTGGGTTCTGCCAACTTTGGCAAACTCGGTGTGTTTCTAGGCTTGCGATATGACATCAATCGCTTAGAAGCTGCAGACGCCTTTTTGTCGAATGGTGATGATTCAGGTACCATAAATTTGTCCAATTTCTCACAAAGCCTTGGTTTTAATTATAGCTTGATTGACGGGCTTTCTACTTACATCAATTTCAGACAAAGTTTTGAAACACCTGCATTAACAGAGTTATCTTCAAATCCTAGTGGAGAAGGTGGATTCAACTCATCACTGGATCCTCAGACTGCAAATAATTTTGAATTAGGATTATCAGCGAATGGTTCTAAACTAAATGGAAATCTTGCCTTGTTTTATGTTCGGTCACAAAATGATTTAGTGCCCTTTGAATTAGAAGAATTTCCCGATCGCGAGTTTTTTAGAAATGCAGGATCTACTAACCGATTGGGTATTGAATTATCTGGGCAATACGTCTTTGCGAACAACTGGACAGCTTCAGGTATGTACAGCTATTCTGATTTCACTTATGATGACTTTTTTATAAATGGAAATCAATTTAGTGGCAATCGGTTGCCAGCGATCCCTATTCATCAAGGTTCTTGGAAATTGGCATATCAGACGGACCAAATTCAGGTGAGTGTGCAACATCGTTATATTGGTAGTTTATTTACAAATGATGCCAATAGTGTAGAAGACAATGCTTACTCATTATTTAATGTAAATGCTGGTTTTCAATTTCCATTGGGATCTGTAGAATTGAAGCCATTTTTTGGTGTGAATAATATTTTCAATACACTTTACAATGACAATATTCGAATCAATGCCTTTGGTTCACGATTTTTTGAACCTAGTCAGGAGCGTAATGTATATGTTGGGGTGAACATTCGATTGTAGACATCTTATACCAAAAGCAGAATGATTTGACTGATTTATTACGGAGACCTTTTGTCTGTTGTCAAGACGAAAAATGCAGTAAATGCAGGTATTCACGAGTATTTTCAACGATGAGAACAGATAAAAGAGCAAGTAAAGAACGGTCAAACTATGTTCATTTTGGCATACACGCATCGTTTCAGTTTTTTCACAAATTAAGTTGTATATCATCTTATCGTTTTTAGTTTTACTGTAGGAAAAAGTCAAATCTCATGATAAAACATTTAGTCATTGCACTATTGCTTCTGTTTACAATCAGCATGCACGCTCAGGTAGCCAATATTCCTAACAAAGAAAACATGCTACGCACATTGAAAAATTTCCCCGATGATGGTCCTATTATATCATTAATCAGATCAGATTTTGAGAACATTAGCGAAAACCGAATAGAGGTCATCCGAATGTTTGACAGACTGTTGGACAGTAAGAAATTGGATGACAATTCAAAACAAAGGATTCTGCAAAAAGCTCAGGTAATTGTCATTGATGGTAATGATGACATGGTATCCGCTTACATTTCAAACAATTCTAATCTCAAATCTGAAAAGAACTAGCATGAAACAGCTATTCACAGTTACCGCTCTTGTTACATTTTTTCTTGTACCCAGAGTCGGCCTTCATGGCCAATGCGCGCCAGGTCCTTTTTTAAATGCCCCAACAAACCCTTTAGAATTGACTTGCGATTCGGCAGTAACGTTTGATGACTTTTCCCTTTGTTTAGATTTAGATATTGAGAACACTGGGTTTGGTACACGACTAACTGGCTTGGCAGGCAACCAAATTTGTATATCACTACCTGCTAAAGGAACATACATATTCTCGACATGTGAATTGTCTGACGATGACACGATGATCACTATTTTTGATGCCCAAGGGAATGTTCTCGATTCAAACGATGATTTTTGCAATTTGCAAGCTCAACTATTTTTTGAGGCTACAGCTGGACAAATTGTATGCTATCAAGTTGATTCTTTTTTCTGTACAGATGACACTTCTACATCTCCCGAGTTTAGTGTAAATATTGTCTGCCCTCCTATTCCTACAACTTGCATTGGAGAAGTAAGCTTCAATGAAACCATTATAATTGATGATAATTCAGGTATCGAAATGGGTTCTACTAGTAGCAATCTATTCACTTTTTCAACTGGCAATGAAGCTCCAGATGGCGGTAATTACGTGTCTGGTGTATTAACGGTCTGTGCACAAGGAGATATAAGTTCCACCACTGAAGGTTATCAAGTTGTAGATGAATCAGGCAATTGTATAGGTGAAACTCAAGCTAATGGTAACGATTGTGCTGATACACCTACCTGTACGATCATTAATTTATCAGAAACAGATCTCGCAAATTATCTGGTTGACGGTACCATCGTATTTGATGCAAGAGGTTCAGGTGACACATCTGGTTTTTGCGATGTTAATCTGGTCTCTATGCAATTGGAATTGTGTTCTGTTTTACCATTTATACCGACGATGGGAGAATGGGGGATGATCTGTTTGGGTTTGTTGTTGTTGATCTTTGGTGTTAAAACGGTGGCTGAAGGCGTATCAACAGAGGGGGAAACATTAAGGTAATAAGGAGCCGTGGCTGTATGCGTCTCGCCTCAGCGTTTGCAAACAGAGAACATTAGAAGCCGTGGCTGTAGGCGTCTCGCCTCAGCGATTGAAAAGGGAAAACATTAAGGAAATAAGGAAAGGCGTCTCTGATAAGGAAGAGATCATTAAAGGGCATTCAGAAGGACAAGCTGTTGCTGCTGGCGTCTCGCATCAGCGATTGTAAAAGGGGAAACATTAAGGAAATAAGGTTAGGAACGTCTTTGACAACGAAGAGATCATTAAAGGGCATGCAGGAGGACAATTAAGTCTTGATCATATGCTGAGGCGAGACGCCTTCAGCCACCGAGGCGAGACGCCTTCAGCCACGCAGGAGGGATGCTACAGCCACCATATTTTTGAGCTATAATTTTTTCAATACTATTATGATTTAAATGTGCACCTTTGCAGCTCATTAAAACCAATGTTCTTTGTCCTCATTTATTGATTTAGGAATTTCTGACGAGATACTTCGTGCGATTACGGAGTTTGGTTTTGAAACCCCAAGTGACATACAAAAAAAAGCCATCCCCTTTCTACTAGAAGGAGATAGCGACTTTATCGGTTTGGCACAAACAGGTACTGGAAAAACAGCAGCTTTCGGTTTACCTCTTTTACACCACATTGATACAAAGGCAACACACACGCAAGCACTCATACTTGCGCCAACTAGAGAATTGTGTAAACAGATAAGTGAACAAATAGGGCTGTACAGTAAATACTTGAAAGGGGTAAAATCATTACCTGTTTACGGTGGTGCTGCTATAGTCAACCAGATAAGATCGCTTAAAAAGCCACAGCATATAATTATTGCTACACCTGGTCGGTTGATTGATTTATTAAAACGTAAAGCTGTCGATCTTTCCGATATCGAATATGTGATCTTGGATGAGGCTGATGAGATGCTCAATATGGGCTTCAAAGAGGAGATCGATCAGATTCTAGAATATTCACCAGAAGATAAGTTTACTTGGTTGTTCTCCGCAACGATGCCAAAGGCCATTCGGAAGATTGTCAATAAGTACATGGATCAGCCCATGGAAGTGAGGACCAATCTTACCAATGAAGTCAATCAAGACATCAGTCATCAGTTTCTCGTATCAAAGAGTTCTCAAAAAAGAGAAGCGCTTTGTCGAATATTAGATACAAACCCCGAAATCAGAGGTGTCGTTTTTTGCAGAACTCGTCTTGGTACTCAAGGATTAGCTGAAGAGTTGTTGAGCATGGGTTATAAAGTGGATGGCATCCATGGAGATTTAAGTCAAGCTCAACGTGAACGGGTAATGAAACGATTCAAGGCACACGATCTACAATTGTTGTGTGCCACAGATGTTGCTGCTCGGGGTATAGATGTGAATGATTTGACACATGTGTTTCACTACCAATTGCCAGATGATGTCTCTTACTATACCCACAGAAGTGGCCGTACAGGCAGAGCAGGTAAAAAAGGTATATCTATATCTCTAATCAATTCTAGAGAAAAAAGCAAGATCAATCGAATTGCCAACCAACTTAAAATAGATTTTACACAAATAGACATTCCTTCTATCGCCGATATTGGAAAAATCAGAATCGACAATTGGGCTGAAACAATTTTGGCTAAAGAATATGGGACTAAGCTTGACTACGATCTGTTGGAACGTGCTTTTGATCTTTTCGACGATTTGTCTAAAAAAGACTTGATCGCTAAGTTGCTCGCAATTGAATTGGATAAATTAAACCTTACCGAAATAAGTAAGGAATCAAGTAGAGACAAAAAGGGTAAAAAAGACAAACGAATGGATGCTCCTTCGTACAGAAAGAGCAAAAAGAAATACGGCAAAAAATCAGGAAAGAAATTTTTTAACAAAAAGAAAAAGAAGGACAAAGGCAAACCCGATTTTAAAAAGAAAAACAAAAAGAAGAATAAAAAGAAGTATTAAAGTCGTTAAACCAAAAGGACTACTTCTATCCATTTTGCTAAAATATCTCCCAATTGATGAAAGCCTTTCCCCCATCCGTGCTATTTTTGTACCAATGGCCTTTCAGAAATTTTATTGCTGTGTGTTATTGTTCCTAAGTTCACTTTCTGTGTTTGCTTATTGCAAGCCCACCGGTAACGTCCAAAGCGATAGAGTAGCCAACTACACAATGACTGTCGACCTAGACCACGAACACAAAACCGCTTTCGGTATGTCACAAATCGTGTGGCACAATCCTTCGCCGAATCCCGTCTCAGACCTCAAATTTTATATGTATCTGAATGCTTTCAAAAACATGAAATCCACGTGGTTGAAGCCGACTGGTGGAGTGGTATTTGACAACCCAATTGCCAGACGGGGAGATGATGAATGGGGACACATCACCATTGATTCTATCGGTATAGCCAATGGCGAAGAGCTGACGACCAAGATGTATTATGTTCAAGATGATGGCAATATTGATGATGAGACAGTCTTGTATATTCCACTAGATCAAGCTGTGCAGCCAGGTGATTCTTTGGTGCTCAATCTTACGTTCACGTCAAAGTTGCCAAAGACGATTGCTCGTTCAGGCTATGGGGGCAATAACTTTCACCTCTTTGTGCATTGGTATCCGAAGCTTGGTGTCTATGAGCAAGACTTGGAAGGCAACTGGGATTGGAATTGTATCCAGTTTCAACAGCGAACGGAATTTTATGGGGACTTTGGCAATTATGATATGACGATCCGTTGTGATCAATCATTTACAGTAGGTGCTTCAGGGTGTATGATCGAGGAAGGAACAATTGACCGAGAAGGAGAGACGTTCAAAATGACTAGGTATCTGGCCGAAGATGTCATTGACTTTGCTTGGTGTGTGTCACCAGAATTGGAAGAATATTTAGATCAATGGGAAGATGTAGACATTAGGTTATTGGTCGGGCCAGATCATTGCCACATGGCAGATCGATATATGAGAGCCATCAAGCATTCACTACAATACTTCAACGATCATTTGGGTAAATATCCATATCCGGGTATTACCTTGATGGATCCACCATTTCACTCCTTGCGCAATGGATTTATGGAGTATCCCACTTTTGCTACGGCAGGTACAGTCTATCGAATGCCAACATGGTTTCGCGGTTCAGAATCATTGGCGATTCATGAATTTGCACATCAGTTCTTTATGGGTGTCTTGGCGTCAAATGAAAAAGCAGAACCATGGCTAGATGAAGGTTTTGTAACCTATTACGAAGATCGCATTATGGAATCTTTATTTCCACCTGATGAATCGCAAGTGTCATTTCTAGGCTTTAAATATGGGAATACTGCCTTGTCTCGAAACGAGTATGCCCGTATGAATCATGAACAAATAAATACGGCTATTGCTCGACCAGGTTGGGAAATCAGAGGAGATTTCAAAGGCATTGTGTACAGTAAAACAGCCACAATGCTGAAGACGATGGAACATTATCTTGGTCAAGAAAAAATGGACGAGATGATGAAACGTTATTTTACCAATCATAAATTCACACATCCTCGCAGAGCGGACTTTGAATCTTTGGCTGTAGATTATATTAATCAACATGTAAATGCCCCACTATCATCATCCTTGATTACTTTCTTAACAGATTGTCTAGACAGTTCTAAAACAATAGATTACCAAGTAACTCGTGTCGATGGAAAAACAGCACAATTAAAAAAAGTCGGAGAATTATTTCTTCCAGTTGATATAGCAATCACGTTTGCTGATAACACAACAAGTAAAGTAAGATGGGAAAAAAATACAACCACTAAAGAATTGTCTTTTAATAAAGAGATACAATCCATTCACATAGATCCAGAAAGCCACTGTTTTATTGATTTAAACATGAACAATAACAGCTATAAAAAAGAACCAACTTTTTTTAAGCGATATTTATTAAAAGGGATTTCTTGGACCCAGCATTTATTTCAATCAACAACATTCTTGATATGATGAGTGCTTTAGTGAAAGGATTCAAACAAGTGTTGATTCATAAAAATATAATCGTCTATCTATTTTTAATACAGCTTATTTTTGCAGGGATTGTAGGCTCTGTGATTCAGAAGGATTTACAAATGCACTTAGGACAAACAATAGCTGGACAAGTATTCGAATCTGATTTTAATTATTCGGTATTCATGGACATGATGCGATCAATTCCTGATGCATTTGCGATTAGTGGTAAAGTGTTTGTCATTGTATTTGTCATCAATTTTATACTGGCTATATTTTTACATGCAGGCTGTATTCAAACATTGCTTCATAAGCAGAAACAATCAATGGCATCTTTTATGTCATCTGCTGCGAAACTGTTTTTCCCATTTTTGTTTTTCGCATTATTCTTTTTGATTTTATTTCTTATTATCACAGGTATTTTATTTGGACCATTGGCGGCTAACTCACTGCCTTTTGTTGAATGGTTGGAATCAGATCGCTTATTTTTTTATGTGCTCTACGTTTGTCTGTTTATTTATTTTTTGTTGCTGTCTTTTATTACCAACTGGTCCATCAACAGCAGAATTCATTGTGCAAGATCGCAAGTGTCTTGGTGGCAGTCACTAAAAGCTGGAGGGTTACAGACAAAGAAGAATTATCGTGCTCTTACAGCCTACTTTCTATTGTTCTCTTCACTAGCTTTTTTGGGCATATGGGTCAACATTAAGTTAGACAATTTGGATACGCTGGTTCTCACATTTATTCTTTCCTTACTCATACTCCTCGGCAAAATTATTATCCGACTGTGGAACTATTCAACATTAGCTGTGTGTTCTAACGCCATAAACAAGACCGTTTAAAGAACATTTTCCTTCTAAAATATTTACTGCATCATAACGGTTAGTTCAGTACCTTTGCAGCTTTATGAGTAATAATGACCCCTCATATCAAGACTTTTTAGATTGTTTTCCAGTAGTAGAATTACCGGTGACCATTACCTCTGATAGTCGAGGTGAATTTGCGAAAGCCAACAAGCCATTTCCACAACACGTGATAGAAAACTTTCTAGTACCAATGGAACAAGATGACATAGACGAGTTTACAGAATTCGAACCTTGTTTCCGTTTCGCAGAATCAGAAGAATTCGATGCCGTTGTCTATTGGAGAGGGAAGATTTATTCATATGAATATATTTTAGTTACCTTTGACAGGAAACACCAAGTGATATCTAGGAAAAGTATTGCAGGATCTAGATATGAAAATGAACGCTTATTCCAATCTGCAGCAAACATTTCTGAGGATTATATTATTTCAATCGTGGCTGGACAGCAACAAGAAGATGCACAAAATTATAATGCAGACATGAGCAAGTCCATGACCTTTGAAATATTGTCAACAGGAGATATCATTTTCTCCTTACAAGATTCAGAATATTAATCAATCATATACCAAAATGAAAATAGTTTGACCGCTTTGTACCTAATCGTTTATCTGTTCCCATCGTTGAAAATACACGTGAATACTTGCATTCACTGCATTTTTCGTCTTGTCAACAGACAAAACTTCTACGTAATACATCAGTCAAACCTTTCTCCTTTTGGTATATATTATCCAAAGGGATAGTATCTAATTTTACATAATGACAAAACATTCGAGTAGTAAGAAACAGGGACGAAAGAAAAGCAAAAGAACAGGCAGTAGTCTTAAAACAGAAATCTTCAACTTTTTTAAAAAGCACCCAAAGAAGTCTGTTGACGCCATGCAGCTAATTAAAAAATTAAAGCTCAAAAAATCCAAAGAACAAGTCCAAGACGTATTTTCAAAATTAGAAAATGAAGGAGCTCTATTCCAACTGGACGGCGGCAAATTTCGCTTAGACCGCTTTTATCAAAAAAACAACACCGGAAAGAAATCAACATCAACTAAAGCTAAGCCAGGCGTTAAAGGTATTGTCGATATGACAAAAGCTGGGTCAGCATTTATCCTCGTAGAAGGTATGGAACAAGACGTCTTTGTACCAGCGAGACATTTGAATTTTGCCTTAGACAAAGATACGGTAGAAGTATCACTGACAAGAAAAGGCTCTGGCAGACGACCAGAGGGTCGAATAACAAAAGTATTGAAAAGAGCTTCCAGTCAATTTGTGGGCTTGTTAAGAACATATAAAGGACATGGCATTGTACATGCTTCCACTAACTCTGGGGACCTTGATATATATGTAGAGAACGATAAACTCAATGATGCTGAAGATGGTGATCGAGTAATTGTGAAACTCATCAAGAATGGTAGAGACAGTAAAACCATGTGGGGCAAAGTAGAGAGCAACCTAGGAAACTTATCGCCCAATGATCTGGAGATGAATTCCATTCTGATCAACGCAGGGTTTAATATTGCTTTCCCACCGGATGTACTTGAAGAAACGGCAAAGATGCAAGTCGAAATTCCTGAAGAAGAAATTGAAAAGCGATTGGACATCAGAGATGTGTTGACAATTACAATTGATCCACATGATGCTAAAGATTTTGATGATGCCATTTCCTATGAGGAGTTGGAAGATGGGCAAGTAAGAGTAGGTGTCCACATTGCGGATGTCACACATTATGTCAGGCCTGGAACAGCGCTTGATGAAGAAGCATTCTCAAGATCCACATCCGTATATCTGGTAGATCGCGTTTGCCCAATGTTGCCAGAAAAATTATCCAATGAATTGTGTAGTCTAAGACCGAAAGAAGATAAGCTTTGCTTTTCCGCAATGTTTATGTTTAATAAAGACCTTGCGATTACGGATACATGGTTGGGGAGAACCGTTATTCATTCTGATCATCGATTCACCTATGAAGGTGCGCAGGAAGTATTAGAAACAGGGGAAGGCTTATTTGCTAAAGAATTATTGGCACTAAATACCATTGCGAAAAAATTAAAGGCACAACGTTTCAAAAAAGGCGCCATTAATTTTGAAACAGAAGAAGTTAAGTTTAAGCTTGATGAAAATTCTAAACCAATTGGTGTTTACACGAAAGTGCGTAAAGATGCCAACATGCTTGTTGAAGACTTCATGTTATTGGCAAATAAAGCTGTTGCGCGATACATGAGCAAATTGGATTCGAAAAAACCTGTGCCAGCAGTATATCGAGTGCATGACGAACCAGACATTGAAAAATTATCTGACTTGATTTTATTTGCTAAAGAGCTGGGAATAGAATTAAACATCAGCACACCAAAGCAAATCAGAAAATCGCTCAATGCATTGGCTGAAAAAGCGCAACAAGATGAGGGCTTAAAAATGTTACAGCCAATGGTGATCCGATCAATGGCTAAGGCCGTGTACACGACAGAGAACATTGGTCATTACGGATTGGCATTTGAAGACTATACCCATTTCACTTCGCCGATACGTCGATATAGTGATGTGTTGGTACACCGAATTCTTGCAAAAAACTTGGAAAAGGTATCCAGGGAGAATTTGGATGAATTAGAATCTAAATGTTTACATATCTCTGCACAAGAGCGCAAAGCCATGGAAGCAGAACGCGACAGCATCAAATACAAGCAAGTCGAATATATGAAAGACAGAGTAGGAGAAACCTTCGCAGGTCACATCTCTGGATTTATAGAGCGAGGGGTCTTTGTAGAGTTAGATGAAAGTAAAGCAGAAGGACTCATTAGCTTCGAACATTTTAATGACAGCTACTCCTCCACTGGTTCTGCATTGTCGATGAAAGGAAAACGAGATGGTGCTGTGTTGAAAATGGGAGATGCCATAACGGTAAAATTAATTGATGCAGATATGGAGAAAAAGCGATTGGAGTTTTCTGTTGTGCAAGAGTAAGATTATTTTGGGTTTGAATTCAAAAATCAAAATCAAACGATGTCGGCCATCCAATTGAATCAAGACAATCTGCCAACTATTGCTGCTCAAATTCCTTGTCCGACGTATAATAGAACGGATATAAAGACGGGAATCGTCCACATAGGCGTTGGCGGATTCCATCGCGCACATCAAGCTTATTACATTCATCAGTTGTTACAAAAGCACAATATCGTTGATTGGGGTATTTGTGGTGTGGGTATACGAGAAGGAGATCGCAACATGTATAATGTGCTCACACAACAAGACGGCTTGTACACACTTAGTGTCCAACACCCAGATGGACAAATTCACAGTGAGGCAATTGGTTCAATTACAAAAATGCTTCTTGCCGTAGATACTCCTGAATTAGTCTTAAATACAATGGCTCATGCTGATACCAAAATTGTATCCTTGACAATCACAGAAGGGGGCTATAATTTTCATCCGCAAACGGGCGCTTTTGATTTTAGCAATGTTGACATTCAACATGATTTAAATAATCAAGATAATCCCAAAACAGTATTCGGCTATTTAGCTGCAGCTTTAAAAAGAAGAAAAGAAAACGGATTGCAACCATTTACCGTTTTATCCTGTGACAACATTCCACACAATGGAGCAGTAGCAAGAAAAATGCTTCTGACTTTTGTACAAAAGCAAGATACTGAACTAGCTCAGTGGATTGAGCAAAACGTTACGTTCCCAAACACAATGGTTGATCGGATCACGCCAGTCACTAGCAAAGCAGACATTGACTATATAGAAAACACACATCAATTAAAAGATGGCTGGCCAGTTGTTTGTGAGCCTTTTATCCAATGGGTAGTCGAGGACAAGTTTTGCAATGGTAGACCACCACTAGAAAAATTGGGTGTTCAGTTTGTACCTGATGTAGTCCCATACGAGAAAATGAAAATCCGATTATTAAACGCAGGGCATTCAGTCTTGGGTATTCCAGGAGCCATTCATGGACACGCGACAATAAATGATTGCATGGACGATCCTGTGTTTGCTACATTTATGCGCCAGTTTATGGATAAGGAAGCGACACCAGTATTGGATGCATTAGAAGGTATTGATCTAGAGACCTACAAAGACACACTAGAAGAGCGTTTTGCCAACCCAAACATCAAAGATAGTGTTAGCCGAATCTGCTCTGAGAGTTCTGCAAAGCTGCCTAAGTTTTTAATCCCAACAATTCATGATAATTTACAAAGTGGAGGAAGCATCAAGTACGCCACCTTACTTTTAGCGGCTTGGTGTTATTACAGTGACAAGCAAGTGAATGAAAAAAATATTCCATTAGAGATTATTGACGCCAAGAAAGAGGAATTACATCAAGCTGCTTCAACGACCGTGAATAACCCTGTTGGTTTTTTAGCACTAACAGAAATCTTTGGCGACTTACAAACAAAAGACAGATTTGTACAAGAATTTAAGAAGATGATAACCTTGGTTTATGAAAGAGAAGACATCAGAAGTGTGATGAAAGATGTCTAAGCATCCTGTCTATCAAATTGAACTTGGCTTCTGAAGAGGGGTGAAATTACATACCCAAAATAATCCCTTGTAAATCATCCGATGAATCTAAGCTCATCTTCTTTCTTAATCGATACCTTGCTTTGCGAATTCCTTCTCCTGAAATGCGTAATATATTTGCAATTTCTTTCGACGTCATGTTCATCCGCAATAAATAAATTAACCGCATTTCTCCTTTAGAGAATGTACCAAACCGTTCTCGAAGTCTGTCTAAAAATTCCTGATGGACGCTGCTAAATTCTGTTGCAAATTGATCCCATTCTTCATCGTCGACAGTGTCTCGTTTTATCATTCTGGAAATACGAGAAGAAGCCTTACCAACAGACGCATCTACTGATGATTGCAATTCGACTATTTCGGTTTCTAATTCTAGTAGAAATTCATTTTTCTTTGCCAGTTGAAGGGCCTTAGCTGTTAATTCTTTCTTTTTAAATTCTAATTGTTGTTCGGCTCTTTCTTGCCTTTCAATCGCAATGGCTTTGTCTTTAGAAAGAACTGCTTGCATCTTTTTATTTCTTTGGATAATCCCATATATAAGAGCTAAACCTGACAATACAATAAGCCCTAATCCACCCCATAATCGCTGTCTTTTTACATTTTCAATTTCAATATTTTTATTTAGTAATACGATTTCAGCATCTTTTTTTTCTGTCTCATATTGAGTTTGCAGTTCATTGACTTGTTTTGTTCTTGCTAGTTGAAAAATTGAATCCTTTAAGGATTGATAGGATTCCATATGTAAAAGTGCTTCGTCAGCATTTCCTTGGGCCAGATAAATTTCTTTAGCGACTTCATGAGCATCTTGTTCTTTTTCAAGTGCTCCAATGTCATGTGCAATTTGAATTGACTCATTGACTTCTATTATTGCTTCACTGAATTTATTTTGATGCAGCAGACTTCTGGCGAGAGATGATTTTGAATCTGCTATTGAAATTTGTGATCTCAATTCTTCCGCTATCTTAATTCCATTTCTTAGAAGTGACTCGGCTTCTATATGCCGTTTTAATTTATTGAGCAGAATCCCCGAATTAATAAAATAGCTCATTAAGCCTCCTTTGTGATCCATGATGTTGGCGAAGTCATACACTTTTTGGTATTCGGCCAATGCTTTTTCAGGCTTATCTATTGTTTTAAATACAATTCCAAGGTTATTTGCATTAGACATTAAGCCAATTGTGTCTCTAGCTTCCTGAAACAAGGCCCTACTTTCCTGGTGCAATTCAATTGATTTGTCATAATCGCCGAGTTGTTTTTGGATAATTGCCATTGATTCTATGACCATGCCTTGCTTATTCTGAAGATTAAGTACTTGGTACATGTCTAGAGCAGACTTAAGATAGACCATTGAAGAATCTAATTGATTCATATTATGATAGACTAAACCAATTTTGTTGATCACAAAAGCATTGTCAATTTGATTGTCTATTTCTAAATAATACTGGTGAGCCTTTCTCAAATCACGGAGGGCTTCATCATATTTACTTATCCTGTTTAATTCCACAGCGTATTCTGTGTATAGATCTCCAAGTGTGGCCTTATCGTCGGCTTCTTCTGCATATTTAATTCTGAGGATATTGTAGTAGTCTGTACTGTCAAATTGATCCGTATACCAAAAGGCATCAGAAAGCAATTGTGTGCTTATTTTTATTTTTTGATAATTATTAATTTGTTTAGAGAGCTTGGTTGCTTCTCTGGCATACGCTAGACTTTGTTCAGGCATTGTGTAGAGTAAGCTGTCTCCTAAAAAAATAAGTTCATTAATTTTTGTGGTGTCTTGTGATTCTGCTCTGGATAAAAAAGCTGCAACAAGTATAATTGCAAAAATGAAAACACCATTTACTCTATCTTTTTTTTTCATGTTATAATCCTAAAATTATGCCCTGCAAATCTTCTGATGAATCTAATTTCATTTTCTTCCGAAGACGATATCTGGCCTTGCGAATTCCTTCACCTGAAATCCGTAATATGTTTGCAATTTCCTTCGACGTCATGTTCATGCGTAATAAATAGATTAAGCGCATTTCTCCTTTAGAGAATGTACCAAACTGTTCTCGAAGTCTGTCTAAAAATTCCTGATGGACGCTACTAAATTCTTCCGCAAATTGTTCCCATTCTTCATCATCTACAGCATCTCTTTGGATCATTCTGGAGATACGAGAAGAAGCTTTACCAACAGACACATCTACAGATGATTGCAATTCGACAATTTCGGTTTCCAATTCGTGTAGAAATTCATTTTTCTTGGCAAGCTGCAACACTTTTGCTGTGAGTTCTTTCTTTTTAAATTCTAATTGTTGTTCGGCACTTTCTCTTTTTTGTGTTTCTAATTCTTTTTCTTTTTCGACTATTTCTTTTTCTTTTATCGCATGTTGATGTTCAAGTCTCTTTCTTTTTAATTGCTGACGTATGCCATAGTAGACTAAGCCAAATATCACAAAACTCAACCCTAGTCCGCCGCCTAATAATGTTCGTTGCAATTGACTGACAGTTACTTCTTTTTCTAAGAGTGATATTTGGTTGTCTTGTAAGACGATTTCTCGTTCTTTATTTTCAGTATCATGCATAATTCTTAATTCCTCTATTTTTTGAATTGATACTTTATTAAGAAAGGTGTCATGGAGTATGTGGTATTTTTTTAAATCATCCAGGGCGAGAGGTAATTGATTTAGATTTTCATAAACGGTTGATCTGTTGTATAAGGCATCGTGTAATTCATCTATTATGTCAATTGTGTCTGCCATTTTAATGATCTGATTAAAATAAGGGAGTGCTAACTGTGATTGATTATTTTGCAAATAATTGTAACCAATTCGCTGCAAGGACCTTGCTACTTCAGATGGATTTCCTATTTCCCGATGGATGGCAAGACCTTTATTTAATAATTGCAATGCGAGATCATCTTCATTGCGTGCAGTTGCAATCTTACTTTGATACGCATAGATTTTGCCTTCTAAAGACTTGGCGTCCATTTGTTTGGCAAGAGCCAAACCTTCAGTTAAATAGGGTCCCGCTTTTTCATATTGTTGCAATTCTATATAAGCATTTCCTATGTCACCATTGGATTCAGCTTGATAATATACATCATTATATTCCTTATAAATCGATATCGCCTCTACGTTGTATGGAATGATATTCTCATAATTGCCTAAATTTAATTCGACATTTCCCAACATGGTTAATACATCCGCTTTTCTAATTTGATCTCCACTTTTTACATGGTATGCAAGACTCGTTAATAAATTCTGTAAAGCGAGTTGATTGTATGCTTGTTCGCTGTATATGTTCCCAATTAATCCATACATCGTACCCAATTCGGCATGTTCTTCACCAAATGCCTTTAAACACATGTTGATCGATCTTTGTAAGGTATCAATGGCTTGTTGGTACTTGCCTTGTTGGTAATCTATATTTGCAAGATTGACTAATGTTCGGGTTATTTGTAAGGTGTCGTTTATTTCTTTATAGCCAGCGTACGCTTGATTGTAGTACATGAAAGACGAATCAAGTTGTCCTGACAAATCAAATAAGATGCCTTTAAAATAATCATGGCGCGCCTGTCCTTTTTTTAAAGAATGCTCGTCAGCTATTTCTTTTAGTCGTGCTAAATAATGTTTAGCTGAATCCTGGTCATTATATAGATATTGATTAAAGAGAAAACCTAATGCATTTATCTTACTTAGAGCTGAACTATCGGGATGGTTATAAATGGCTTTTAGGCTGTCAATCTTACTTGTCGTTTGTTTTAAAATGTCTATTTGTTCTTCTGGCTGTGCATATATAAAGCATAGAAAAATAGAGTTTAAAAAAAATAGTATCCATTTTTTCTTCATAAGGGTGTATTAAAATGACCGATTAACAATGGTTAGTCATCATGTAGTTTGAAGAATAATAGTTTGAGGATTGGAAGTATTCTCACAACTTCTATCAATTTACAACTAAAGAGCCAGAATGAGTAAACGTTTAACATATTTAATTCATCCTGACTCCAGTAGTCTAGTCACCTTAAGTCGAAATTCTGACAGTTGTGATTTTAAATCTTTTTCCAAAAGCATTATGTGATTTTCAATATCCTTCAATCGCTTATTTTTCTTAGAAATAAGGACCGCCCATTTTCTAAGGCGATCCTCTTTCTCTTTTTGATTTAATTTGTCCACAACAAATGTCTATTAATGTGGACAATCATCAATACTTGCACTAAACGTGGCCCCATCGTTTACTTCAAATCCTGCCTCTAGTGAGATTTGATCTTCAGCCACAAATCCTATCGTGCTTGCATTTGCCACTTCACCCGTGGAATTAATTTCCTGGGCATAGTACACACTTTGTGATATGGCATCCTGATTCACATTGTTATTAGCAATATCTATTGGATCACAGTTTGGATCAAATTGATAATCGCCGACAATAAACGCCCATCGATAATCCTCATTCGTGGTATTCGCATAATCATCTTCTATTCCAGAAAGGGTAACGCGATATGCTGCTATTGGTAGGATTAAGACTGGAGTTATGATTGCTTGATTATTTACACATGACAGTATCGCATCAAAGAGCTCACCAGTTACCATATCCTCTAATTGTACCGTGGCATTTTGGCAGGCAATATCTTCTTCATATTGTATGCTGATGACATCGTTTTCTGACATATCGTATACGTCATCAATGGGACTTGGTATACCAAATACGATTGGGCCTTGTCTGTCAATGATCCCCGTCACACTTGCAGATTGTGTCGTACCAGAACTACAAAACAACCTGACTATGACAGAATATTCACCGTCATTTAATTGCTCGATATTCCAATCAATAGTTGTATTGGTATTTCCCATCTCTGTATTGTCAACGGTTACTGCTGTGACCCAGTTGGCAAAACCTTCTTGTCTATATTCGAGCTGTACATAATCCAGTAGAGATAAGTCATAATCTGTAATGTCAATGGAAATCAAATTGTTATTAGCAGACGTTATTGGGAAAATGGATTCTGTATTAACTAATGAAATTTGGCTACAAGGAGAATCGAAAAAGATAGACACAGAGGCAGTACTTGATGTTTCTTCTTGATAGTCAGTTGACGAATCACATTTAGGATAGGCAATAAAAGTGAGATTTTCATACGTATAGTTAGTCGAAGCAGGTACCTTACTGATAAAAATGGTTTGTGGATGTTGACTTGCTACTACTGGATCATGAGCTGCCAGGGGAAATGGGCCTAAATCACTCGGGTTTCCAATGATGTCAGGAAAAAGCTTTGCTGCATTTGGATTGCTGGCATCGATAATATCAATCTCGTATTCTCTGGGTTCGGTACTAAAATTTGTTAGTGTAAATTCAAAAACCTGATCTTCACTAGGATCTGCATTTAGCCTAATGGGGTTTTCAACAGTTAATACTGGTCTGTCTCGTAGGCTGGTCCCTGGTATATAGGGGCAGCTGGTAAAAGAAGCAATTTCCTCGAAAATTGGTGTATTATAGGTCGGACATTCTTTTATACTGACGGAATATCCATCAGTACTTTCATCGTCTTCAAGGTGGTATGTGGTTGTTCGACTCCTTAATTCGGTATTAGTGGTCGCATCTCCAAACTCTGAACGAATGTCGACAATAACACCACCAGACGCTCCGGATCCCGCAACCTCAAATCCTGCTTCAGTTGCTATTTGCGAATTAATTTCTATTTGAAATTCATAGCTGGAAGTTGTCGTTGTGGATTTGGTGATTTCACTATCAAAAGGTGAACCACCTCCAAAACTAATGTTAGAATTATAAAAAGTTGAAGTATCTGCTTCCATTTTTAAGCTATCATTTTGCAATAAGATTTGTTCCCATAGATCTATTTGCATTTCATACCACCAGATAGAATCAGTTGGCGCAAAATCGATCAATCTTTCCAACCGCGGAATTTCTGAATTTCGAATGAAAAAATCTGTATAGATATATTGCGTGGCAAAGCTTTCTGTACCCATAATCACATCAATGGTCTGATTGTGGCTACATGTTTCTTCATCATAATTGATCACATCAGCATTGGCATATAAAATATTCATGGCAGCTCCGATGAAGACATCTCCAGGAGCGCCTATCAATTCTGGTTTGAGGTCACCATCACCATCTGTCGAATAAGAAGTTTTATTGGTCATTGATACGATCAATTCCTCAGAAGAGGCAGTATAACCACCTATTTCTAAGTCGCCTTGGATAGTACCCCAGGTATTCGTTGAGGTTGAGATTCCAAGAAAGCCTGCTTCGAATTCTACGCCTACTTTGGCTTCAGCCCAAGTGGTGACAGCGCCACCTTTCAATGTAGAAAATCGCAAGGCTGTCTCCGACGTCTCCTCATCTATTACCGAAGCATAACTTAAGTCACCAGGTGGATCTCTTAAGATCAAAAATGGAATTTCCGGCGACACAGTTGAGAAAGTTGAATTTCGCTGGATGTAGCCTGTGACAATAGCATTTACAGATTGTTTAGCAGACTGCCGTGTGCTATCAATGGATAAGGCATAGTATTCTAACTCCCGCTCTGGCTCTAGTGGTGCGATATTAGGTTGGCCTGGAATAATATCATGGATAACTATACCATCACTAATAGGATATAACAAAGTGTCTATGCCTGAAATATCATCGATAACCACTAGAATACCCGTATCTAAAGGACAATTGTAATTTTGATCTTCTGTGATCTCAAAGATGATCCTTGTCAATTCGCCTTGTCCCAGCACGATATCTTGCGTGCAATTGCCAATGGTTTGAAATCCGGTACTGTCCGTTGCCGTTTGTATGTTGACCAGTGGCTCTTGTCTGTATTCAAAATGATACACTGTATCTGAGACAGCTACATTTGCAAGAATAGTATCACTAAAAAATGTGACAATATCAGCAATGTCATAACCAGGATCAAGGTCATGGTTATCCTCTGTGATCGAAACGATGTAATCACGACCAGGAACATCAATAGTGAAATTTCCACAATCATCGGTAACTGTCTTAAAGACAAAACAATCGTCACTCACTGTATCTTCTATTTGAATTTCTACCTTACCTAGACAGTTTCCATTACACGTCGTGACTGTTCCGGAAATATTGTGTTTTGTTGTACTTTCAAAATTCAGTCCAGTGACATCTGTTACGACCACGACATTCTCATGAAGGGCTGGGGTCAATACATGAGTATTATCAACATAAAATGCCTCAACATCAAAGCTGCCAACTTGTGCTGGCAATTTATAATTACCCAAAGAATCTGTTAATGTAGTTGTCGTTAAACCAGCAAGCGAAACGGTCACGTTGGGTAAACCACATACGTCCTCTCCAGAGTCTTGCTCGACTTTCCCACTGATGAATACTACTGTGTTGTCGATAAATGTTGCAATGGTTGGATTGCTTCCACTTCCTACTGTCACATCGTGGATTGTGTCTGGCGTAAACTCATGATCCAGGTAAATGGGATAAACGTCATAATCGACAAATCCGCCTACAGGATACACTATATTTTTTAAAGTGTAATCTCCATTTGTATTAGTGATTGCGCTGTCCGGTTCCATCGAACATCTTCCGACTATTGGCTCAGATGGTATGGCGTACACCCATACTCCTTCGATGCCTTGAGATCCGCTTGCTACGGGACCAGTGACTCTTCCATTGATGATGCCTGTTCCAACTACACCATCGAAGCGAAGTATGTTAGAAATCAGAGTTATGCCTGCGGAGCTCATGATTCTTCTGACATCTAAGGGAAATGTCGGATTACTACCAACACCATCTATGAATTCATCAGTACCTTCAAAAATATCGGTCCATGCTGATTCACCTTCTGCAGATGGTTTAGTTTGCCATTGGTAGGCAATTGTTTCAGGAGATGATACAGGTGTAAATGTGGTTAATGGACAAATAAACTTACCAACGCTATTGACATGTGCATTCGAGATGACAAGCTCATAATCAGAAAATCCTGATGCTACAGCAACGGATAATTTGAAATCACCAACAGTCGTACTTTGATCGCCTTCTACCACGATCCAGTATTCGCCAGGTTGGAGATGGTGTACTAGTGCAGATTTATTGTTGTCATTGCTGATATCAAGACTGCTTTGCAACAGTTCGCCATTAGTACCCATCGTAGGATCAGCTTTGAACAGATGCACACGCGTATCAAAATTAGTTTCCGCATAGTCTGTAGATATGACGACGTCACTAGCTTCATCAATTACGAAAGAATAGGTGACATCCGGGCTACTGGTGACCCCTGGGTAAGAACCGGAGGTCCATTGGTTTTTGTAGCCCAAATCCTCTATGCCTCCAGCTGGGTTTCTACGATTAGAATTGGTATGGTATTTAATGTCGCCGGCACCAAGCGTTCCAAACGCCAGGGCCCCGGTTCTGTCGCCTGTTTTGTAAGGACCATCGCCATGATGATATCGCCAAGCCATTTCTA
>CALLFA010000040.1 GCA_937997635.1 uncultured Saprospiraceae bacterium | reverse complement strand
TCTGCTGAAACGAGATGATCTCGATGTCAGTAGTGGTGTCTTATACTACCAACTGAAAGTAGACGATGTGGTTATCACTAAGAAAATGATAGCCATCCAATAAGATGATAAAAAGGAGTTGAGTTTTTCAACTCCTTTTTTTTTGCCCTCCAGAGTAACACTTTGGTAATAAATGAGGTGAAAACTAATTATCAAATTTTACCTGATATTTCCTTTTTGATTATCAAATTTTACTTTCTATTTTCCTTTTTCAAATTGTCCGAAAGAAGTCAAATTTTACTACCTAATAATTTTCTCTCGATCTTAAACAGATAATGACTGTTAATGAGCTTATGTTAATTACTTTTGCAGAAAAGAAAGGAATTTAGACGATGAAGCTTATACAGGTTGATTATAATAGTGTTGACGGTCTATCTAAAAGAGATTTGGCCTTTATCGAACAAGACGACAGGTTAAATGATTCAATAACGGCTTGGCCTAGCATAGATACATTTAAAGATGTTATCCATGCAAAAGCTAAACACGAGATGGATAGAGATTTATTGGTGTCCGTTCTGAATAGGCAATATAGCGGCAGTCAAACAACAGATCAAACTAAACAAAACATAGAGTCTCTAGCTTCTGAGAAGTCCTTCACCGTTGTTACTGCTCATCAACCAAGTCTGTTTACGGGACCGCTGTACTACATGTATAAGATTGCATCGGTCATTCATTTGAGCCAACAATTAAAAGCTACTTATAGTCAATACAACTTTGTACCAGTTTTTGTTTCAGGAGGTGAAGATCATGATTTTGAAGAAATCAATACGGTTAACATATTTAATAAACAGGTAGTTTGGGAAAACAATGAACAAGGCCCTGTCGGTCGCATGTCACCTGCGGGAGTAGATACAGCCTTAACAGACCTATTGGACATCTTAGGAGAACGAGCTCCACATGTAAATCAATTGGCAGAGATTTTAGGAAGCGCTGTAGCCAATGCCAAAACATATGCAGATATTAATTTCCACATTATCAATGAGCTGTTTGGAAAATTTGGCTTGGTCTATCTTAATATGGATCAAGTAGAATTCAAGCAGAAATTCATTCCTATTATCAAAGACGAATTGATCAATCAAAGCTCTCATAGAATTGTAAATTCATGTATAGACAACTTGGAATCTAAAGGGCTTAAAGCTCAAGCAAGGCCTAGAGAAATCAATCTCTTTCACTTCAAGAAAGGTATGAGAGAAAGAATTGTGAAAGAAGGCGACAGATATAAAGTACTCAACACTGATATATCCTTTAGTGAAAAAGAAATACTTGAACTTGTGGATGCAAGTCCAGAGCTTTTTAGTCCTAATGTACTTCTGCGCCCCTTGTACCAAGAGACTATTTTACCCAACCTTGCCTACATCGGCGGAGGTGGAGAAATAGCATACTGGACAGAAAGAAAAAAACAATTTGAACATTACAATATACCTTTTCCATTATTGATACGAAGAAACTCTGCGTTACAAGTGAATGGCAGCATACAAAAACAACTTGGTAAAACTCCTTTTGGCCTGCATTCTTTTCTGTCGACCGAGTTGGAACTGACCAATCTCTTCCTACAAGAACATGTATCCGACGATTTTTCTTTGTCTGACAGTAAGGCAGCCATTGCCGATATATTTGAAGCATTAGCTAATAAAGCAAGTGGTGTAGATCAAAGTTTGACTTCTTTTGTGAAAGCAGAATCTGCAAAACAAATCAAAGCAATTGGCCATATAGAAGCCAAATTAAAAAAAGCGATTAAAGCAAAAAATGATGTCCAATTAGGTCGTATATCTTCGATTAAATCTAAACTTTACCCCCACAATAAATTGCAAGAGAGGTACGAGAATTTTGCTCAATACTATGCAGCACATGGTGAAGAATGGATATTGTTCTTGGTAGAAAATTTGAATCCTTTGGATAGTAAATTTAGTTTGATAGAATTGGGGTAGTTTCGGGTTGCGTTGGTAATTTTTTCAAGAACATAATTGTATCTCTTTTGTACCGTTGAATTTATTCGATGAATTTTCATAGCTTTTTAATAATGGAATACGTGTATAAGTTCCTACCCTCAGAGGACACAGTCCTAAGTGCCAAGTTTCATTAGAACAAACAATATCCTCCACAGTAAGCTACACGCTAGGCACTTGTGGGACTGAGTCCCGCAAGCGGTATGATTGTAGTGCTCTATTGTGTTAAGCATAGAATTGTATATGGGCTCATCTTCAAAAAGCTGTAACGGGCTCATCGAATAAATTCGACGGTACTTAAACACCCAATACTTTTGTAATGTAAAATTCGACGTTACTTAAATACCCAATACTTTTGTAATGTAAAATTGAAGCCAAAAGCAACAAAGGCGTCGACAATCAGCCTGGATATTTTATAGTCGATCTTCAAGAATTCTGTAAAAACATAGGTACCTGTGGATTTCAGGAAAATGGTGCCAAGAGCAACTGTTATGAATTTTGGTATTTGTGTTTTTTTGGATTCTGTCGTGCCTTCAAAGGTCCATCTTCTGTTTGCTGTATAGTTCACAACAGCACCACATACGCCACCAATGACAATTGATAAAACATAATGAACACCAAAAAATTCGGTAAGGATTAACATGATGCTGTAATCGACCACACCACCACAAAACGCCGATACTTGTGATCGTGCGAACACTGCGATAAAAGAATCCTTATTCATCTAGTTACGCAGCACCAAGAGCTGACTTTTCAAATTTTTCCTGAATATCTCGAGCATCTCCTAATCTCATGACTTTATACGAATCTACCAGATTGATGATCATCAAAATAATTGATCCGAAAAAAGCAAAAATAAGCAATGCACCTGGAAATATAATCTCCAACAAAAGGAATAAACAAATGATTATTCGAAGTTCTGTAGGACCGAGTAAACCAGCATCTATAATGTATTGGTTATTGATTTTGTATCGCATGAGAGCAACAATCATCGATCCTCCATAAGCAACAACAAATAAGAATGAAACAATCTTATATTCTGGGAAGAAAAAATAGAATCCTAATCCTATTATTGATGTTGAAATCCAATCAACATTTAAATCTAATGACCAGCCATACCACTTACGCGGTATATTTCTAAAGTAAGCCAATCGACCATCCAAAGAGTCACCAAACCACTGAACAGCAAAACCAACTACTGACATTAGTAACCACCAGGCATTGTAAATACCCAAGATTAAACCAACAGCAACGATTATGCTACCAAGTAAACCAATGCCAGTTAAAATATTTGGAGTTACCCATTGCGGCATAATTTTGCATAAAAACTCTATGGTTGTAAACTCTAGTTCCTTTAAAAGATTGATCCGTTTTCTTGAATTTCTAATGCGTTTGGAAGCAGAAGTATTTGAAGATTTCATAAGCCGTTGATTTATATATAAACGCATTAAATACGACTTAGTGTGTCTTTGACTAACATTAATCTCCTGTATAATGTTGATCAATATTGCCTAACTAATTGATTATCAATTAATTATTATTTAATTATGAAAAGACATAAAAGGTCATAAATCCTTTCTTTTAACATTTTTCTACTGATAATAAAATCAAGAAATCCATGGTCTAGCAAGAATTCTGATGTTTGAAAACCATCGGGTAAGTCCTTTTTTATGGTTTCCTTTATGACCCGTGGTCCAGCAAAACCAATCAATGCCTTTGGCTCAGCAAAATTCACATCTCCTAACATTGCGAAAGACGCAGTCACACCCCCAGTAGTAGGATCTGTCATAAATGAAAAATATGGAATTTTTGCTCTTGCCAACTGAGCTAGTTTCGTGGAAGTTTTAGCCATTTGCATTAAAGAGAACGCAGATTCCATCATTCTTGCACCTCCAGATTTAGAGATTATCATTAAAGGTGATTTTATTTTGATGCAATGGTCAACAGCTTTTGATATTTTTTCTCCTACAACAGAACCCATCGAACCACCAATAAAGCTAAAATCCATGGCAGCGATCGTAATCTGCTTCTTATTTACTTTGCCAGTCGCAACAGATATAGCATCGGGTAAAGAAGTACGCTCATGAGCACCAATCAATCGGTCTTCATATGACTTGAGGTCTTTAAATTTTAGAATGTCTTTGGAACGGATGTTCTCGTATAATAATTCGTATTTACCATCGAATATAATGTCAAAATAGTCGTGTGAGCCAATCCTGGTATGGTAGTCGCATTTGGGGCAAATGAAGAAATTTTCTTTTAATTCTTTGTACGTATTTGTCGTCCCACAACTTTTGCATTTATGCCACAGCCCATCAGGAGCCTCCCTTTTGGACTTCGTTTTAGTTTGTATCCCATCTTTCAATCTCTTAAACCAACCCATTTTATGCAGCTTTAGTTAGCGAATAGAGCAAATGTCACTTAATTCTATACTAAATGTAGATAAAATCAACTATACTTTGGGTTCAATTTGATCTGATTATCAAGGAATTATAGTTAAGTTATTGATAATCAGAATATTAATTTTCTTTGCCACATTATTGGCTCTTCGTTGTCATGTCAACTATTTTTACTAATGCCTTTGGTTATCTATGAAATTCACTCTAAAATTGTTGAAATTGAGTCATATTCACATCTTTACAGATTGTATATTTTTACGAACTTTTTAAACTCATATGACCTATAATCAGACATTAGACTACTTATTTTCACAGTTACCTATGTATCAACGTCAAGGGTCGTCGGCGATGAAAAAGACGCTAGATAACATTATTTACTTATGTGAAAAGCTGCATAATCCGCAGAATCAGTTTCCTTCTATCCATATTGCTGGGACAAATGGCAAAGGTACGACATCGCATATTCTGTCTTCTCTTTTGCAGCAAGAAGGCCTAAGAGTAGGTTTATATACATCACCCCACTACAAAGACTTTAGAGAACGCATTAAGATCAATGAAAAATATATAGCAGAGCAAGACGTAATCAGCTTTACACAGTACGTGAAAGAAAGTATCCAGGATATATCCCCTTCTTTCTTTGAGATTACAGTAGCCATGGCTTTTGATTATTTTTGTAAACAACAGGTTGACATTGCTATAATAGAAACCGGTCTAGGGGGTCGTTTAGATTCAACCAATATTATCTTACCCAAATTATCTGTGATTACAAACATTGGATATGATCACATGAATATGCTCGGCGACACGTTGATCGAAATTGCTGGAGAGAAAGCTGGAATTATAAAAGCTAGTACACCTATAATCATTGGCGAACGGCAACAGATGGTTCAAGATGTTTTCATGAACGTAGCAAAAGAGAAAAATGCTCCTTTACTGTATGCGGAAGATATATGTACTGCGGCATTACTTTACACCAGCGATGGTTTGTCTACTTATGAAATAAGCATCAGCAACAATATTAATTTTAAAGTTTCTACTCCCCTAAATGGTCCTTTCCAAATTCATAACATTCGAACAGCACTTGCTGCCTACCTTACCTTTCTTAATTCTAAATCTGAACTCAGTGAAGAAAAAATAAGCAATGGCTTAACGCATATTTTAGCCAACACGAGCTATCAAGGTAGATGGCACATTCAATCCAAAGAACCACTTGTTATTTTAGATAGTGCACACAACATAGATGGGATTAATTACATTACTACAGAATTAAAGCAACTGAACAAATCCTTGCACCTTGTTTTAGGCTTTGTAAAAGATAAAGACTGGCAATCATTGCTAGCCAAATTCCCAAGAGACAGCAAATTTTATTTTTGCAAGCCATCTATCTTTAGAGGATTAGCTTTGTCTGAATTAAAATCTTATGCCCTCCAACAAGAATTAGATGCTCGCTTTTTTGATAGCGTAGTCCAAGCCAAAGCAACCGCCATTCAATCTGCCGATGAAGATGACTGCGTCTTTATAGGTGGTAGTACATTTGTTGTTGCCGAAGCATTATAATTCATATACATTATTCAAGGTAAAATAAGTGTAATGAAAAAAATCATAATTGAATTGCACTAGCATAGAAATTTCATTCAGGTAATACGATTCGTTTAGGAGTCTTTATGTATAATAAAATTGTGAAAATAATTGCACCCACTAGCGACACACGAAGCATCCAAGATAAAGCTGGCCAATCCGTTACATGGTTTTCTCCAAAAGGCAAGGCAAGGCCGATCAAAATGATTGCAAAACTCAAACGATAAACCAAACTTTGAATAGAAAAATAAGTAGCTCTTTGTGCCTGGTTGATCAATGGTGCAATGACTGCATTAATTGGAGCTGTTGTCAATAACATTGAAAAATTCCTAAACAAAACAATGAGGACAATCAACGCATGCAACTTCCAGCTAAGCAATCCAATAATTACCCCTTGGATTAAAAGAGCGAAAAGTAACAATCTAAAGAATCCATATTTCTTTGTCCAGACCACACTAAAACGAGCTGCAAAAGCAGCAACAAATCTCGTGAGAGCGAATAATAATCCGGAAGCAATCGGTGCATCCATTTGCAACAAGTCTCCTCTATCTTCCAACAGTTTTAAATATGGTTGATAAAATTCATACGGGACATGTGTCATCGCATACATCAATACAGAGAAATAAAAAATCCATCGCAGTTGATGATCCTTTAAGTATGAAATACTGATCTTGAGTTGTTTGATAAATGGTATTATATCTGCTTCTTCTTGTTCTGGTTCGGTAAAATAAAAACAGATGACCAAAGGAGGAATAACCAACAGTGCTGACAAGTAATATGGCAAATTGAGTGCAACACTTCCAAGAAATCCACCCATGAGTACAGCTCCAGCACTTGCCACTTGACTCCAGCTTTGAACTTTCGCTTCACGATCTCCATACTCATGCTCTTTAGCTACTTGGACAAGCGATTCATAATAAAATGATGTATCCGTACCTGAACGAAATGATATAGCTGCAGCCAAAAGTACTTGACCTATTGCAAGAAAAGCAAAGTTGCTTGCCGCACCAAAAACTAAATAAGCTAATACAAACAGAAGAGTTGAAATTATTAAGGTCTTCTTCCGACCAATACTATCTGAAAAATAACCAGAAGGTACTTCAATGCAGACAACACTAATGTAGTAAATTGACTCCAACAGCAGCACTTGCGGCAAGGACACCATGTCATTAAAAAACAAGAAAAAGATGGGCAGGTAAGCCATCGCTGCTGTCAAAGATCTATACCAGGGATAGAGCTTGATGTTTAATTCGTATGCTGTCTTATTATGCGTTTTCGTAAGCCTCTTTTAACCAAGCCATTAATTCTTTGTCTATTTGTTTCACGTCAGTTAATCTCACTCGATGACTAACCATTGCATTGAAACTTCCAGATGCTTCAAGCTTTTCTGTTGGTTCTTTCCCTTTTAAATTAATGCCAACATCTACTCTCGTTTTCGTGCTTGGCTGAATAAGGGCGAATTGTTTGGATCTTCTCAAACTGACATATGCTTTCTTAGGAGCTATTTCGAAGTCGTTTCCAAAATTGCTAATTTTCTTGATTAATGTATCGTAAATCGGACGCAGCTGTTCTTTACCTTTTGCATATTGTGAATCAATCAAAGAATCACTTGACCCTGCAGAAGCTGCATCTGACTCTCTAGCTTTATGTGCAACCAAATTGGCAAAGCCATGTGAAAAACCAAAGTCTGATTTTAGTAATTTCAGCATGTCTCCATGTTTCTCTAATCCCGAATTCTTAAGTAATTGGACCCAATGAGAAAAAGGCTTTCCATATTTTTCCTCAATGCTTTTCATCATCTTTTCAACCATACACCTGTTTTTTAGTTTATTAACTAATATCAATGAATGTAAAACTTAATTGAATTCTATCCAAACTGCGTTTTATATGAATCTAATTAGTCTTAAGTTTGTATTCAAATAGCATTCACAGTTAGCTGTTAAGGTAATCATATGAGTTCGAAAGGAAAAAATACCATGACGATACAAGGAGAAGCAATGATACCTACAGATCACGGCGAATTCCAACTAATTGCATATTCAAATAATGCAGAGGACAAAATGCCTCATTTGGCATTATTTAATCCAAAAACAAGAATTGACTCGATTGTCAATGTGAGAATTCATTCAGAATGTTTGACTGGAGATCTTTTTGGATCTAACAGGTGTGAATGTGGCGAGCAACTGGATAAATCATTAGAATACATTGCAAAGAACACTGGTTTACTCATCTATTTACGTCAAGAAGGCAGAGGCATTGGCATCATCAATAAATTACATGCTTATGAAAAGCAAGATGCTGGCTATGATACTGCTGAAGCAAATCAAATATTGGGCTTCACCATTGACGCACGGCAATACGATGAAGCTTTGTTTATATTGGAAGATCTCAATATTAATAAGATCAACCTATTGACAAATAACCCAGATAAAGTTGCCGCTTTTGATTCTTCTAATATCGAAATCATAGAACGGATACCTTTACAAATAGAACCTAAAAAAGAAAACCGCGGCTATCTGGAAACTAAGAAATCCAAATTTGGGCATCATTTAGATGTGATTTAGATTTTGAATTAAGTGCAACCAGACTTTATCTATTTTAGTTTTACAACTTATTCTATTTATTAAATAAATGGTAGTACTCCCATCGATTACATTCTAAAATTAATCTGACTACTTCATATCTGACTTCTCATTGTAATCACTTACATTGTCAATCAAACTATCGCTATAATGAAAAATAGATGCGAATGGTGTCAATCTTCTGAATTGTATATTGACTATCATGACAAAGAATGGGGTGTCCCTGAATACGACGACCAAACTCTTTTTGAGATGTTAAATCTTGAAGGTGCACAAGCGGGCTTGAGCTGGATTACAGTTTTAAATAAACGTGAACATTATCGCAAAGTGTTTGATCAATTCAACCCAGAAAAAATAGCTAGATATACTGACAAGAAAAGAGAAAAACTCTTAAGTGATCCAGGCATCATCAGAAATAAATTGAAAGTAAATGCATTTATTGTCAACGCACAATTGTATTTAGAGATTACAAAACGCCAGTCCTTCTCAGAGTACATTTGGCAATTTGTTGACGGTGAACCCATCATAAACAAATACAAAACATTAAAAGATGTTCCGGCCAACACACCCATCAGTGACAAGATGAGTAAACAATTAAAAAAAGATGGGTTTAAGTTTGTAGGCAGTACGATTGTGTACGCGTTCATGCAAGCTTGTGGCATGGTCAACGATCATGTCACCTCTTGTTTTAGATACAAAGAATTAACATAATATGGATATAGAACGCCTCATTCAAGATTCAAACCACAACATAGAATATCTGGCTGAATGCCTATCCGATATTAGTGATGCACAATCAAAACGAATACCAAAAGAAGGCAAATGGTGCATTCATCAAATTCTAGAACATCTTTACATAACGGAAACTGCGGTATTCGAACTCTGTGCTGTGCAAGGAAAACATACAGTAAGAAGTCCATTCGAAAAGATCATATCCATTCGAAATTATTTTGGAGATCATTCGAAAGAATACACGTCAATGGATATGTTGGTACCCTGTGATTCTGATAAAACCTGTGCAGATTTCCTTGACCATATTAAAAAGATTAGAGTCCAACTCATTGAAGAAGATGAGACAAGAGCGTGGTCTGAAGAATACACTGCATTTAAACATCCACTTACTGGTTATATGACACGATATGAATGGGTATATTTCAACATCTATCATATTGATCGGCACACACATCAGATTAGATCCCTAAAATTATTGCCTGACTTGCCAATCATATAGCCAACGGATTTGAGTATGAGCTGTTAACTATATGGCCATTTTTTTTCGAGATCAAGGCGTATAACGTAGGAATAGTGGTGTCTTACGAGGCTTTGCCACACAGATATTGATAAAATGGGCAGTAGTAAATGGGGCACACTCAAGTGCGCTGGGTATATAACAAGGACTAACTATTTATCTGAGCATTATACCTCTTAGCGAATTTATATTATCTTGTTATCTTCAACTTGAAGTAATATGAAAAGACGTAAGCTCATTAAAGTGGCTTTCTATTCTACCTCTGGAATAGCGTTAAGCTCCATTTTTCCAGGGTGCAAAGGAAATGTATTAGAAATTGATACAGCCAACTACAGCTCCACCATTTTTGCTGAAAAAGACTTTGAATTCTTAAAATCATTGGCCAATATACTGCTACCATCTTCTGACACGCCTGGCGCAAAGTCAACAGGAGTAGTCCAGATCATGGATAAAATAGAAACAGCCATTCAAGATGACGATCAGCTAAATTCATTATCCAAAAGTGTAGAACTTCTTAACAACCATTTCTCTACTAAAGGCGATGGAATTTCTTTATTTGACATGGATGAAAGCAAGGCTATTGAGTTGGTGACTAGTGTTGATCAAAATCTAACCAACGGTGACTGGGATACGGCAACTGCTTACAAATTTGTAAAACAAAAACTCATCCATTATTTTCTAAATACAGAAGAAGTTGGAACCCAATTATTAAATCACTTGCCAGTACCTGGAGAATATCAAGCATGTATTCCTCTTGAAGATACAGGTGGAAAAGCGTGGACGATATGATGTATTTTAATTCACAAGGAAAAGAAGAATATACCTATGATGCCATCGTTATAGGTTCTGGTATCAGCGGAGGCTATGCAGCTATGGAATTGTGTAAGAAAGGTTACAAAACACTTGTCTTGGAGCGAGGTCCGATGGTCAAACATGGCGACTACCCTACTGCAAATCTGGACAACTGGGAACTAGAAAACAACAATACTGTGTCGAAGGAAGAAGTAGCGGCGCATTACTTCAAACAAAATAGACTTAGTTGGTGGGTCAAAGAAGATCATAAACAGTTCATCAACAAAGATGATGAGTATCCTTATGATGAAGTGGAAGGGACTCGATTTGATTGGATACGTGGACATCATGTTGGTGGTAGATCAATCATGTGGGGCAGACATTGTTATCGCTGGAGTGATTTAGATTTTGAGGCAAATGCAAAAGATGGAGTAGCTATAGATTGGCCAATACGATATAAGGACATTGAACCCTGGTACGATTATGTAGAAACCTTTGTCGGTGTTTCTGGACAGAAAGAAGGACTTAAACAAGTGCCTGATGGTGTGTTTCTTCCTCCCTTTAAATTGAATTGTGCTGAGCAGCATATGAGAGAGGCTGTTGCCAAGAAATACCCTTATCGCATTTTGACACCTGGTCGTGTTGCAAATTTGACCCAATACAAACCCGAGGTACATAAAGGCAAACGAGGTCAATGCCAAAGTAGAAGCCGTTGTGTACGTGGTTGTCCTTATGGTGCATATTTTAGTTCTCTATCCGCCACATTACCTGTAGCTGAAGAAACTGGTAATTTATGGATGCGTCCAAATAGTGTGGCTCATGAGATTGTATTTGATAAGGAAACGAGAAAAGCAACTGGTGTACGAGTACGAGATGCAGAGACAGGTGAAGATGTTGAGTTTTTCGCTAAGGTCATTTTCTGTAATGCGAGTACTATTGGTACCACAGCCATTTTATTGAATAGCCGTTCTGAAGAGTTCCCTGATGGACTTGGCAACTCAAGTGGTGAGCTTGGTCACAATATGATGGATCATCATTATGGTATGGGAGCATCAGCCACTTTACCAGGCTTTGAAGACACTTATTATAAAGGCAGAAAACCAATGGGTTTTTACATTCCGAGATTTAGAAATATTGATGAAGCTACCAAAATGGATAATTTCATCAGAGGGTATGGATATCAAGGTCGAGCACACAGAATTAAAGGGGTCGGGGAAGGCATAGGTGAATCACTGAAAGAACAAATTGTCAAACCAGGTCCGTACCAAATAAACATGACATGTTTTGGAGAGTTGTTACCGTATCATGAAAACAAGATGTTCTTGAATTTTGACAAGAAAGACAAAAATGGGATGCCGATCATCACTTTTGATACAAAACTTAGAGAAAATGAAAAAGAATTGAGAAAAGACGGTGTTATCTGTGCAGAAGAAATGCTAGAAGCCGCTGGCTGCACCGACATAACATCTTACAATGTCGAAACAGCTGTGGGTGCTGCTATTCACGAAATGGGAACTGCAAGAATGGGCCGCGATCCTAAAACAAGTGTATTGAATAAATGGAATCAAATGCATGATGTCAAAAATGTATTCATCACAGATGGATCATGTATGACAAGCTCTGCAACACAAAATCCATCGATCACCTATATGGCACTAACGGCAAGAGCAGTTGATTACATGCATAAGGAGATGAATAGGCGAAATATGTAAAGTGCGTCCTTGCAGGCGTCTCGCCTCAAGAAGTACGAGGCAGGCTTCTTTTAACTTTCTCCTTCTATTTGCTCAGGCTGGAAGACTTCAGCGACGTTTCCTTGTAGGTGTCTCGCTTCAAAAATTATGAGGCTGGCTTTTACTATTTTCCTTCACTTTGCTGAGGCTAGAAGCCTTCAGAGACGCGTCCTTGTATGCGTCTCGCCTCAAAAAGTATGAGGCTGGCTTTCTTTTAACTTTCTCCTTCTATTTGCTGAGGCTGGAAGCCTTCAGCGACGCGTCCTTGCAGGCGTCTCGCCTTAAGAAGTAGGAGGCTGGCTTTTTTACTTTCTCCTCCACTTTGCTGAGGCTAGAAGCCTTCAGCGACGCGTCCTTGTATGCGTCTCGCCTCAAAAAGTATGAGGCTGGCTTCTTAACTTTCTCCTTCTATTTGCTGAGGCTGGAAGCCTTCAGCGACGTGATACTGTGCGTCGAATGAATTCGACGGTACAAACAGACGGTACAAAGAGTGCATTAGAAACGAATAGCTAAAATATCACTACTAAGTTCACCTACTGTCCCACTGAGAATTGCATCTTCTTTTTCATTCATTAATTGGAAGTTACTGTCTTCTTCTGTAAATCGCCAGCTACCTGCTACGGTTTGGTGTGCATCAACAGGCGATAATTCCAAGTATTCTGCCGTACCATCTGAATGGAGTGTCATTGTCATTCTAAATCTAGAAACTGGGAATTCCATAAAATCACATGGCCTGTATATTTGAACGTTCGAATTGGGATCCTCTTCCATGGAGTGCGTCCAACAATTAATTAGTACTTCTGAATTTGAGGACAGTTGTTCTGTAATTTCATCATTAGACGTGCAAGCAATCAAGCCTATACACATAAAGAAATATAGAGATTTCATAGCAACATATTTGTTATATACCAAAAGGAGAATGGGTTGACTGATTTATTACGTAGAAGTTTTGTCTGTTGTCAAGACGAAAAACGTAGTGAATGCAGGTATGCATGAGCATTTTCTACGATGAGAACAGATAAAAGATCAAGTAAGAAACGGTCAAATTATTTTCATTTTAATATAAGATGAACGAGATATGGAAAATCCCTATTGTTGTTAATAACAGCAGTCCTTCGAAATCTGATCTTGTCTACCTAGTGTCAATAGTATAAAGACAATAACAATTCATCGAATAAATTCTACGGTACACAGGGGCGTCGACTAAAAACCAGACAACATCATCAGCACTTTGAGGAGTTCCAGCCTCACTTATGTTATCATTTGTTCTTAATAAAAACAGTACTTCTGAAATCTGATCTTGTCTACCTAGTGCCAATAGTATAGAGACAATAACAATTCATCGAATAAATTCGACGGTACACATTGAGGCGGGACGCCTTCCGTAACTCAACAAAATAAAAAAGCCATCACGCATATTGCGAGATGGCTTTTTATATCTTTTATCAAACTGTGGTCCTATGATTCTGGAGCAGCTGGTTTGAATACTTTTCCTTTGATTGTTAGGTAAGAGTTTGCAGGATCTGTATTTGCAGTGATAGTCACTCTTTTTGATTCTGCTCTTCCTTCTGGCTGACCTTTTCCTTTTGAGTCATACTGAACTCTAATTTCGCCAGACTCTCCTGGTGGAATTGGTTCTCTCGGCCAATCTGGAACAGTACATCCACATGATCCTTTAGCGTTGCTAATGATAAGTGGGTTAGATCCAGTGTTTTTAAAAGAGTACACATGAGTTACCTTTTCGCCTTCTTCTATTTCTCCGAAGTCAAAAATAGTCTCTGGAAAAGAAACTGAAGTAAGTGGTCCTGCCGGTATGTTAGCCTCAGGAGCTGCTTGAGGTGTAGCAGCAGGAGTTGTCGCTGTGTTGGTTGTAGCCAAACTTTCTCTAGCTGCATCTTCTTTAGAAGAACCGCTGTTACATGCTGTAAATGCGAATGTTGCGAAAGCTGCAAAAGCCATCAACAATTTAAATGATCTCATTCTATGAATATTTTTTGATTAACAATTAACAATTTTGTACAAATGTATATGAATATTTTATATTTCAGTAATCCAAAAATCAATCCAAACGTCCGTTAACAAGCGATTAACAAACACTTTTCATCCTTTTTACACTCTGCTCGAGAATTTGAAAGCTGAATTTCAAACTCAAGAGCTATTGAAACATACATAATTTAAGATTACGTTTTCTCTAGCCAATCTCTAAATAGGGATAAGTCTTTCGTATTTAAGCAGTTTTCCTTCGATAATCCGCCTTTTCTAGCAGCATACACACCATACTTAATGTCATGGATGCCTTCTTTGTTGTGTGCATCTGGATTTATTGAGATAAAAACACCCTTTTTAGTAGCATATTGTATCCATTTATGGTCGATATCCAATCGATGCGGATTGGCATTAAGCTCTATACACACGCCATTAGCCGCACAAGCATCAATAATTTTTTGATGATTTACAGGGTACCCTTGCCTTGCTAAAAGCAATCGACCAGTCATATGGCCAAGCATTTTTACATGAGGATGCTCAATCGCTTTGATCAAACGCGCATTGGCTTTCTCCTCCGTCATTTTCAACTGCGAATGCACTGATGCTATCACCAGATCAAAACTAGACAATACATCATCAGTATAGTCCATAGATCCATCATACAGTATATCGCACTCTATTCCTTTGAATACATGGAATTGTTCATACCCTTTGTTGAGTTGATCTATTTCTTTCTGTTGCTGCTTTACTCTTTCTACACTTAGTCCATTTGCATAAAATGCCGATTTAGAATGATCAGTTATAACCAGATATTCATAGCCCAGTTCTTTCGTGTAATCCGCCATTTCAGCTACACTGTATAATCCATCACTGTATGTCGTATGATTGTGGATGACTCCTTTGATGTCCTCCATTTCAACCAAATCCACTGCAATTTCTTTTAATTCTTTTATAGAATGATAAGGGTAATCTCTAATTTCTGCAGGAATTATTGGAAGCCCAAGGTCAGCAAAAATACTGCTTTGGTCATCTTTGCTTGTTGCTTTTGCTACTTCTTTTGAAAAGGCATCACTTGATGTTTGTTTGATTAATTCCAGGTAGAAGTCTTCTTCATCCACTTGCTGACAATACAATGGGACGCCATGCAATTCCATTTGGTCGCCGTCATAGGTGATATCTTCTCCTAATTCTTCTAGAATGAGATCTTCCATTTCAACATCACTTATGATCTTAAGTCCATCAGTTACTATCGAAGCCTTTCTCCCAAATTCGCCAACAAAGCCAAATTTAGCATCTGGCTCAATCTCATGGATCAAGTCTTCTATTTCTTTAGCTACGGATTCTACAGTTGGGTATAGAAATTGACCTTTGGTCGACAAATGAAAATTAATCTGCTTAATGATATCTGCTTGTGTCTTTTCCCCAAAACCTTTCAATTCGATTAACCTGTTTTCATTACAGGCATAAAGAAGCTCCCCAGGTGATTCGATTTCCATTTCCTTCCAGATTGTCCCTACTTTTTTGGGGCCCAAACCCTTGATTGCTAGAATCTCTATAACACCTGGAGGGGTCATTTCAATATACCGATTCAGGGTATTCATTTCTCCATTGGTCATTAACTCCCCTATTTTTCCTTGTATTGCTTTACCAACACCTTGGATACTTCCCCACTCTGCTTCCTCCATTTCAATCAAAGGCATATCCAATCTTCGAAGAGCTTGATAGGCACTATAATAGGATCTCACTTTGAATTGATTTTCCCCATGCAATTCCATGAGTTTACCAAGCAGGTTGAATTTATTAGCAATCTCTTTATTTGTCATTAGTTGGTTATCGCTTAAGACTCATAGTTAAAAGGGGCAAAAGTCTGAAAAGTTTATGGAAATTATAGGTGAATTAGCTTTGACTTGGCGATTTTACTTCTTCTGGATATTCGACGCGAACATGGTTGATGCTCCTTAGCAAGGATTTGAATACTTCAGTGCACATTTCCAATTCATTGAAATTCAGTTCACTGTCATCTAATTGGCCTTGATCTATTTTATATCTGACTATGTTGTCTACCAATTTATCGATGTCTTGTCCAGTGGGGTTATTCAAACTCTTTGAAGCCGCTTCAAGCGAGTCCGCTATCATTAAAATTGTTTGTTCTTTTGTTTTTGGTTTAGGTCCTGGATATCTGAATAAGGATTCATCAAATTCCTTATCCGGTTCAGCCTTTAACTGGTTGCGATAAAAATATTCTACTCGTGTGGTTCCATGATGGGTAGAAATGAAATCTATGATCACCTTAGGCAAACGTGCTTTCTTAGCCATCTCCAATCCCTTTGTCACGTGATCAATGATCTTTTTAGCACTTTCAAAATTACTCATTGAATCATGGGGATTGTGTCCTTTTTGATTTTCTATGTATGCTTCCGGATCAGCTAACTTTCCAATATCATGATACAAGGCAGCTGCTTTCACCAACAGAGAATTTCCTCCAATTTTTTCTGTTGCAGCTTCCGCCAAATTGCTTACTTGCAGCGAATGTTGTAGGGTACCTTGTGCATTTATAGACAATTCTTTGATCAACGGATTATTCATATCGGCAAGTTCGGCCAAACGAATGGAGCTAGTAAATCCAAATATTTTTTCTATCAACGGGATGAAAGGATACGCTAACAAAGTCAAGACTGCGCTGACAGCGAAGTATAAAAATGGTTTCCAGTCAATCGATGCGAAGCTTTCTGCGTGTATCAGCGATAAGCCAAGGAATCCCAAAATATACGTTGCGAAAATAATCAAGATGGCTCGGAAGAAATTATTCCAGTAGCGAGTTTCAGAAACCACAAGGACTGTGACAATTCCAGCTAAAATTTCAATAAACGTAAATTCATAATCCAGTTTAGACATAAAACTAGCAATGAGCACGACGACAATGTGAACAAATAGGGCTAGTCGTTCATCAAAGAAATTTTTAATGATGATCGGCACCACACAAAATGGGATCAAAAAGCTACTCATGTTGCTCCCTTCAAGCACATATACCAACACTGATATCAATGCAGGAAACATCATGATAAATGCCAGATTATTCATCTTTTCAAACACTGTTGAATGATTGAATTGTAAATACACCAATAGTGCACCGATGATTAAAAGAATCAGTAGCAAATAACCCAAAAAGGAAATAAAAGAAAAGTCGTCAAAGGAGAAACCTTCTCTATTCAAAACTGATTTTTTGAGCAGATCATATTTTTCAGCAGTGATCAAATCTCCGTTGGCAATAATCATTGACTCTTTGGGGAGTGTTTGTGCTTCTGTCAATTGATTCTTTAGTGTCTCTGGAACGTAATCTGTGATTTCAATATTAGGCACCAAGTGATCCTTTATTAAACCATCAATTTGACTTTTTCGATCAGGTAGATTATTAGTAACCCAATTATTGAGTTCTTGTCGAACAGTTGTTATCGTGTTAAATGCACTTGTCAATTCTTTTTGCTCAACTCCATCTGCATGCAATAAATACAATGCACCTTCACCTGTCTGATCCACTAGATTATTCGCATAAATTCCTTTGGCATAAAACCGTTCCACTTCATTTGCGAAAACGGTAAATTTGCCTGTAGTATCTACCCCATCTGGAAAGCCTTTAATGATGGTATTAATTGCTTCAATAAATGCAGTTTTAGGTTCTGTAGAATTAATGAGCAATCGATTCTGAGGGATTTGAGCTTGAATAACAAGATCGTCTTTTAAGACTACATCTTCATTATCCCATAAATCTCCAATATCAAAAGAATCATCAGCTCGTGGTCTGCACAAAACGGCAATCAAAACAACAACACCAAAAGCCATCAAATACTTCAACCAATCGGAACGGTCAATAGATACTTTGTGTTGTTTTTCAGTCATTTAGACGTATTGAGCTATATTTTTATGTAAATCTTATGTTTATAGTTAGTTGAACATTCACAGTCTAATAAACAACTTCAAAATTGCCCAAATTATTGAATTTGCCTAAGTGTTTGTGATGTAAATATACAAATGGAACGCACACAGTATGGCTACTTTGGCAACCACGCGATGTCTTCTCTCCCATCCTGCTTATTAAGAACTCTTGCTAAGACAAAGAAATAATCAGATAAACGGTTTAAAAAATGCATGATTTCATAGTCAACTTCGATCTGCTGATGCAAGGTGACTACCCTTCTTTCTGCCCTACGGCACACTGTCCTGACTATCTGACAATATGCCGATGACGAAGATCCACCAGGTAAGATGAAATTTCTCAGTGGTTCGACTTGTGTATTGAGTTTATCAATTTCTTGTTCAATGCGGTTTATGTCTTCATTGCTGATTGGTTTGACCGATAATTTTGATTTGTCAGGGGTCGCCAATTGAGAGCCAATGGTGAATAATTTTGATTGGATGGACTCCAAGAATGAATCGAATTCTGCATGACGGAAGGTCGATTTTAAATATCCAATATTGGAATTCAATTCATCAACTGTGCCATAGGCTTCTATTCTTGTATTGTCTTTGGAAACTCGGTGGCCACCGAATAAGCCTGTCGTGCCATCGTCTCCCGTTTTCGTATATATTTTCACTTTACTTTAATTGACGTTATAACGATGCTCTGGGTCAGCAGAACGTCGTATGGATTCATTGATAATGTCAGATTCTACAAGACCATCACGTAACCTTACTATGCGATGTGCATGTTCTGAAATATCTGGTTCATGGGTGACAATAATAATGGTATTGCCGGTATCGTGTAATTTTTCAAATATTGTCATTATCTCGATGGATGTTTTTGTATCGAGATTACCTGTGGGTTCATCAGCTAATATAATGGCTGGATCATTCACCAAAGCCCGTGCAATAGCGACTCTTTGTCGCTGGCCACCGGAGAGTTCATTAGGCTTATGATCTACCCTATCGCCCAATCCTACATCTTTGAGAACTTCATACGCCTTATCCAATCGTTTACTTTTAGACATACCCGAATAGACAAGAGGAAGGGCTACGTTTTCAAGAGAGGATAGTTTTGGGAGCAAATTAAATGTCTGAAATATAAATCCAATTTCTTTATTACGCACCTCTGCTAACTCAGAGTCTATCATACTACTGACATCTTCATTATTCAGAATGTATTGTCCTTCTGTCGGAGTGTCTAAGCATCCGAGCAAATTCATGAGTGTACTTTTACCTGAACCAGATGGCCCCATAAGTGCCACATATTCATTCTGATGGATATCTAATGTGATCGACTTTAAGGCGTGGACAAACTCAACACCCATTGTATAGGTCTTCCGTAAATCTTTAATCTCAATGATTTTTTGCATTACTTATCAATCACTTTTGGGACAACGAAAAACCCGTCTTCATGCTTCTTTGGTGCATTTGAAATAGAATCGCTAACATCCAATTCATTGGCAACAACGTCTTCTCGCTCAGGACGTCGACTTTGATTAACGTAAACCAAAGGCTCGACATCAGTGGTATCCAACTCTTGCAGCGTTTCTACCATTTGGAGTATGTTATTCAACTCTTGTTTGATAGACTCTCTTTCTTGCTCGTCTAATCTGAGGCGAGAAAGTCTTTCTAATTTCGAAATTAATGTGTCATCTATTTCCATATCAAAACTTAAGATGTATCTTTCCTAACTTTGAATCAAAGTTACATTATAAAGTGCTCTTAAGGAGTAAAAGCACCTAAGTTTTGTCAAATCAATCTAAGCATATCAAATACCTAGCTATAGCAGGTAATATCGGGGCCGGAAAAACGACACTCACTTCCAAACTTGCAAAAGATTTTGGGTGGAAAGCTCAATTTGAATCAACAGATACCAATCCATATCTCAGCGACTTTTATGATGATATGCAACGTTGGTCCTTCAATCTTCAGATATATTTTCTAAACCATCGATTTCAACAAGTCCAAAAAATATTAAATGGAGAAGATGTTGTCATACAAGATCGTACGATATACGAAGACGCCTTCATCTTTGCACCCAACTTGCACGATATGGGCTTGATGTCAAGTCGGGATTTCGAGACATATTTTACACTGTTTAAAAACATGTCAGCACAAGTAAAGCCACCTGACTTATTGATTTATCTCAAAGCAGAAATACCAACACTTGTTGCTCACATCCAAGATCGAGGTAGAGATTATGAAGGAAATATGAGCCTTGATTATCTAAAAAAATTGAATCAGAGATACAACAATTGGATTGATGGTTATGATGACGGTCCTCTACTGGTGGTCAATGTCGACAACATGGATTTTAAAAACAATGTGGAAGACTATGGGCAAATAGTCGAAAAGATCAATGCTCAACTGCATGGGCTCTTTTGATTGATGAATGACATGATCACTTTTTACATCAATCTTCAATGCAAACTGATTTCCCGAAAATTAAAGCGACTTGGTGTGAATCCTGTTTTAGGGGTGGTACTGTTCTCCATAGCGTTCATCTTGTTTTCATTTATGCTTTTTTACAAAATGGAAATATCAGCTTATGTCTATACTGGGATTGCTGTTGTAAGTATCTTTAGTATTAACTCCTCCCAGCGTCTTGGATTTTTAAAAGAAATTTGTGGTCACACTTTATGGAAAATTCGGTTACTGGAGAATATAGCTGTAGCCATCCCTTTTTGTCTGTTTCTATTATATCAAACTGCTTATGTTTTTTCGTTAGTCATTTTTTTATTTAGCATAATTCTAGCATTCACACCGATAATGCGGCAGCATTCTGTGAGATTACCTACGCCATATTTTCATAGACCATTTGAATTTATAATCGGGTTTAGAAAATATCTTTTATTAGTGCTGTTTTCTTTGTTTTTAATGCTAATGGCATACAAAAGTGATAATATGAATCTTGGCTTGTTTAGTATAGTGATCCATTTCGGAATCATACTTAGTTATTTAGGATTTCTTGAACCTTCGAATTACATAACCATTTACAATAAATCATCTAAAGGTTTTCTTATAGAAAAAATAAAAACGACAATCTTATACACAAGTGTTTCTATATTTCCGACAGCTGTTATTCAATTAATTACGTTCCCCACATCAGCGATTCCTTTATTGTTTATCATTCTCATTGGTTTACTCATTTTGATCTATTTCCTTATATGTAAATACAGCAATTATCCAGACGTGATGTCATTACCTCACACTATCCTGTTCATCACAAGCATTTTTCTTCCGATTTTATTGTTCTACACTGTTCCGCTATACTGGAAAAAATCGCGTCAAAAGATCAACCATTTATTACAATGATTGAAATCAAAAATTTGTCAAAATCCTATGGTGCGAATAAAGTGCTTAAAGGAATAAACATAACGTTTAATCCAGGTCATATTTATGGAATAGTTGGTGTTAATGGTGCTGGCAAAACCACGCTATTCCACTGCATTGCAGGATTAGAAGACTTTCTTGGTAAGATTGAAACTGGTAGTAAAAACCTTCATCAGGAAACAGCATTTTTATCGACCAATCCATATTTTTTAGATCGATTGACAGGTAGGGAGTATTTACAATTCATTTGTCATGCCCAAGGAATTGAATCTCCAAATTTTGACACGAGGAATATTTTCCAGTTGCCACTAGATGAGTATGCAAGTCAATACTCAACTGGCATGAAAAAGAAATTAGCTTTACTCGGTGTATTGCTACAAAAGAAGAACAATTTTATTCTAGATGAGCCATTCAATGGTGTCGATATACAAAGCAATTTGGTCATTACTGAAATCATTCAAAAATTGAAACAGACGGGTAAAACAACATTAATATCCTCTCACATATTTTCAACATTGAGTGAACTCTGTGATTCTATATTATTATTAGAAAATGGTGCATTCTCCAGAATTGTGGACAAACTTGAATTTAAGTCTCTAGAACAAGAAATGAAATCTACTGTTTTAGGAAATGATATTGATTTATTAGAGTTAGATTATTAATGTGATTAAATAGTATTCATCTTCAATGTTGTCAGTCAGAATAATATATGTGTGCAATTCAGATAGAATATTCAAATTAATTAATAAAATCTAACTCGATAATCGCGAAGAAGCTGAATTGGTTTCAGTTGCACAAGAAATGAAATCCATTATATTGAGGAATCATATGGTTTATTAGAATTAGAATTTTAAAATGAGTGTAATTTTCAATCAAATTCAAGAAGATTTAAAGACGACAGATGCTACACTAGTTGCCGTATCTAAAACAAGAAGTAACGAGGAGATCATGTCGATCTATAATCTTGGACAGCGAATCTTTGGAGAAAATCGAGTACAAGCATTGACGGAAAAATACGACTCTCTCCCAAAAGATATTGAATGGCATTTGATTGGACATCTGCAGAAAAACAAGGTGAAATATATCGCTCCGTTTGTCAGCATGATTCATTCCATTGATTCTTTTGAATTGGCGCAAACGGTCGATAAACATGCACAGAAAAATGAGCGGACAATTGACATTCTTGTACAATTAAAAATAGCTGAAGAAATAAGTAAGTTTGGATTGGACGAACGTCACATTTCCAATATAATAGATGACATGAAAAAGTTAGAACACATCCGCATCAGAGGCTTGATGGGAATGGCAAGTTTCACTTCGAATGAAGA